>JBKQUS010000024.1:0-68195 GCA_052325505.1 Limisphaerales bacterium
TGTGAGCGGCGGCGAGGACGGGATGCAATCCTGGCGGTTGACAACGGGACCGGGTGAAAGTGCCGATTTGAATATGCAGATAATGTCGGAGCGTGGTATATTTGATTCGCAGAGGTCAGCGGCTTAAAAGTGGACATGGTCAGCGGAGTAGCGGAGTGACGGTCATGAATGAAAAACTATACTGTGCGCTCGTTGTCACACTCATGCTCGGTTCAACCGGAGGCTTGATTTATTCTCTGTCCCTTCTGCGGAGGGGGCAGAAGAAGAAGGGCTATTGCGTGGTGTTGATAAGCGTGGGGATGCTCCTTTCGTTTGCGGCGTATTTGTCGATTTCAGAGTAGCTTCAACAAGGCTTTGATCTGAGCCTAAGGTGTTTCGATCTGATCCTTCATGCGGTAACTTTTCCCATCGATTATCACCGTTTCTGCGTGGTGCAGGAGCCGGTCCAGCACGGCGCTGGTCAGGGTGCTGTCGTTGTTGAAGATTTTGGGCCAGTTTTTATAGGGCTGATTGGTCGTGACGATGGTCGAACCGGTTTCGTACCGCTGGCTGAAGACTTGGAAGAGCAAGTCGGCGCCGATTTTATCGATCGGCAAATATCCAAGTTCGTCAATCAAAACGAGGTCTGGGTGGATGTATTTCTTGAGTTCGGCTTTGAGGCGGTGGGTGGATTGAGCCGCCGCCAGGGTGTTGACGATGTCGATGGCGGTGGTGAACAGCACCGTGTGACCGGCCAGACAGCACTCATAGGCCAGCGCGGTCGATAAGTGGGTTTTTCCAAGTCCGGCCCCGCCCATGAAAATGACGTTGGCCTTGTCCTTGAGAAAGGAGAGGCGGAAGAGATTTTGCACATGGGGGCGATTGATCTTTTTGGGCCAGGTCCAGTTGAACTGTTCGAGGGATTTAATCACGGGGAAGCGCGCTGCCTGGATGCGGCGTTGGGTTGCCCGATCCTTCCGCCGGAGCGCCTCGCCCTCGACCAGGCGGCTTAAAAAGTCCAGTGGTGGCCAGTTTTTCTCCGCCGCCTCCTGGGCCGTTGATTGATGGTGCTCCTGAAAATAGGAGAGTTTGAGGTAAAGGAGGTAAGTGCCGAGTTGATCATCTTTCATAGTGGGCTGGGGAGTCTGGATGGTTCTTGGAGTCGTAAATGGAGAGGTCTGGAGCGGGCAGATCCAGATCCAGGAGGTCTTGTTGTCGGGTCAGGTGCAATGCGCCGGGTTCCGCCGGCGGATGCTGGCGTTGCTGTAAAATATTGGCGATGTATTCGCAGGAAAAAGCCTGATAGGTGAAGGCATCTTCCATGGCGCGGGCCACGGCTTCGATGCCGTAGAGCTCGCTCAAGGCGACGATCTTCTGGACGTGATGTTTGGGGTTGAGGCGCCGCTGTTCCAACTGCTTATAGTAATCGTCAGCCTTGGGGCACAGGGCCAAAAACCGCAGGAAGAGCTTTTGCTCGCGTGCCCTTTTCCGGTGCAAGAGCAAGGGTGCCACATGGTCGGGCAACTCGTAGTCCTGGTTGCGGTCGTAACGGCGCACATGTTCGGCGACCAGTTTTTCTTTGTCATAAACCAGGAGCCGGTCGGCGAACCGTTTCAAGGTGAGCTGGCTGGACGCATATTGACAGGGAACCGAATAGCGGTTGCCATCGACGATGATGCGGAACTGGCTGTTGATCCGGACGGGGCCCACAACGGCCGCTTCATAAGGCAACGGATGGAGGGGTTTGAGCTTTTCCTGGGCAAAGAGTTCCTGGGGCGTCTTTTGGGTTTGGCCGTGGACCCGGACATTGGCCACTGAGTCCAGCCAATAGCGCGCCGCCGGATTGACGGCTTGAAAATCCGACAGTGGCAGGCCGTGGAGAAAGTTCTTCTTTACATAGCCCACGCCATTCTCCACGCGTCCTTTTTCCTGGGGCTGAGATGGGCCGCAGGCCCGGATTTGAAAGCCGTGATGGTTGGCAAAATCCAGGTAACGAGGATTGAACACAATCGAGCCGCCGGCCCGGCTCAAAACGGCGACCTTGCAATTATCGACCCAAACCTGATCCACCACCCCACCGAAGTATTCCAGCGCGTGCTGGTGACATGACAGAAAATGCTCCAGCGTCTCGGCCAGGGTGAACTCCAGATACATTTTACGACTGAAGGCCAGCACCATGATGAAAAAGGAAAGGCGGCGCTGGGTGGAGCCCACCGGAACCGAACCGGCGCAGCCCCAGTCCACTTGGGCGCATTCTCCGGGGGCAAAGTGAAGCGTCAGGAACGCCGTCCGCGGTTTGGGGCGCACCTGGCGCACAAAATCCTTGATGATGGTGTAGCGTCCTTGGAAGCCCCGTTCCTTGAGTTGCTGGAAAATCTGCTGGGCCGAGTAAGCGTGCTGTTCCAACAGGCGGACGATGTCGCCCTTGAACGGATCAAGTTTGCTGGGGCGCTGGGGCATGGCGGCGGGCTTAAAACTCTCCCGCCGGGCCCACTTGCGCACCGTGTTCAAACCCAGTTTGAGTTCGCGGGCAATTTGGCGCAGGCCCAGCTTCTTGACGGTGAACAAATCCCGAATCTGGCAATAGGTTTGATAGTCAATCATGCCGCACCTCCCATCGCCTTGCGCAAAATCTCGCCCACGCTGATCGGGCCCGACCGGGCCGAACCGGCAGGCTCCAAACTTAAAACTTGGTAGAGAGGTTTTTCATACGCAACCAGTCCGGCCTGGACCAGTTGCTGGCGGCTGGCCGAAAGACTGACCGAATCCATTTTCAAGCGCCGCATCAGCGAGGCGTCGGAGTAGTAGCTCAGTCCGTCGGCATCGGCGACGCTGGCCAGGAACAGATAGAGCGCCCAGGCCGAGTGATCACACCGGAGGAAGTAATTTTCCTGCACCAACCGGTGGTCGATCCAACTGAACTGGGGCGGGACTTTCCGGAGTCGCTCCGGATTGAGGACACGTTTTTTCATGCAATAATCTTTCAAGGTTCATGCCGGGCACCATGCCCAGAATGTCGTGTCCCTTGCTTACCAGTCGCCGGGTGCTGGTGGCGATGTCGTCTGGTAAGGTACTGCCGACGAACATGGAGATAAGCCCCACAAATAGAGGGATTTGCATCGAACAGAGGTCTTGTAAGGTACGGTCGGGAACGGTTTTCGCAACTTCTTGAACGGCAGTAACTTGCTCCGAGCAGCCGTCTTGTAAGGTACGGCGCCGGTAGCGAGCAGTGTTTTTCCAGTAGCCAGGATGGTCCTTCTGCCAATCGCGGGCTCGCTGGGCGTTCTGCTCATCCCGGAAATAATTTTGGTTCTCCGGCTTGGCCAACCAAGCCCGCATGAGGTCGCGCTTCCTGGCCTTGCGGCAATCGGGTTCGAGGCAGTAGCACTGGCGTTGTCCACCCCGGTAATCGGGAAGAAAAAGTTCCTTGCAGTGCAAGCACTTGCGTCGGGGTTGCGGCGGCTTCATCGGTTCCAAAATGAAAAGGAACCAGTATCGGAAACCGGCGTCGAAGAACGGAAGAAAATCCAGCCGCAAGAAAAGTCAGAGCGGAGAAGAAGGAAGAAGAATTTTCAGCGAATCTGTCGAAGAAAATCCACTGGAAGAAGATCCCATTCTAAACCGCCAAGTTTGCATCCATTCGATTTCGCCCGTGGCAATCACAATTACGTCGGCCACAAGCGCTGCACGAATGGCATCCAAAAATATATCAATATCGGCCAGGGAGTGGACATCGTACCATGTGTTTCGAATGCGATCCTCTCCAGCCAGTTGCGTTGCCAGGCGACACATCGGCACCCCCCAGCTCTGGGTCAGCGGGTCCTGATAAACTCCCACGATGTTTAACTCATACTCCGAACAATTCGGGGCAACGGTCACCTCGTCCGGGAAAAGCTCATTCGTTTTCATAAGTTTTACATGCTGAGAGGCGACCCTGACATAAGAACGATTGGAACGCCATGGGGTGTTCACCCCATATGGCATTTCTGTGAAAGGCAACTTGAAAACAATCGGGAAAAGCCTCGCATTTTCAACTTTGCGCTTGCGAAGCGGGTTTAAAGCTTCAACGTTTGGATTTGGTTTTGAACTTTGATCCGCAAATGATCCGGGCCGCGCTCGCCGAAGACATCGGCCCGGGCGATGTGACGACCCTGGCCACGGTGCCGGCTGATGCCGTGTCTTCCGCCGTGATGGTGGCGCGGGAGCCGCTGGTGGTTTGCGGGTTGCCCCTGGCAGAAGCGGTGTTCAAGGAGGTTTCCGCAAAGTTGATCCTGGCCCCGACGGCCAAGGACGGGGAGCACGCTGGCAAAGGCCAGGAGTTGTTGGCTGTTCAAGGCCCGGCCCGCGGCATTCTCACCGCCGAACGCGTGGCGTTGAATTTCGTGCAGCGGCTGTCGGGCGTGGCAACGTTGACGGCGCGGTTTGTCGCAGCAGTGGCCGGGACGGGCGCGCAGATTCTCGACACCCGCAAGACCACCCCCGGCTGGCGGCTTTTGGAGAAATATGCCGTCCAATGCGGCGGCGGCGTCAATCATCGCCTTGGCTTGTTTGACCGTATTTTGATCAAGGACAATCACCTGGCGGCATTGCGCGGGGAAGCGCCCAATGCCATCGAGGCGGCGGTGCGGCGGGCGCGCGCGCAATTCCCGAAACTGACCGTGGAAGTGGAGGCCGACACCCTCGAACAGGCCGGGCAGGCCTGCCAAGCCGGGGCCGATGTGATCCTGCTCGATAACATGTCCAACGAGGAGTTGCGGGCCGCAGTGCGGATGATTGCTGGACGCGCTAAAACCGAGGCCAGCGGCGGGGTCAATTTGGCAACGGTCCGCGCCATTGCCGAGACCGGGGTGGATTTCATTTCTGTCGGTGCGCTGACCCATTCGGCGCCGGCGGTGGACATTGCGCTGGATTTCCGCACATGACCCCGAAGGACATCAGGATCGATTCCCATATTTTGTCCGCCTTGCGCGGAGCGCCTTGGGGCGTATCAGGAGAGGACCTGGCGCGTAAGCTCGGCGTGAGCCGCGCGGCCGTTTGGGCGCACATCGAGGATTTGCGCGCCGTTGGTTACGACATCGAAGCCGGCCCGCATCTGGGCTACCGCCTGTTAAGTGTGCCCGACGTGCTGCACGCCGATGACATGTATTCGCGCCTGGGGCGGACCCGGGTCATTGGCCGGGAAATCCAGGTATTCGAGGAAACGACTTCGACGAACGACGTCGTGGCCCGCCTGGCGCGGGGCGGGGTGAAGGAGGGCGTGGTGGTTTTTGCGGAATCGCAAAGCAAGGGGCGCGGACGGATGGGCCGCCGCTGGATTTCGCCGGCGCGGAAAGGGCTTTGGTTCTCTGTTTTGCTGCGGCCGGGCATCCAGCCCCAGGCGGCGACGCAATTGACCATCGCCGCTGCCACCGCGCTGGCCCGCGCCATCACGCTGCAAACTGGCATTGTCCCGGAGATCAAGTGGCCCAACGACCTTTTGATCCGTGGCAAAAAGATCGCCGGAATTCTGATGGAAATGAGCGCGGAGGTGGACCATCTGAAGGAGGTCATTCTCGGCATCGGCCTCGACGTCAACCAGGAGACGGGCGAAATCCCCATCGCGCTGCGCAAAACGGCAACGTCAATAAGAATTGAGTCCGGCCAGATGGTGGACCGCGCCGGACTGGCCGTGGCCATCCTGCGCGAACTGGACCGGGATTACGAGCGGATCAAGCGCGGGGAATTCGACGTCATTGCCGAGCAATGGCAGGAGCATTGCACGACAATCGACTCGCAGGTCAGCATCCGCGTGGGCGACCGGGTGATTCGCGGCCGAGCGGAATCGCTGGACGCGGACGGGGCGCTGCTGCTGCGCGGACAGCACGGCCATTTGGAGCGGATCACCGGCGGGGATGTGACGATGGAGAAATAAGATTGGGCGATGAGGGATTCGAACCCCCGACCTTCACCGTGTAAAGGTGCTGCGCTACCACTGCGCTAATCGCCCGATTCTTTCAATCTATGCTTTACTGCCGCAAATGCGAGAGAAATTGGGGGGAAAGTAAGAAGTCAGTGTTTTCTTAATTCATAATTCTTACTTCTTAATTCTCTTCAAAACTCTCCCTCGAATCCCTGCTGGCGCAGGGCCTCGTATAGGACCAAGGCGACGCAATTGGACAGGTTCAGCGAACGGACGCCTTCATGGAACATCGGTATGCGCAGCCACTGATCGCGGTACTGTTCCAAGATTTTTTTAGGCAGGCCGGCGGTTTCGCGGCCAAAAACGAGGTAGTCGCCGGGCTGATATTCCACTTGCGCATAATGCCGCGCGCCATGCGATTCGATCAGCCAGAGGCGCGCGCCGGGGGGCAGTTGTCTTTGAAAGGCGGCCCAGTCCGGCCAGCGATGCCAGGTCAGGTGTTCCCAATAGTCCAGACCGGCGCGTTTGAGGCGCGCGTCATCCAGCTCGAAGCCGAACGGCTCGATCAAATGCAGGGTGGAGCGGGAAGCGGCGCAGAGGCGGGCGATGTTGCCCGTGTTCGGCGGAATTTCCGGCTCCAGCAGGACAATGTTCATCTGTCAATAAAACACTTTCCACAAGACCAGCCCGTGGGCGGGCGCGGTCATGCCCGCGGCGCGGCGGTCTTTCCTTCGCAAAATATTTTTGATTTCCCGCGGCGCGATCTTCCCCTGCCCGGCTTGGGCCAGTGTGCCGACGATCCCCCGGCACATTTTGTAGAGAAAACCGTCCCCCTCGATGACAAAGGTCAGGAGCGGGCCGTTGCGCCGGATGTCGCAGCGGCGCAAGGTGCGCACGGTGGATTTCATTTCATAGTTGCGGGTCGCGGCCAATGATTTGAAGTCGTGCTTTCCGACGAAGAGCCTGGCGGCGGCGCGCATGGCAGCGAGATTGAGGGGCCGGGGGACGTGCCAGGCCTGCTGGCGCAGGAGCGGGTTCATGGCCGGCCCGTTCCAAACGAAGTAGCGATATTGTTTGCCTTTGGCGTCGAACCGCGCGTCGAAACCAGCGCGGCAGCGCGCCACGGCCATGACGCGGATGTCACGGGGCAAATAGGCATTGATGGCCATCGCCATTTTGGGCGCGGGCATTCTGTCCTGATCGTCCGGAATTTCGACTTGCGCGACCATGCCAAGGGCATGCACCCCGGCATCGGTGCGGCTGGAACTGTGCAGCCGGGACGCGCCGGGAAAGATTTTGGAGATCGCCTCCTCGACGCGCTGCTGGACGCCCACTCCAGTCTTTTGCACCTGCCAGCCGGCGTAACCGGCGCCATCGTAGGCGATGATCAGCTTGAATTTCACCGGCTGAGGCTGTCGAGGTAACTTTGCAGCAGAATCGCCGCCGCGGTTTGGTCCACGCGCTCCCTGCGTTTTTCGCGCCGCATGCCCGTTTCGATCAGCGCGCGGTTGGCCTGCACCGTGGTCAGCCGCTCGTCCCATGTTGTGACGCGGACGGCAAAAGCTCCCTTCAAACACTCCACAAATTCCCGTGCCTTGACCGCCGCCGGGCCATAAGTGCCGTTCATGTTGCGCGGGATGCCGACCAGGATTTCTCCGACCTGCTTGCTGTCAACAATAACCTCAAGGCGCTTCAGAAAATCCTCCAGCGGTTCGGCGGCCAGAAACTCGAGCGGCTGCGCGATGATGGCCGTCTCGTCGCTGATGGCGACGCCGATTCGCTTTGTGCCGTGATCGAGGGCGAGGATGCGCATGTTATTATATAGATTTCATCACCCGGGCCGCCGCGTCAGTCGTTTTATCGATGTCCGCTGCCCTGTGCGCGGTCGAGATGAATCCCACTTCAAATTGCGAGGGCGCAAAATAAATGCCTTCACGCAACATGCCGTGGAAGAATTTGCTGAAACGCGAGCGGTCGCTGGTCATGGCATCGGCCAGATTATGCACCGGCTGGCTGGTGAAATAGGCGCAGAACATCGAGCCGACGCGATTAAACTGCACAGGAATGTTGGCCGACGCGGCGGCGGCTTTCATCCCGGATTCCAGGGCGGCGCCTGATTCTTCCAGGGCGGCGTAGGCGTTGGTGGAGGCAAGTTCCTTGAGGGCCGCCAAACCGGCCGCCATGGCCAGCGGGTTGCCGCTCAAAGTGCCCGCCTGGTAAACCGGCCCCAGCGGCGCAAGCAAGTCCATGATTTCCGCGCGCCCGCCAAAAGCGCCGACCGGCAGGCCGCCCCCGATTATCTTTCCAAAACAGCTCAGGTCAGGCCGGATGCCAAAACGCGCCTGCGCGCCGCCCAAGGCCAGGCGGAAACCGGTCATGACTTCATCAAATACCAGCAACGCCCCTTCGCCAGCAGTGATGTCGCGCAAGAATTCCAGGAAGCCTGGCTTGGGCGGATACAGACCGGCGTTGCCCGGCACCGGTTCGACGATGATGCCTGCGATTTGCCGCGGGTTGGCGTCAAAGACGGCCCGCACCGCCTCCGGTTCGTTGAAGGGCACGACAATCGTATGCTGGGTGAAGGCGGCGGGAACTCCGGCGCTGTCGGGATGGCCAAAAGTCAGCGCTCCCGACCCTGCCTTGACCAAAAGCGAATCGGCATGGCCATGGTAACAGCCGTCAAATTTGATAATTTTATCGCGTTTGGCAAAACCCCGCGCCAGGCGAATGGCGGACATGCAGGCTTCCGTCCCGGAATTGCACATCCGTACTTTTTCCAGTCCCGGCACGGCGGCGCAGATGAACCGCGCCATTTCGACTTCGAGCGGATTGGGAATGCCGAAGCTGGTCCCCTGCCCCGCCGCGTCCCGGATGGCTTGAATGATTTTGGGATTGGCGTGGCCCAGAATGGCCGGCCCCCATGTGCCAACATAGTCCACCAGTTCATTGCCATCGACATCGAAGATATGCGCGCCTTTGGCTTTGTTGACAAAAAAAGGGTGGCCGCCGACAGCGCGAAATGCCCGCACCGGCGAATTCACGCCGCCTGGAATAAATCGCAAAGCCTCCGCAAACAACTCTTCAGATTTGGCACACGTCACCATGCAAACTACATAGTGTGGCGAACAGCGCCAAAATCAAGGAAAGGCTTGTAAGGTTGTCCATCACGAAAGCATGGGGAAAGCGCCCTACAGACAGGTCGGCGGAATATATATAATGTCGTCTATAAGTGACAATTCCCGGTTCGCCATCCAATCGCGACTTGAGAACACTGTTCTGCGAACAACACGGTTGTTCGCTCTCTGAGTTTGACAAGCTGGCGTTCCAGAAGTGCCTCTATCCCCATGCCCGGCTGATGGCCCCCCTGCTCCGCCGGATCAAGTCCGATTACTTCGAACGGGACCTTCTTTTCGCCCACTATTTTGGCAACGCGAAAGACCTGCAGGAAGCAACAGCCGAAATCGCCGCCCTGCGCTACGAGGATCATATCCAGCCGCGCTTTGCCCGCAATGCTCTGCGTCTGCGCGTCTCCGGCCGGAAAGCCAACGACCTCGCGCTCAAGTTCTTCGCTCAGGCCAACCCGGCCCAAATGCCTGAACAGAAGCCGCAACCAGTTCGCCAAGCCAGTGGCTTTGGTCCCTGAACAGGCCCTTCACGCTTCACGATAACGCTGCGCAATGGGGAATCGCCGGCCCACGCCGAAAGCTTTGGTGGTCACTTTCAAACCAGGGGCGGCCTGACGGCGTTTGTATTCGTTCACGTCGATCAAACGGATGACCTGCCTGACGGTCTTCTCCTCGAAACCCAGCCGGATGATTTCGGCCATGGACCGGCCATGCACGACATAATGATCGAGAACGGCGTCGAGAATGTCGTAAGGCGGCAGGCTGTCCTGGTCGGTTTGATTGAGACGCAATTCCGCCGACGGGGCTTTGGTCAGGGACGACTGCGGAATGATTTCGCTGGCGCGGTTGATCCAATGAGCCAGGCGATAGACCATCGTCTTGGGCACATCGCTGATCACGGCCAGCCCGCCGCACATATCGCCATAAAGAGTGCAGTAACCGACGGCCAACTCGCTTTTGTTGCCGGTGGTCAGCAGCAGCGAACCGAACTTGTTGGACAACGCCATGAGAATCACCCCGCGCAACCGCGCCTGAATGTTTTCCTCCGTGGTATCCTCGGGGCGGCCCCTGAAAACGGGTTTCATCTGCCGACGCACCGCCTCGAACGCCGGTTGGATGGGAATCACATCGTAGCGGATGCCCAGGCGTTTCGCCAGAAGTTGAGCGTCATCCAGGCTGCCCTGGGATGAGAATTGCGAGGGAAGCGATATGCCATGGACGTGCTCCGGCCCAAGCGCGGCAACCGCCAGACAGGCCACGACGGAGGAGTCAATGCCTCCGCTCAGTCCCAGCACGGCGGATTTAAAGCCGCATTTATGGAAATAATCGCGCAGCCCGAGCACCAGCGCGTCATGGACGTTTTCTTCGTCGCTGGCGTCCGGCTTTGCCACCGGCTGGCCCGTCTCCACGTCGGCCACCACGAAGTCTTCCGCGAACGACTTTGCCCTGGCAATCAACTTGCCCTCCGCATTGAAAAGCATGCTTCCGCCGTCGAAAAGCAATTCGTCGTTGCCCCCGATCAGGTTGCAAAGGGCCACAGGCCGCCGCGCTTTGATGGCGAGGCTGGCCAGCATGTCGTAGCGCAGTTTTTCCTTGCCCACATGCCAGGGGGAAGCGGAGATGTTGAGCACGCAGCCCACACCGGCGGAAACCAGGCTGGCAACGGGATCGGCGGGATAACGCCGCTGCGGCCAGAAACTCTCGTTGTTCCAGATGTCCTCACAAATGGTCAGGCCGCAGGCCGACCCGGCAATGGTCACGGGAAGATTGTCCCGCGCCGCCTCGAAATAGCGGTCTTCATCGAAAACATCATAGTTGGGCAGCAAAGTCTTGACGCGCGTGGCGGCGATTTTTCCACCGTGCAGCAGCGCCGCCGCGTTGGTCACGTCCCGGCCAGGGCGGTTCCTGTTTTCACCCACGAACCCGACCACCAGGGCCGTTTCCGCGCTGGCGGCGGCGAGGCGATGCAGGACGGCAAGATTCTTGACAATGAAATCCGGCTTGAGCAACAGGTCGCGCGGCGGATAGCCCGTCGTCGTCAATTCGGGAAACAGCACGACGTCGGCCTTTTCGGCCTGCGCGCGCCGGGTGCCTTCCATGATTTTGGCTTCGTTGCCGACCAGGTCGCCCACGGTTGTATTGATTTGGGCCAGGGCGATTCTCATATTCGTCCCGAAGGAAGACCCTGTTTATTGGCTCCGCCGGAAAAAAGTTTCCGGCAGGCTGCCGAACTCACTCCGCACCAATGTTCCGGTGCCAATATGATGGCGCGTAAACCAGCCCTGGTTCACCTCCAGAACGTACTGCACATCGTCCGAAGCGGCCACGACGGAGTTGGTGTCCTGCGGTTGCAAATCGTTTATTTCGACAATACTGCCCTCTGGATTGATATAGGCGGCGGTTAGCGGCAAAGGGCAATTCTTCATCCAAAACGAGGCCTGCATCGGCCTGTTAAAGACAAACAACATGCCGGCGTTTTCGGCCATATTGGTGCGAAACATCATGCCCGTCTGCACCTGCTCGGCGGTCAACGCCAGTTCCGTTATCAGTTCCTCCGCCCCGAGCCAAAGGCGGATGGTCTTCAACTGGGGCTGGGCCTTCGTCGGCAAGGCAGGCTGGGCCGGCTGTGCCGGCGCGGCTGAAACCGGCGGGACTTCGGATTTCTTTTCACAACCGACAAACGAGCCGGCCAGAATCAACAAAACCAGAGCAAACCATCTCATGCGCCGAGAATGCGCGAAGCCTGGCCGGATTTCAATGAAACTATTTCGCAGCGTCCCGGAGGGAGCGCATCTCGACACTGCCACATCGGGATTTGCCAATTCCCTCGCCCCACGAAGTGGGGAGAGGGTTAGGGAGAGGGGTTTGTTCCATCCAAAGGTGGCAGCCTCAAGCCGCCCCCGCCCGGAGGGCGTCCAGAACCTCCATGTTCCGCTCCGTTTCAGCCAGGGCCAGGCGCGGCGCGCGCTTCTCCAAAATGGCCCCGGCAAAATCCTCCACTTCCAGACGATACCGGTCGCTTTGCGCCACCTGGATTTCGCGGCGTTCCTCTCCCGTGGTCAGTGTCAACACGCCGGGATTGTCGAAGAACGTGTCGGGAATTTCCAGCGCGCCGCGGGTCCCGACGATTTCCGAGCCAACCCGTTTCTGCGCGTTGAATCCACAGTTCAAGGAGGCGATCACCCCGGACGGATACTTGAGCAGCGCGGAATAAATCACGTCCACGCCGCCCTGCCGCACCGCTTGCGCGGAAATGCTCTCCGGCGCCGCCCCTCCCGGGTGGCCGCCAGTGATTTCGTCCATCACCATGCCGGTGAAATTGACCGGGTAGCAACCGACATCATAAAGAGAGCCGCCGCCCAGCTCGGGTTTGAATTTGATGGAATCCGGGTTGCCGAGCAAAAAGCGGAAAGTCGAACCGATGAACTTGATTTCGCCGAGCGCGCCGCTGCGCAGCACTTCGAGGACCTGCCGGGTGCGGCCGGTGTAGCGATACATGAAAGCCTCCATCAGCCACACATGATTGGCGGCGCAAGCGGCGGTCATATCGCGGCACTCGGCTGCGTCCAAAGCGAGCGGTTTTTCGCACAGAACATGCTTCCCGTGTTCCGCGGCGCGGATCGTCCATTCCCGATGCAATGAATTGGGCAGCGGGACATAGACGGCTTCGACCGCGGGGTCGCGCAGCACTTCATCGTAGCCCTTGTAGAACGCCGACGCGGGAAATTGGGCGCGGCATTCGGCCAGTTTGGATTCTTGCCGCGAGGCCACGGCGAACAGCACGGAATTGGAGGACCGTTGGATTGCTGGCATGACGGCTTCCCGCGCAATGCGGGCGCAGCCGAGCACGCCCCACCGGATTTTTCGCGGGCCGGATTTTGTGTCGCTTTGTGTTTTAACCGTGTCACTCATCAGGCCCACGAACATGCCGAACTGCAGGCGTTTTGTCAATCAACATTGAGTAAGGGTAGCGGGCTACTTTGAATTAATTACCCCTGCTTCGTGGAATTGTTGCGCTTGTTTGAAAACCATTTCAGAAAATGTCAAGCGCCTCTGGCTTGAATTCGCCGCGCTCCACAAGAGAACGCACTAAAGGCTCATACAGGATAAAGTCTCCTGTCATCGGCTTGGTGCCATGATACAGGTAAAAGAGCAATGAACGCAACTCCGCGGCAAATCGACTTGTGCCAGCAGCGCGGTTTTTGGGTGCGCCGCGCCTGTGTGGTGCTGTCATGGATTCCGCCCATCGCTCCTGCTCTTGGGCCTTGGCTATTACTTCGACGTATGACAAGCCAACGCAGCCTTGAATGAAGGTTTCAATGTCAAATCTTTTGTCCATAACATGTTGGAAATTTGGTGCAAAACAGGACTGGCGTCAATGGTGAAAATGGTCGAAAATCCAGCGTCACAACCTGTGGTAGTAAAGGCGATGGCAAACCACAATGTTTAAGCATGTGAAAGCGAAGTCACCATTGGCTCACCAACGGATTGTCACGCCAAATGGAATCATTCGGCGTGGCAATCGAAGAAGCAAGGCCGCTGCCCTGTTGTCAATCAGTCAGCGATTGAGTCCCCTGTTTTAGGCGCTTCACTAAATTCTGGACTTTGATCTTTCCTGCTTGGCCCTCAATCGTGGAGAGCAATGTTTTACTGTCCAAGTCAAAGACAAATGTTTTGTCGCTGTGATCCTTGTAATTGCTCATACAAGTCCCGCAAAACGCAATGCGTCCGTCATCCGAAATGCCGTTACTGTCGAGATTGGCCTTCAATTCCTTGGTGACAAGAATATCCCCGTTTGGGGCGAAAGCGTAAAATGTTCCTGCCAGTGTTTCGCCTGTCTTTAACATCCAGTCATTTAGGACAAAGGTGCCGATGTTGGAGACCTTGCCGTCATTCGGTCTTTGCATTTCCCCTGCGGCGATTGTTCTTTTCCCATCCAGCAAAAAGTATAGTCCCCATTTGCGTTTGCCGGTGAATGGGTGAACCCCGGACTGCAAAATAGTCCAACGGAGAACATGCCGATTGCAGTAATGACTTTCGATTTCATCGAGTTCCGTTCCGCGTGGCCGTGCCGCTGCCAAAAAAGAGGCGTGCCCTAATCACGCTCCGCAACAGGCACGGGAATGCCTCCACAGGAACGCTTTCGGACACGCCCGACTGGGCGTGCCTTCAAACGCTGTCCTGTGGTTGAAATCTCCCGTTTCCTTGCGGACAGCAGCCGAAGCAACGCAAATTCTGTTGTGTTAAAGTTTCTCTGGACCTTAATTTTGTTGACGTTGTCGATTTAACCACCATTGCCAGCGGCTGTTCAAGGCAGATTTTAAAGGCCAAGCCCGCATAAAAGCATAATTGTGGACAAAGCGTGGCAATTTGTGTGGATGGGGTCCGGTGGTTCGGTGGCCAACGGCGTGCGCGCCTTGGAAAGCAAATGAAAATCACAACCAGCCCGAACGGCAGGTGAAATCTTCGTCGCCGTGCTTTTTCACCACTTCCACCAGCCGCCGGATGAGTCCGCGCTGGTCCGTTTGCCGCAGTTTCTTGCTGTCCGCGTAAATCACCCCGCCAGCCGCGCCTTGCAGTGGACCGGCACCCTGTTCACGTCGCGCGTCACCAGCACCCGCCCTTCCTCGTCCAGCAGTTCCATTTTTCAGCATTCAGCGTCTCATTCGTCCGACACGTCCGACAGGTCCTACCAGTCCGACTCATCCGATTACAAAATTAGTTTAAAATAATTCTTGTTTCAAACAATATCTATGATATTGTTGTATCCTGAGTATTGCCTAAATATGGCCATGATGAAAAACTGAAAACCTGAACCAAACTCCAAAACTATGAACCCCCGCAATGGTAAAATCGCCCACCTGCCCCGCTCCATCCGCGACCTGTTGAACGAACGCCTCGACCGCTCCCAACCAGCCTCCCAAATCCTCCCCTGGCTTAACGCCCTCGAAGAGGTCATCGAGATCATCAAAGAAGACTTCGACGGCATCCCCATCAGCGAGCAGAACCTCAGCCAGTGGCGTCAGGGCGGTTTCCAGGAATGGCTGGTCCGCCGTGAGCTTTGCCAGGAGGCCGGCGACGTGACCGAGTTGGCCGAAGGCATGCAGGAGGAGACGTCGCAAGGCGTCCTGGCCGATGACGTTGCCGTAATTCTGGCCGCCCGCTTTGGCACCCTAATCGCCAAATGGAACGGCGAGGTGGACGCCAAATTCGAGGCCAAATCCCGCGTCTTGAACCGGCTCTGCCGCAGCGTGGTGCAATTGCAGCACGGCATGCACCGCGCCCGGCGGGAATCTTTCGAACACGCGCGACAGTGCGAGGCACAGGAGAAAGCCGAGAGGGAAGAGATGAGGCAGCAGATGGTGCAGCCCCTGATGGACGGGGCGCTGGTGCCATCGCTGGCCTACGCCTACGGTGGCGGCAAGTTGGGAAGGAAAATCGCCGCCTATGTCCTGGCTGTCCAGAGGGGCAATCTGGACGCGAAATTGGACATCTTGCCCACCGACACATGTGAGGAAGACCCTCCCGGAAAGCCGAAGCCAGTCAAAGCGGTTGAAAAGGCCAAAAGAACCACGCCAGCCAAGTCTAAGCCATTGGCGCACAAGAAGATGGCGCCTGCCCCCAAGTCACAGTCCAGTCACCCCGACTCTAACGAACTCAAAGCGAATCAAAGTGATTTTGCGCAGCCAGAACCCCCCGTCCATGCCGTCCACCCTGTCCATGAAGTCCATCCTTCCGTCCCCGTCGGTCCCATCCGTCCTGTTCCTCCCATCAACCCCATTGTAGAGAAATGACCGGCGCATCTCATCAGGCCTAAAGGCAGGTGTGCATCGTAGATTGACAACGCTGGATGAGGCGCGGCATCGTTCTGTCATCAGATCGCTTGCCATGCCATCGATGAACGCTGTTTTAACGGGAACAATACTTGCCTGCGGGTTTGGAGTCGCTTGTGCCATGGCGCAAGCCACGAGCACTGTCACCCTGGCCGAGGGCCGGATGGCGGCGACGATGTCGGTCACCCAGCCGGGCGACTTTCGCACTTATGAACTGACCAGCACCGCGGAGTTGCGCGATAACAAACCGGCGGACAAGCAAATCACGTTTTCTGAAGCAAAAGGCCACGCCAGGCTTCGGACCGGCAATGTGCTCTTCGACGGACTCTATGCCATGGCGGTTCACGAAGCGTTGCAGAATTCCGTGACGCAAATCAAGGACGGCGCTTACGGCAATGGCCGTCCCATCGAGCTGGAGGCCTATCAGACGGGGGAGTTTTGGACCTACGTTTGGACGCGCGACCTGTCTTATTCGGCGCATCTGGCCCTGGCCGGATTCGATCCGCCGCGTGCCGTCAATTCGCTCCTCTTCAAGACGTCGGTTCTCAAACCCTCGGTTGCTGGCGGTTTCACCAACCAGATCATCCAGGACACGGGTTCGGGCGGCAGTTACCCGGTGTCGAGCGACCGGGTGGTATGGGCGCTGGGGGCGAGCGAGACGTTGAAGTGCCTCGACAGCGCGGAGCGGGAGGAATTCCTCAAGAAGGTTTATCCAATACTTTGCGACACCATCGAACAAGACCGCCGGCTGGTGTTTGATTCCGCCGACGGACTTTACCGCGGCGAGCAATCGTTTCTCGACTGGCGCGAGCAAACGTATCCCGGCTGGACCAGGGACAACGTTCTGCCCATCGCCATGTCCAAAGCGCTCTCGGTCAATGTCGCTGATTTCTTCCTGTTGCAGACCGCCGCTGACTATTCAAAAATACTGGGGCGAAAAACCGACGCCTCCCGTTACGCGGCGTGGGCCGCGGACCTGAAAGTATCCATCAACACGCAATTCTTCGATCCTGAAGCCGGGCTTTACAGCACCTATCTGCTTTCAGACGGGGTGTATGAAATCCGCGTTCACCGTTACGATCTGCTTGGCGAGTCGCTCGCCATCCTGCTTGGGGTGGCGGACCAGGCCAGGGCCGAAGCGATACTGAAAAACTACCCGGTCGGACCGCATGGGCCGCCGGTTGTCTGGCCGCAGGAGCGGACCGTGCCCATTTATCATAACCAGGCCATCTGGCCGTTCGTGACCGCTTATTGGACCAAGGCGGCTTGCCAGGCAAATAATCCCGAGGCAGTGGACTTCGGCGTTCGCTCCCTTGAACGCCTGGCTGCTTTTAACTTGTCCAACATGGAAAACTGCGACTTTGTCACCGGCCACGCCAATGGCCCCGTCGTCAACTCCCGCCGCCAGCTCTGGTCCGTCGCCGGCTACCTCGCCATGGTGCAGGATGTCTTTTTCGGTTTGCAAACATCCTGGGACGGCATTCGTTTCCGTCCGTTCATCACTGCTGAACTCAGAAATGATCTTTTCCCCAGTGGCGGGCAGATTGAATTGCTCGATTTCGTTTATCGGAGTACCCGCAACAACGTGCGCGTGCATCTCCCGCCAGCTCAATCGGCTGTGCGCGGCGTCTGCGCCATCGGGCGCGTGGAACTCAACGGAAAGAAAATCGGCCGCAAGTTTGTAGCTAAAGATAATCTGCAGCCTGTCAATCAATGGGACATTTACCTTCAGCCCCCTGGCGCATTTGGCGGCACGACTTCAGTGCGGATGGTGGACGTCTCAAACGAGCGGGCACTGTTCGGGCCGCTTCAACCGACTTGGGACGATACTGACCAAGGCGGCATCACCGTCCGGGATGGACGGTTGGAGCTGCATTACCTCCACGAGGACGCCGCGAACGTCATCTTCAACATCTATCGTGACGGACATATTTGCGCCAAGGGCATCCGGCAGACACAATGGGTCGATCCCTTGTCCGCCGACTACCGCGACACTGTCCATCACTACATGATCGAGGCGGTCGATCCTGAGAGCGGCAACGCCTCGCACCTGAGCCAGTCCCGCTGCCATCGGACTGCGGATCAGGACGCGGTGATTCCGGCCAGGGACATGCAGAATCGCGGGGGGACGCTGGTGGCGGGCCACCACTTTGAGAATTGGGGAGAACCCGGCCACGAATTGTGGACAAAGCCCTTCACGGTGGGCCGCAGCGGCCATTACATGATTCGGGCTGAATTCGCCAACGGCTCCGGGCCGGTCAATACGGGCATCACCTGTGCCGTGAAAAAGCTGGAGATCCGCCGGGCCGGAGCCAAACAGGCGCTCGCCAGCGGTTATCTGGTCATGCCGCAATCGGGTGATTGGAACCGCTGGGACATGTCCTCGCCGGTCAGCGTCAATCTGAAAGCGGGAGAAGAATACACAATTACCATTAGTCAGGATGAATATTCCCGCAACATGAGCTATTTGAAAAACAACGAACGCTACACATCCGGGGCGGGCGGTGGGGAAAGAAGCTACAACTATGTCAATATCGCGGCGCTGCATTTATTTGCAGAGCGGAGCGGGGCATCGTTTGCAAATTAATGCTTTGGGATTAGGTTATAAGAGGAGGGAGTTTTATGAAGAAGTTGCTTTTACTTTTAAGCGCCGGATCGCTTGCGTTTGGAACGGGATGCGCTTCAAGGCCGGTCGCCGTGGCGCCGGTCGGGCCGAATCCCAATCGCAGTCAAAGCGCGGCATCAATGGGCGGCTTGCAGGTTTTCTCAAGAATAGCTGCGCGGGATGATGACCAGAACCAAGCCGGCGATGGGATCCCGATCTGGCACCAATACACCGAATATAGAATCTATAATCCAGACGGGAAGCTGGTGAAGACGGTGATTAACTCAGCCGGACATTACAGCGAGGGCGCAGAAGTGGTTCCGTTGCCGCCCGGCAGCTACGTGGTCAAAGCCCAGGCGAAGGATTATTTCTGGGTGAATGTGCCAGTAACGATTGAGCGGGGCCGAACCACCCGGGTTCACTTGGACGAAAACTGGAGGCCGCCGGCCGATGCTCCAAAAGATGAAGTCGTAATCGGTCCCGATGGCAGTCCCGTAGGCTGGCGCGCCCCTTCCCGGTAGGGGCCAGTATGTCACTGGGCGACAGGCGTCAATGCCTCGACATCGAAACGAACCACCACGCGGGATGGAAAGTTGGTGGGTGGCGGACGGCTCAACCTGCCGGTGCTGGCGATGGCCATGCGCACGGAATCGTCCCATTGCTTTTGGCCCGAGGATTTCTTCCAGACAGGACTGGTAATCTCGCCTGCCTTATTCACCGCGACCTCCACCTCCGCCAAATTGGTGTGGTCATCCACGTCTTTGGGGCGTTCCCAGTTGAATCGCAACGAGTTCTCCACCAGTCCCTTGTAAAGTTGCACGGGGTCGGAACTGGTTATCACGGGCTTGCCGCCTTCAAACGAAAAGGAAGGCAGGTCCGCCGCAGGTGGCGCGACAGCGGGTGGCGCGACGATGGAGGAAGGGGGAGGGGCTGCGCTCTCCTTGGGCGGCTCGGCCCTTGCGACCGAGGCGACCTTGGGAATATCCAACTTGGAAACGATCTCCTTGGGCTTTACCACTTCCTTGGGCTTTTCAGGGGCCTTTTCCTTGACCATCTCGACGGCAATTTTCTTGACCTGCTTGCCCAGCAATCCTTCGCGTGCGGCAACATAGAGCAGCGCGCCCACAATCAACCCGTGAAACAGCAGGGAGAAGACTAAATTCACCTTGGTCGAATTGCGCGGTTTGCGTGCTTGTGTTCCGACTAACATGTGCGACGTGATTATCAGATATCATTGGTCATGGCAAGCCTCATCGGTATCAGGTTTGAGGCCGGTTGTCATTTCGGCGCATCCCTCATCGGAGTATCCTTTCCAAACAGTTTGATTTCCTGCCGCAAGCTGTTGGCCAGATCATCGTTCTTTTGAGTCACGGCCAATTCCAAGGCGTGTTGCAAGGTGTTGATGGCCTCCTTGATTTCCCGTTTTCGGATGAGAGCCAGCCCGAGATTGGCGTGGGCCTCCGCACAACTGGGATTGATTTTTATGGCCTGCCGGTAGCAGATAATCGCCTCCTCCAAATCGCCTTCTTGAAGCAGGCCATTGCCGAGATTCCGCCATCTTGACAGGGGATCCGGATTCAGGGCGGTGATCTTTTCGAAGCAGGCCATCGCCCCGTCCAAGTCTCCTTTTCGCAGAAGGGCATTGCCGAGGCCGAAGCGGGCCTTCAGGTAATCGGGCTTGATCTCCAGGGCCTTGCGATATTGTGTGACGGCCTCATCGAGGCTGCCATTCTTGACAAGAGCGGCGCCGAGGTCGAAGCGGGCATCCACAAAGTCAGGATCGACTGCCAGCGCCTTGCGGAATTGCGTGATCGCCCCATCGTTCTCGCCTTTTGTGGCCAGGGCAATGCCGAGGTTGTTGAAGATGCGCGCGTCATCCGGCGTGATTTGCAACGCCTTCCGGTATTCCGCGATGGCCTCTTCCCGTTTGCCGAGTTGCAAAAGGGCATTACCCAGGTTGTAATGCGCATCGGCATAATCCGGATTGATCTCCAGGGCTCTTCGATATTGGGCGAAGGCTTCCTCCTTCTTTCCCTTGGCGAAAAGTGCAACGCCTAGGTTGTTGTGGGCCTCGGCATAATCGGGATCGAGTTGAAGAGCTGTTTGGTATTGTGCGATGGCTTGCTCCGTTTTTCCCTTGTCGAACAGGGCGATGCCAAGATCGTATCGGGCCACCTTGTAGGCGGGATTGATTTGCAGGGCTTTTAGGTAGAGCGCGATGGCTTTGTCCTTCTCTCCCTTCTTGGAAAGAGCATTGCCCAGGCCGTTGTAGGCGACACTGTTGAAGTTATCGCTGCTGTCGCCGGAAGTGCAGGCCAGGGCGCGCGCCCAGAGCAATTCGTCATTGCGCCAGAACGAAGTCTGTTGGCGGCCCCAGACCGTCAAGGCGCAAATCACCGCCGCCATCAAGCCGCCCAAAAACGCCCGCTGATGTTTCCACCCCGCGCTCCAATCCGCCATCAACCACGTTCCCGCAATGGCCAGACCGATTTCCGGCAGATAAGTGTAGCGGTCGGCATGGGCCGCATCGCTCGATATTTGAATGATCCCAACCACTGGAAACAACATTCCCAGATACCAGAGCCAGCCTGTCAGCAGGCAGGGGTATTTTTTCCGGCAAGTCACCGCCCCGGCCGAGATCGTAGCCAGCAGGAAAACCGCCAGGCAAACCTTCCATGCCGGCTGACCGCCTGCGACGATGGGATAATGGGCGGCCAGACCCGCCGGGAAAACCATTTGCCGCAGATAAACCACGTAAGAAACCAAGGCGTTGCCGAGGCGTTCCAGGAATGACGTTGGGTGGACGGTCACCACCAGTCCGGGCATAAGCGCCGTCACCACGCAGAAAGCCGCCGCCAGGGCAAATAACGGCATCTTTTCTCCAAGCAGCGGCAGGAATTGCCGCCGGTCCCGCAAACGTCCCAGCGGCCAGTAATCCAGCAGCAACAACACGAAGGGCAGCGTGGCCACCATGCTCTTGGCCAGGAGTCCCAAGGCAAACAACAGGATCACCACCACAGAGCCGGCACGGGATGGCTGGCGCGTCTGCCGGACATAAGCGCCGATGGCCAACAAGAAAAAAAACGCGCTCAGCACGTCCTTGCGCTCTGACACCCAGGCCACCGATTCCGCCCGCAAGGGATGGACGGCGAACAGGGCCGCCACAAAGGCGCTGCGCCACAGGCTGCCGGTCATTTGCCACAAAACCAGGAACAGCAGCACCGCGTTGGCGGCGTGCCACAGGACATTCACCAGATGATGCCCGCCCGCGCGCAGCCGGAAGACCTGGCAATCAAGCATGTGGGAAAGAGTGGTCAGCGGAATCCAATTGGAGACCTGCGCATGAGTAAAGGCCCAGCCAACCGCCTCCGCTGACAGACCCCTCTCCACCACAGGGTTCTGAAACACGTAAAGCTGATCATCGTAGCCGACGAACTCGAAGTGTGCTGTCTGTCCAAAGACGGCCAGGACCAACAGAACCAGAAAAATGCCGGCGAAAGCCACTTGCCACAATTGCGGGACTGATTCCTGACGGGTCGTATGCATGGTGGATTGTTTCAGATAGTTGCAGGTTGTTGCTCATTGGGGCGCATCCCGCAACGGTTTGTCCGCCTCGTAGAGTTTGATTTCCTTTGGCAATCTGGCGGTCAGATCGTCGTTCTTTTGCGCCAACGCCAACTCCAGGGCGCGCCGGGCCGTGGCGGTCGCATCCCGGAAGCGCCCGGCTTCCGCGTAAGCGGCCGCAAGGGTGTGGAGGACGGCTGGATTGCCGCCGCGATTCAAGCGGTTGGCCTGTTCGGCCAGCCCTACGGCTTTTGGGCCATTGCGGAGCGAGGCTTCGGGTGTCGTGGCCAGCAGCCAGGCCAGATTGCTCTGGACACTGGGCTGGTCCGGGTTGATTGCCAGGGCCTGTTGCCAGGCGTTGATGGCCTCATTAATCTCACCTTTCTGGAAGCAAACCAGCCCCAAGCTATTGCAGGCGCAGGCATAATCGGGCTTGATGGCCAGGGCCCTGCGGTACTGCGCGATGGCTTCGTCCATTTTTCCCTCACTTGCAAGAGCATTGCCCCAGTTGTAGTGGGCTTTCACATAATGAGGATCGGCCTCCAAGGCTCTGCGGTATTGCACGATGGCTTCGTCCCTTTCTCCCTTGTCAAAAAGAGCAACTCCCAAGTTGCCAAGGGCCTCCGCGTCGTCCGGCTTGATCTCCAAGGCTCTGCGGTATTGCGCAATGGCTTGCTCCTTCTCACTCTCGTTGAATAGAGCGACTCCCAGGTTGTTTCGGGCAGCGGCAAATTCCGCCGAGACGGTCAGGGCCTTGCGGTATTGGGCGATGGCCTGCTCCTTCTCACCCTTGTCGAAAAGAGCAACCCCCAAGTTGTTGAGGGCCTCCGCATAATCCGGCTTGAACTCCAGCGCCTTACGGTATTGGGCGATGGCTTGCTCTCTTTCTCCCTTGTCGAAAAGAGCAATGCCCAAGCAGGAATGGGCGACGCAGTTGCCCGGGGAGCAGGCCAGGGTGTGCGTCCACAATGTTTCGCTGTCGCGCCAATACGAAGTCTGAATGTGGCTCAAGCCAGCCAATGCGCCAATCACCGCCATCATCAAACCGCCCAAAGCTGCGCGCCGGTATTTCCACCCTGCGCTCCAATCCGCCACCGCCCAAGTCACCGCGATGGCCAGGCCGATTTCCGGCAGGTAGGTATAGCGGTCCGCGCGGGCATAATAGGAGATCTGAACCAGGCCTATCGCTGGAACCAGCATCCCCAAGTACCAGAACCAGCCCACCAGCAGATACGGGCGCTTTTTCCAGCACGCAACCACACCGACGGTAACTCCGGCCAGCAGGACAAACGCCAGACAGACCTTCCAGACCGGCAAGCCTTGGGGGGGGAAGAGATAAGGAATGGCCAATCCCGCCGGGAAAACCATCTGTCGTAAATAGATGACATAGGAAACCAAGGCGTTTCCAACGCGTTCAAACACCGGAACATGGCCAAGGCTCCAGATGTGTTCCGGCACCAGGGCGGTCGCAGCACACGACCCAACCGAAAGCAAGAATAATGGAATTTTCTCCTTTACCAACGCCGGAAAGGAAACACCGGGGTTTGCCGTTGCCGCCGGCGACAGTTTCATCCGCCCTAGCGGCCACCAGTCCAGCAAAAGAAGCACAAACGGCAGTGTCACCAACATGTTCTTGGACAATAGCCCAAGAGCATACAGAAGTATCACCGCCACATAACGCCGGCGCGATGGCTGCCGCGCATAATTCACATAAGCCCACAGCGTCAGCATGAAGAACATGCCGCTGAGCACGTCCTTGCACTCCGCGATCCAAGCCACGGACTCGGCCCGCAAGGGATGGACCGCAAACACCGCCGCCACAAAGGCGCTCCGCCACAAAGTCCCCGTCATGGCGCGCAACACCAGAAACAAAAGCATTGCGGCGCCCGCGTGGAACACCACGTTTGTCAAATGATGACCGCCAGCCCAAAGCCCGTACATCTGGCAATCCGCCATGTGCGTCAGCCAGGTCAATGGGTGCCAGTGGCCCATGCCGCCATAGGTCAAGCCCCAGAGCGCCCCTTTGAAAGTCAGCCCCTGTTGCACCACTGGATTCTCATAGACATAGGTTGGATCATCGTAATTGACGAACCCGAACCCTGCCGTCTGTCCAAAGACGGCCAGGACCGCCAGCGACAGAAAAACGCACACGCCAGCTACCTGCCACGCTTCCGATGTTCCTGGCTGCCGTGTCAATCTGGCTTTGCCTTGCTTCACTGTCCTTTGTCCTGCCGGCCGAATCACGAGATTGATTCAAGCAGGAAAGCGATTGGCACTGCAACGGCAATCGGGTTTGTAACTGGTTTGTAACACAATTGTAAGAATCGGGGCCGGAAAACGAAGAACCATCTCCTGCCGAAGCCTGCAGCATGGGAAGGAAACCACCCGATTGTGACAAAATCCCGTTGATTGTGAAGAATCGCTGACATTATGTCCGGCCGCTGCCAGTCAGGCTCTTCACTTTCAAAATTAGGTTGTAAGCCATTGATTTCAAGCATGTTTTAAGTCTGGCGGGGCATATCCTTTTTTCATCAACCCATGTCTCTTTTCGAGACGAAGAATTTTCTGAAAACTTTATAGTCAGCCCATGTTTCGCAAGGAACTGCTTGAAACGAAGTTGTTCCGAATCGACGGGCCAAGACAACCGCAAGACGAAAGAAAACGTTGCAGCGCAAATTGTTGCGCTGGAAAGAAGTGAAAATAATCAACCGGCCACAAAAAGGCCAAAGAAAAACAGAATCTATGACTAAAAAACAATCAATCATGCTTGCCATGGTCGGCGCCGCCCTGGTCGCAGCCTCCCCTGCGCGGGCGCAAAATACTTACAACAACCTGGATCTGCTGTTAAATTTCCGTAATGTCACCACCCCCGGTGATTCTGACGTGACCGTTGACGTTGGCAACGTCACCTCCTTCGTCAGCGCTGTGACCGCCAACGGGGGCACTGCGATATTGGACAGCGGCAATGGTTACAGTGCGAGTTTCTCCACCGGGTTTTCCTACGCCGGACTGACAGACGTGCTGGGCGCGCCTAGCGTCGACAACGTGATCGGCTTCTCCGCCGCGGCGGCGGACGCCACAGGGGATACGGGGTTGATATATTTGACAAGAACGCAGCCCACCGGCGCCTTTGGCGCTCCGAGATATTCGCCCGACCAGGCCTCTCTGACAGAACAGGCCAACACCGCCGCCGCCATCTACTACACTGGCCTGGAAACCGCAGGCTGGGCCTTCGACACAACGACCCTGAGCGGGTCGGGAGCCAACGCCGTGTCCTACCCTTCGGGGGACAGCTACAGCTTCCAGACGGAATGTCAGGATCCTGCCAACCACAACATCATTGATTACCATGGCACGCAATCCACCTACGCCGAATCGGGTGGAGTGCTGGAAAGCCAGCAGACCGGCGCTCATAATATTTATGAGGCGTTTTGGAAAGTGCCGGTGGACGGCAATGGCGTGAACAACGGCCCGGCCACTTACTTGGGTTTCTTCACCTTCCAAACCAGCGGCGAAGTGGATTTCACTTCCTCCAGTGTGGTTTCCACGCCCCCCAATCCGACCATCTCCCTCTCCGCTGACGGCAGCACCGTCTCAGTGTTCTGGCTGGGCAATTACACCTTGCAACAGAACAGCAATCTGTCAGTGCCGAGCGGCTGGGCCACCAGCGGCTACCCGATCAGCGTGATCAACGGCTCGAACAGCATCAGCATCAGTCCGCCTGCGGGGCAGTTGTTTTTCCGCCTGGCCAACCCATGAAACAATTCCGCTCTCTCACCGCCTGAGAGAGAATCAACCCGAAAACAAAACATTATAAAAATCGACCAATTCTGATTAACAAAAAAGCAAATAAGAAAGAACAACGAATATGAAAATGAACAAAACAATCAGTTCCTTAACGCTGGCGCTAGGGCTGACGGCCGCCGCCCAGGCTCAAACAGTCTATTTAACAGGCTCCACCGCCTTCCGCTCCCAAGTGTTCGCCGCGCTGGCGGACTTGGGTCTGTCCGTTCAACAAGGCGCGACTTCCGGCGCAACGCTGATGACCTACACCGGCACCATTTCCGACACGACCGGCGGGAATTTGGGCTTGAGCACAAACGCGCCTGGATTCGCCGGCGACACGGTGACCGTGTATTGCAATTGGAGCGGTTCCGTGGAGGGGATAACCGCCGTCGTTTCTCCCAGATCGGCCACCTATGACAGCGTTGGCAGCGGCACCTTCAACCACACGGGAGATGACATTGCGTTCTCGGATGTGTCCCAGTCAGTAGCGAGTTACGGCACTGCGAACAGCGCGGATCAGTTGGAAGAGGTTCAACTGCCTTCGGACGCGGCCATCAAGCCCCATAGCGGCATCGCAGTCCAGCCGTTTACGTTCATAGTCAATGCAAACGCGAGCGCCATTCAAAACATCACCTATCAAAACTTCGCCGACCTTTATGGCGGCACTGGCAATGGAAAGTTGGGGATGAACTTCTTTGGTGGCTCGAACACCACTCCGGTTTATGCTGTCGGTCGTTACCCTCTCTCCGGCACTCACCAGACCATCGTGGTAGATGATGTCTACCCAGTCTTTGGGCCTCTCACCCAATGGGCTTTGAGCGCGGATGGCAGCACCACTCCCGGGTTGGCTTCCACCGACAGTGCTTCGCCTCCGAATCCTGGAAATCAATGGCTGCCCGTGACCACCAATGGTTACTTCACCGGCGGCAATGTTGCCAAGGCCATAGAGTATTCATCGGTAACCGGAAGCGAGGCTCCCGCCGCGATTGGTTATGTCGGCTTTGCGGATGCGGATAAATTGACCGGCCAGAACGGCGACGGCGCCATCAAATGGAATGGCCAGTATCCCGGCGTGGTTAACAGTTGGAACATCGCCGGGGTCGAGAACGGCTCTTACACCTTATGGGACTACGAGCGCCTCTACGTGGCTGATTCCGACCAGGGCACTTTTGTTGATCAGACATTTGCTCCGGGCTTGATCGCTGCGGTTCAATATGAAATCAAGAAAGCCAGCCCCCGCACAGCGTGCTGCGAGAGTGAAATGCAAGTCTATCGCGCCAGCGACGCCGGTGATGTGGTTCACTACTAAGAGGCATACTCCGAATTGAAGTCCCCGCATAGGGGATGAAACAAGGGTGCGGACTCGCAAGGGTCCGCACCCTTTTTCTTAAAAGCCGGGAGACGCCAAAAGAGCAACCGCCAGCGCGGTCTTGGGGAAACAGATTGTTACAAGATTGTCACACGGCATCCGCCTGTTTGTCGTTAAGCTTGGTAAAATTGGACGATATGGCGAAGGCATGCAAAGCAGCGCAGATGGCGACTCCAGCCCACCTGACCAAGTTCGAGCGCATCATTATGAGCGGCAGTGAAAGCCAATCCACTGCGCCGGATTGGATGGTGCTGCAATTGTGCGAGGGCATTGCCTATGCGTTTGATAACAAGGGGAGCAAAGAATTGCCGCTGGGCGGGGTGGTTATTTGTCCGCCGAAATCACAGATGACGCTGCGGGCGAGCGTGCTGGGGCGGGCGGTGTTCCGCGGAGTGGCGATACGGGTCAATTCGTTGATGGGCTTTTTGACGGTGCTGGAGAGGCAATGCCTGGAGACGGAAGTAGCGCGGCAATGCGCGCCGTTTCTGACGCTGCCGGCCGAGCACCTCCTGGCCGTCCGGGTGGCGCAATTGCTCGCGCAGGACGCGATGCTGACATTGTCCGGCCGGCTGGCGTTCGCGCAGACTTTTGCGGAGATGGTGGGGCCGCAGTTGGAGCAGGCGCTGAACAAGGGGCGGGAAAACGAGAGAAACCAGCAGGAGGCCAGAAGCCGGCTGCGGCAGCTCTTCAGCCAGACTTCGGAGTCGGAACTGTCTCATTTGTCCCTTGGGGACATGGCCAGGAAGTTGCATTGTTGCGAACGCCACGCCAGCCGGATGTTTCGAGCGGAATTTGGGACGGGCTTCCTCTCTTATGTCGCGAATCTCCGGCTCAAGACGGCGTGTGAATTGCTGCTGCAAGGAAACCGGAAAATCATCGACGTGGCCCTGGAGAGCGGCCACGGCTCGCCGGCTCACTTCAATTTCGCGTTCAAGAAGCAGTTCCACATGACGCCGACGGAATGGCGGGAACGGCAGATCGCGGCCCCGCGCCGCCCCTCGCGCGCCAGGCCGCTGCAACTGGCCTCGGTGATGGTTTGGCTGCTGCTGGCTGCGGCGGGGGTTGGCCGGAGCTGCGGGGGACAAGCGGCTGGAAGCAGTGGCACCAACCAGCCGGCGAAGGCCGCCACAGGCGCCAAAACCACGCTCAAATTCAAGGTGGACCGGTTCGAGGTGACGGGGAACACGCTGCTACCCAGCAACCTCATCTCCCGCATTCTTGCGCCCTACACCGGCGATGCCGTGGATATCGCCACGGTCACCAACGCCATGGCTGTCCTGCAAATGGAGTACTTCCAGCGCGGCTTTATGACCGTGAAAGTCTCCGTGCCCCCCCAGCAAGTCACCAATCGGGTGATTTTTTTTCAAGTCACGGAAGGAAGGGTCGTGGCAGTCAAGATTTTGCATAATCGTTATTACAGTTCGAACAATATCATGGCGTCGTTGCCCTATGTGAAATCGCTCGATTCCGGGAATCGCATTCTGAACGCAAAGGTGTTTGAAACGGAATTGGACCGGGCGAATGCCAACCCGGACCGGCAAATCTTGCCGGAAGTGCGTCCGGGGCTTGAGCCGGGCACCACGGCGCTGATCCTTGACGTCAAAGACCGGCTTCCATTGCATGGACGGGTGGATATGGACAATTACAGCCCGCCGGGCACGCCGGAGTTGCGGGTGAACGCCAACGCGTCTTATGACAACTTGTGGCAGTTGGATCACAGCCTGGGGGTGCAATATGGCTTCAGTCCCGAAGAGACGAAGCCATCGCTGGGAGAGGACACCCACCTGTCATTGTTCTCGGTTGACGCGCCGGAGGTCACATATTACAGCGCCTTTTACCGGGCGCCGCTTGGCGCGCCGGCTGCGGTGGAGCAGCAAATTGCGCAGGACCATACCCATTTTGGTTACAACGAAACGACGAAACAATTTGTGCAGCCCCCGGCGACCGGTCGTCCGGAGCTTACGGTGTATGCATCACGCTCCACCACCGGGCCGACCATTTACGGGCCTGAGTCCACGGTTGTCAACAACTCCATTCAGTCGATTGATACGCAACTTATATCCCAGCAGTACACGTCCCAAACCACCGTCGGGGCGAGGCTGAGTTATCCGCTGCCGGCCTGGGCGGGAATCCAGTCGAGTTTGAGTGTGGGGATGGACTACAAGGACGACAAAGTGGTGACGCTGCCGACCAATTACTTTTACTTCACCACGTATGTGAAGGAAGGCAACAATCCGAACAGCCCGGTCATCGCCATCCCAAGCACCATAGGCATAGCAGGCGTTGCCACATATCCGACATTGAATTATACGCCGCTCTTTTTGGGTTGGACTGGATCGCGTCAGGATCACTGGGGTCAATTTGGGCCGGCGGGCGAGGTTTGGAACGAGTTTGACGGCGGCGTCTCGGTCGTGGCGGGCACGGGCGGGACGCTTTCGCGGGAGCGGGCGTTCCCGTCCCTGATCGCGAACTCGACGGAGGCCACGACGGAATTTGTGGCGGTTCGGCCGCAGTTGTCACGCACCCAGGTCCTGCCCGATAATTTCACAGCCTATGGCAATCTGTCGGGGCAGTGGGCCAATATACCGCTGCTGAACTTGGAACAGTTCGCGTTAGGGGGCAATGGCACCGTGCGGGGATACCGGGAAGGGGAACTGTATGCGGACACAGGGTTTGTGGGGCAGCTTGAGTTGCGCTCGCCCGTCTATTGGCGGGGGGAGAGCGCCTTAAAGATTGGCACGCAGATCACCGCGTTCACGGATTACGGGAAAGGCTATGATTTGGACCAGAGCGGCAGCGAAGGCGCCGATCAGACCCTTTGGGGTGCCGGGTTTGGCTTCAATTTTCATATCGGCTCGCACGTGGAAAGCCACGTTTTGGTCGGGTGGCCGCTGTTGAGCAGCGCCTTTTCCGTGGCAGGTCACGAGAGGATCGAGTTTAGCGTCAGCGGGCAATTTTAAAGCAGGAGAATTTATGCAGGATAATCTTTATATGAAATGGATGTCAAACCGGGGAGGCAGGGAACGAGCTTTTCAGGTGCTGATCTCATTGTGCCTCGCGTTGGCCGGCGGGACAGCCGGCGGCAACCCGCAGGGAATGACGGTGATTTCAGGAGCGGCGCAATCTGCGCAACGGGGCAGCACATTGCAGATCACCACCACGTCGCAGAATGCCTTCCTGCAATGGAACAGCTTCAACATCGCCCCCGGGGAAACGACCGTCTTTCAGGAACCGTCGGCCACTTCGATTGCGTTCAACAACATCAACAATGCAAGTCCCTCGGCCATATTTGGCTCGTTGCGCGCCAATGGAATTGTTGTATTGCAAAACAGCAGCGGATTCTACTTTGGGCCCAATGCCTTCGTGCAAGCGGGCGGGTTGGTGCTGACGACGGCGGCGATCAATCCTTGGTCGTCGGGAGGGGGCGCGGGCTGGTGTTTCGACGGTCCGCCGACGTCGGCCCCGATTGTGAACTACGGCACCCTGCAAACGGCTTCGGGAGGCTCGTTGTTTTTGATCGCCAAACAGATCGACAACCATGGGACCATTGCGGCTCCTGGGGGCACGGCGGCGCTGGTGGCTGGGCAGGAGGTGCTGCTCTCCCTGCGGCCGGACGGGTTGAGTTTGTCGGCCCCGGTGCAACTGCCGGCTGGCAGCGTCAACAACCAGGGCAGGGTGGTGGCGGACGCGGGCCAGGTGCTGTTGCAGGCGCAGACTGTCAATAATAGCGGCTTGATCCAGGCCAATTCCGTGCGGCAGAACAACGGGGTGATTGAGTTGTACGCCTCCCAGGACATCCAATTGGCCGGTTCCTCGGTCATCCAGGCCAATGGAGGCGGAGACGGAATCAGCGCGGGAGGAGACATCACCATCAAATCCGGCGGCACCTTCAGCGACAACGCTGGTAGTCAAATCACGGCCACGGGGGGTGCCAATGGCGGCAAGGGTGGTGGCATAGAAGTCAGCGCGCCGAACCTGCTTTCCCTCAATTCGAGCATGGACGCGGGCGCGCAGCCGGGTTATGCAGGCGGACATCTGTTCCTCGACCCCGAGTACATCATCCTGAGCAGCACGGGTTCGAGCGCCAGTTCGGGCACGGTCTCCGAGGGCAGTGCGCCGGCCAGCGGGACCCTGACGTTGAACCCCAACTCTCTGAATTCATTTTCCCAAATTCTTCTGCAAGCCTCCCAGAATATCACCCTGGCCACGCCGTGGACGCTGTCCGCCAGCGACAGCGCCACCAGCCTGACGTTGGAAGCGGGCAACAATATCATCTTCGACAGCGGCGACAGTCTCACGGTGCAAAATAACTGCAGTGTCAATCTGCTGGCGGGCGTCAATTTTAGTCACTTTGGTAATAATCCTATTCCTATTGCCGCCGGCAGCGTCACGGCCACCTCATCGTCTACCGCCAACTCGATTACCTTGAATGGGAACGCGGGCGTGCAAACCGCCGGCGGAGGCATCACCCTCATTGCCGGCGGCGGCATCACGGCCGGCACGGGAACGATCGAGTCAACCGGCGGCGGCTCTATTCTCCTGCAAGCCATTGACCAGAACATCTCCCTGGGCGGGACGCCATGGATTTTATCCGATAACAATAGCGGCACCGCCGCTTCGGTAACCTTGGAGGCGGGCGACAACATCACCGTGGCGTCGGGCGGAGGCATTCAAGCGGGCAAGAACTGGGCGATCAATCTGGACGCCGGCGTGAACAACTTTAGTCCCGCGTCCCCTGTCAGCGTCACGACAACCTCCTCGACCAGCGCCAGCTCGATCACCCTGAGCGGGAGCGCGAAGGTGAATAGCGCCAATGGAAACATCTCCCTGCTTGCGGGCGGCGGCGTGAAGTTTGTCCCGTCAGCCATCCAGACCACGGACGGCGGCTCCATTTCTCTGCGACAATCCCAAAGCATCGCGCTGAACACGCCGTGGACCCTGCCCGACAATAACAGCGACTTGTCTGCTACACTGACCTTGCAGTCAGGCAACAACATTACCATCGCCAACGGCGACAACCTCACGGCGGGACTGAACTGGAACGTCAGCTTAATTGCGGGCGCCAATGTGAACACCGGCGTTGTTACAGCTACCTCAATGTCTGGGAATAGCTCGATTACCCTGAGCGGGAGCGCGAACGTGCTGGCCGCCAACGGAACCATCACACTTGAGGCCGGGAATGGCGTATCGGTGGGAAGAGGGGGGATTGTGACGGGGATTGACAACGGCGCGGTAATGGCAACTCCTGGCGGCAACATCAATGTCCAGGCTCTTGGCGGCAACGTCAATTGCGGGTCGAGTCCGAATGGTTATGATTTCCTGGCAACCTTCAACGCAGCCGGCGCCGGTTATGCGGTGGACCCCAACTTGGGAGGCATCAGCACCGCCAACGGGGGGAATGTAACCATTACTGCCGTGGCAGGCAACATTTCGGCCGTTGTGCCAAGCAGTAGTAGCAGTAGTTATGGTAGTAGTGGTGCTCTGGAAGATCCCGGGAGCGGAGCCTTTGGGGTCGATCCTGGCAATGTCATTCTGTCAGCGCCTCTCGGCAATGTGACGGGGCATTATGTTGTGGCCAACGGCACCGGGACCATCACGGCCCTGAATGGAGGCTCAAGCTCCACCAGCCTGACCCTGAGTCTGATCAAAGGCGAGTGGACAGTCAACGCCACTGACAATATTTTTCTATCGGAGGTTCATAATCCAAACGGGATGTACAACGCTTCTGATAACACTTCCGCTCCCACGGCATTTGTTTACAACTACGATCCGCTCGCCTCGGTGGCGTTGAACGCCGGAGACAGCGTAACCATCACGGGCAGCGGTTTGTCGCGCGTGTTCGGCATCACTGAAGCCCTGATTTTTCCGCCCATTTTAACGATTAACGCCGGAGCCGGCGGCATCACGCTGAAAAAGAACGTCAACTTGTTCCCATCCCCGGAGGGAACACTTGACATCACCACCACCGGCGGCGGCAACCTCACCAGCACCACCGGCGGGGCCATCATCAATATCTCCGACAGCCAAAGTGACCAGTGGGTGAGTCCAAACTCCTTTACCTCCCTGGATACCACCGGCAACGCCGCTTTGCACGTGAACGATCCCAACCCGGTGCTGATCAACATCGGCGGCTCGGTTTCCGACATTGTTCTGGACTCCCCGAAACCGGTCGAGATGCATGTGGCGGGCAACATCATTGACTCCTCCGCCACGATCCTGAATCTCCGTCCGTCCGACACCACCGTCATCTCAGCCGGCGGAGAAATCTTCGATCACAGCAGCTACGTCATCCTCCCGCTGCCGGTCGGAGAGACGCCGGATTTCAACGCTCTGAACCAGCTTGCGGATCCTTATTTGGACGCGATTACCCACGCTCCCGTGGCGGTTAATAATGGCAACATTGCCACCATTCCAAATCCCGACTATAATTCCACGCTGTCTATATTCGCGGGGGACAAAGGGTCCCCAGGATCCACTTTCACTTATAACGCCGCTTCCCGAACTTTGCTGTTTCAGGGGATAATGTCATCGCAAGTGGAGACCGCCTTGTTGCAAATGACGGTGCCATTCCTCAGCGCGGCGACCATTGAGCAAATTTACGCGCAAAGCCAGACCGAGGCAACCCATCAGCTCGGGGGATATGATGTCGCCGGACCGGGAACCTTTCAGGTAAATGCGGCCTCCATAGACTTGGGAAACGGGGGTGGCATGGTTTCGCTGGGAATTGCCGGGTATTCGGCGCTGGTGCCCTACACGGCGCGCGGCGCAAACCTGGACATTAACACAAGTGGAAATCTGAGTTTGCTATCTTCGGCCATTGAATCCGCCTATGGAGGGCAGATCAACATCAATTGCGGGGGCACAATAGACGTTGGCAATGTGCTGGTTCCCTCCAGCAGTAATCAGCACCCATTGGGCATAGACAGTCTATGGGATGGCGACATCAGCGTGATCGCGGAGGGGGACATCAATGTGGATGGCTCCCGCATCGCCGCCTATGATGGCGGCAATATTTTCGTGGAGTCCCTGACCGGAAACGTCAATGCTGGGGATGGTGGCAAAGGGGCTGTGGTGGTCAGCAAGCCCTACGTGAATAAAAAGGGGCAAGTGGAGGAACTCCAGGAAGTCATTCCAGGCAGCGGCATCCTGGCCACGAGCTACCCTCAATTGGTTCCCGGCCAGACTTCGGAGCATATCGGCGACATCACCGTCGAGACACCCGAAGGCAACATCGTCGCGAACAAGGGCGGCATCGTGCAGATTGCGCTCGAGCCGGGGACTGTAAACAACGCCACCATAAATCTGGATGCCGGCAGCAAGAACAGCGCCGGGGCGGTCGAATTCGTGGGCAATGTCGATGCTGGGGGATCCGGTGTTGTTGGCGGCCAGGTGAACATCTCGGCCACGGGGAATATCAATGGCCTGGTCGTGGCCAGCTTGGGCGCGAACGTGACCGCCTTGCAAAATGTCAGCGCGACGGTCTTGTCGCAAGGAGGGGCCACCGTGAGCGCGGGGGGGACAGTCAGCGGGACCATTGTGGGAGTGGGCACTGTTACCGTGAGCGGGGCAAGTGATGTTGCCGCTGCCTTCGCGGGCGGCGGCGTCAGCGCCAGCGGCCCACAGTCGGGAGCGGCGGTCGCGGCCGCGCCTACGGGCAGCAGTTCCGCCTCCGCAGCTGCCACCACGCAGCAAGTCAATCAGTCAACGCAAGTCAATTCTGACATGGCCGCCAATGGCACTGGAGATGACAACGACCTGCTGAAGAAAAAGAAAAAGGCGCAATTGATGCAGTATGAAGGCCGCGTGACCGTGCTCCTGCCGGAGTAATTTGCCGGCCGCTTCGATCAAAATCTCATGGTCAGATCCGCTTGCATGACTTGGAACCGGTTGATCGGGTTTGGCAGGGGCAAATCAGCGTTGAAACCGCCTGTCCCCAGTTGGTCGTTAATGCGTTCGGCAACGCCGTAGCGCAGGGTGCCAATCATGGCGTCGGTGAAACTATAGGCAAACGCGGTGTAAAGTCCCTGCAAGTTGCCACGGCCTTCAAAGAAATCTGAATCGAGCAGATTGGGATCCAGCGCATATTGTTCGACGTGCTGCCAATAAGTCCGCGCTTCCCAAGTCCCTCTTCTCGACGTTGTGCCATAGACCAGCCCCAGATTGTTCCCAACCGCGAGGCCAAATTGCATGGCTTGGTCTTGATTCAATTGCAAACCACCGGGGAAGGTGGACTTCCCGCCAATTGCCGTGCCGGACAAGTAGGCCGCGCGGGCGCGGTCATCCCCCTCCAAATTCAGGGCAAAATCGCCAAACGCCTTGGCATCCAGGGAGCCGAGCTTGAAGTTCAGTTCCATCGGGAATTCAAGGATGGCCAGATTATTTATGCCAGTCTGATTGTAGCTGTTGGGCACCCCTCCATAGACGTATGCTCCTGGAACGCTGGAGGCGGTGGTGGTGGGGGTCGGTTCGGTGCTGCTGTAGGTGAATCCGTTCACTCCCTGGCCCACGAACGGCCCGTAAAATCCGGCGCTCGCGTTCCCATGCCCCACGTATTCATAGAAAACGGGGGCGGTTTTGAAGGAGACCTTGGGGTCGAGATGGTAAGTCAGCCCCAACTGCCAGGCCAGCAAGTAGGCATTCTGATCGGAATAGCTCCCCAAAAAAGTCGCTGCACTCGTTCCTCCCTGCACTGCCGCGGCACTCGTCGGGGTTACGTCCTGGTACACAAACTGTCCGAATGTTGCGAAGTAATCCACCGGTCCGTAAGTCAAATTCATTTTCTCCACCGCCCCTTCCGGAGTGTAGTCCGAATCCCAAACCATCGGCGTCGTGTAGAGCGGCTGCGGCACCCTGCCCAGCGAAATGTCCAGCCACGAAGCCGGACGCCATCCCAAGTAAGCCTGCCCCATGTAGATGCTGTCGCTGCTCTTGCTGAAAGGCCCGTTATAGGGGGAGTTGCCGGCGTTCCCGAGAGTGTTCCAAGGCGAGCGCTCGTTCTGGGAAGTTTCCAGGCGAAGCCCGTAATAAAAATCATCATCGGCCAGGTCGCCGCGCAACCCGATGCGCACTGCATAGCGCCATCGATCCGCTGTGTCGTAAATGCTCCCGGCCTCCGGGCCGAGTTGCGCGGAGCGGTATTCGAAACGCATCCGCACATCGCCGTACAGCTCCATGTCTTTAATCACCTTGCCAATATGAAACTTAAACCCGTCGTGATTGGTGAGGCCCGGCGCATTGTTGGTAAGGGATTCCTTCTTAAGCTCGTCCGCTTCGTCCTGTCTCAGAATGCCTTTGGCCACCAACTTGTCCAGTAGCGCCTCCGCCGAAACCTGGGCCGTAGCCGTTGCGGCCAGCGCCCAGCACGCCGCCATTCCGGCCATTATTCCAGCCAATGTAAATTTCACGTTCATCGTCAGTTGCGTCTCTGATGCCGTTGCAGGCCCCTTGATACAATCTTTCCGCGCCGGCTCAAAGAGCATTTGTGTGACAATTGCGTGACGATTTGCCGCGGTTTTCAAAAGTTCTTGGCAATATGATGCTTATGAGATGGAAGTGTGACATTCCTGTTAAATCCGCGCCTTTTGGGTGATGACGCCTTGACTCGAAGGCGGGGTTTGACGAAAGTCTGGGCCACTTAACTAATATTAACTGATATTAAGCTGGATAATGAAAGTGGGCCTCCACGCAGTCTTCCGCCAGCCGCTTGAAAAAGGTTGTCGGAGCCGGCTGGCGCTTGTTGCCGGCGTTATGCTGTATCTTGCGGCCTGCCTGTCCGCTTCTGTTGCAGGCCCGACGGTGCTTTACTCCTTCAGCAACAGCGACGGGCAGGCCCCCGCGTCCCGAATGGTTCTGGCCAGCGATGGCAATCTCTACGGCACCACTCTGCATGGCGGTGCCTGCGGCGCTGGCTCCTTCTTCCGCCTCATCATGGCAGGCAGTCTTTCCAATCTCTATTCCTTCCCAGCGGCCACCAACGGTATTGGAGAATCCAATTACGATTTGGGGCCAAATGATTTGGTCCAAGGAACGGACGGAAATTTCTACGGCACCACCCGGCAGGGCGGCTCCAATTTCAGCGGCACAATTTTCAAGATTTCGCCGACCGGGTCTTTCACCCTGTTGCATACCTTCGCGGCGGAGAGCCTCAACTTATCGGGTTATCAGACCAGCGCCGACGGCGCGATGCCGGCGGGCGCGTTGGTGCAGGGAAGCGACGGCAATTTTTATGGCACGACGCGATACGGCGGGAGCAACGACGCAGGCACGGTTTTTCAGGTAACACCCGATGGCGCTTTCACCAGCTTGTATTCCTTCACCTTGCCGTCCACAGGCTCTGTGGCCACGAGCGGCGCCGTTCCAAATGCCCTGACCCTGGGCGGCGACGGCGCTTTCTACGGCACCACGCAGCAAGGCGGCCCGATCAATGCCGGCACATTTTTCAAATACACGGTGGCAGGCGGCTTCACCCAGCTCTATTCGTTCAACGACGAGACGCCCGGCAACAATCCAATCACCCCAAATTCCACCCTGGTGCAGGGAGCCAACGGAGTTTTCTACGGAACGACCGCTTACGGAGGCACGCAGGGGGGCGGCTGCATTTTTGAAATCACGAACACCGGCGGCGCGAACGTGCTGTGTTCCTTGCCGGAGCTTGATGCCGGGGCCAGCGATACTCTGACTCTGGGTTCGAACGGCATTTTCTATGGAACAACCGCGGAAAATGGAGTCAACGGGCAAGGGACACTTTTCCGCGCCACGCCCCAAGGCGATTACAGCGCCTACTCCTTCAGCGCATTGGACACCAATTCTGATAATGCCTGCGGCGCAAATCCGTCTGCTGGCTTGACCGCTGACAACGCGGGCAGTTTTTACGGGACCTGCGCCGCCGGGGGAACGAACGGGTCCGGCCTCGTTTTCCAAATATTCGGCCCGGACTTTATTCCCCCCTCCTTCTTTCCCGTCACCAATTGGCCCCCGGCGCAGACGAACACGCTGGTCGGTTCTTCCGTCACTTTGTCCTACCCTGCCCAGGGGATTGCGCCCCTCAGCTACCGGTGGCTGGATGGAAGCAATTATTTGGCTGACGGAGGCGACATCTCCGGTTCCACGACCGGCACCCTGACCATCGATCCCGTTCTTTCCAGGGATGTCGGAAACTATGCGCTGGTCATCAGCAACACTTGGGGCGCTTTGACCAGTTCGGTGACGGTTTTGACCATTGAGCCTCCAGGCATTGCCATCACTTCGCCAAAACCCTATGCCAGCACCACTTCGCAGATATTCTCCGGGACCGCCACCAGTTCGCCGCTGTTCCCCGGCGCCTCTTCCAATTTAAACCGGCTTACCGGTGTGATTTACTCCTTCACCAATCTCTTCAGTGGTTCAAACATCACCGGCGCAGCCGCCGTCACCCCGGGCGCCAACGGCGGCTTCGATTGGTCGTTCACGGCGACTCCGTTTCCCGGCACGAATATCCTGACGATGCAAAGCGAGGATGTTTCGGGAGACATCTCGGCCATGGCTTCCCTGACCTTTTTCTACGAAGCGCCGGCTCGATTGACCATCCTCACATCCGGGAGCGGCACTGGCACGTTTACCATCACCAATGGCGCGATGCTCAATTTGGGCCAGGGCTATTCCATTACCGCCAGGCCCGTCGCCTCGGTTTTCAGCAATTGGATGGTCGGCGGCGTTATCAGCCACGAGCCAACCCTGCAGTTTGTCATGCAGTCAAATACAGTCTTGACAGCCAACTTCATGGCGCGGCATTTGCCCGGCGTTGTCATCTCTTCCCCGAAGGCCCGCGAGCGCAGCGGCGCGCCGGTGCTCGAAGGGAACGCGACCAGTTCGCCGGTTCTACCCGGAGCCAATCCCAACAACGTCCGGCTGACCAATGTGGTGTATTGGTTGACCAACGCCATGACCGGGACCGTCAGCACCGGCATGGCGGCGCTGACCAGTGGCGGCGCGGTCACCAACTGGTCCATTACGAACAGACTCCTGCCCGGCACGAACATTCTGGCGGTGCAATGCCAGGATGTTTCAGGCGGCCTCTCACCCTGGGTGTCCCGGACTTTCTTTTACGAAGTGCCGGCCCGGTTTACCCTCACCAACGCCGGAGATGGAACCGGCACATTCACCGCCACCGCTTCGGTGGCCGGAGACACACTGCCCACCAACGGAGCCATGCTCAATATCGGCGAGAGCTACAAACTCACCGCCAAACCAGGTCCCTATTCCCTCTTCGCCAACTGGCTCGGCAGCCCCGGCAGCACAAGTTACACCCCCGCGAAGTCGTTTGTCATGCAGTCAAACCTTATTTTGACGGCCACCTTTGTTGAGATTTCCCCCGTCGTTGCCATCTCCTCCCCGACGGCAAACCAGCGCACCGCCGCGCCTGCTTTCAAAGGCACTGCCTCCGGCCATTTCCCCATCACCAACGTCATTTGTTCCCTGGCCAACGCCAACGGTTTCGCCACGCTGGCCGCGGGAGCCGGCGCGCTGTCCAACTGGTCCATCGCCCTCGTTCCCTCGCCCGGCACCAATTTCCTGAGCGTATATTGCGTGGATGTCAACGGCAACCGATCAGCCACAATCTACCGCAAATTCTTTTACAACGTTCCGGCCCGCCTGACCGTGAACAATGCCGGAACCGGCAGCGGCAGCATCAGAGGCGTGGCCATCGTCGCCGGCAACACCCCGCCCGCGGATGGCGCCATGCTGAACATTGGGGAGGGCTACAAGATCACCGCCATACCGGACAAAGCCTCCCTGTTCAGCAATTGGGTCGGCAGCGCGGGCGGCGGCGTGCTGGAGAGAAGCGGCAATCCAGCGCTGTCATTTGTCATGCAGTCAAATTTGGTATTGATAGCCACGTTTGTCACCAATTTCTTTCCTCCCGCAGCCGGAACCTACAACGGCCTCTTCTTCCCCTCCAACGATGTCAGCGTGAATACGTCCGGGATGCTCTATAACCTTGTGCTGCGGGATACAGGCGCTTGCAGCGGCAAGTTTCTGACGCCCGGGGGAAATTACCCGTTTGCCACAAATTTCGACGCTTCTGGCCACGCCGACTTCAGTGCCGGCCCCTTGCAAGTTGCCCTGACGCTGGATACCAGGACCCCGCAAATTACCGGGACGGTTTCCGAGTCCAGCACGACCGCCCCCCTGGTGGCTGATCTGGCTTCCAACATCCTGCCGTCGGCCGAGTACACCATCCTTCTTTCGCCGTCCAACGATATTTCGACCAATTTGCCCTCCGGCGATGGCTACGCCCTCGTCACCAATCATGAAGGCGTTGTCACTCTCAGCGGCGCACTGGCCGATGGGACCCGCTATAATGAGACTGTCCATGTATCGCAGGCCGGGGAGATTCCTGTTTACGTCAGTCTCTACCCCATGAACACCAGCACCGACCACGGCCTGCTGCTGGGCTGGATTAACCTTACAAACCTCCAAGCCGCCGCCCCCACCAACGCCCTGACCTGGATCAAACAAAAACAACTGTCCCTTTCCCCGGAGCTTTATACCAACGGCTTTACCAACATCCTGTCCACCCAGGGGGCAATCTGGACCGCACCGCCCGCCGGGACCCCGGCTGTTTCATTCACCAACGGAGAATTGCTTCTCTCCAACACCGACCTGTTCCTTGCCTTCACCAACATCTTTGTGAGCGATGATAAACTGGCGGATTTGGGGAGCCTTCCGACAAATTCCTTGACCGGTTCCGTTAATCCCAAGACCGGTCTTTTGACCGTGGTGTTTGGCGATGGCAAAGGCCGTGCCACCGACAGCGCCCTCGGAGCGATACTTCAGGACACCACCAACGCCGGAGGCTTTCTCCTCACCACGACCAACGCTGGTTCCATGGAGTTGCAGCCGTAAGGGGAAGAAGATGGACGGCGCTTCTTAAGATCCCGCTTGAGTCGCCAGACCGATTTTGGTGATCTCCAGTTGCTGGAGCGCGTCCAGCACCTTGATCATGCTTTGGTATTCGACGTTGTCCGCGCCTTTGACCACGATTTTTGGGTCTGGATCGCCGGCCTTGAGGCTGCGCAATCTGTCCATGAGTTGGCCGTCAGGCACTACGGCGTCGTTGAGAAACACCTCTCCCTTCTCACCGACAACGATGTGGTTGATGCGGGGCTTGGGGGCGTTGGGATTGGCCGGCGGCGGTTTGGCAGCAGGCAGGGCCATCTCCAGGGTGTTGACCATTTGCGGCGTGGTGATGATGAAAATGACCAGCAGCACAAACACCAGGTCCAGCAACGGAGTGATGTTCAATTCGTTCAGGGTGCTGTGGCCGCGACGAGATGTCTTTTTCATGGGCTCTTTCCGTCCGCCGCCTCAGTTTCCAGGTCCACCTTGGCTACGTTGGCTTGCTGGCAGGCGTCGAGCACCGAGCGAATCTGGCGGTAACGGGTCTTGCTGTCGCCGCGTATTATCACGCTCAAGTCGGGGTCATCGACGCGCAGATCAACCAGTTTCGCCTGCAATACTGCAATGGTCACAGGTGCCTTGTTGATCCACAATTTTCCGTCGGCCTGAACCGTGATGTAGTTGGCCTTGCGCGGCGGGTCCTTCTGATGCTTGGACGCGGCCGGTAGATTGAGGTCAAGGTCATTGATGATGGGCGTGGTGGTGATGATGAAAATCACCAGCAAGACGAACGCGAGATCGAGCAATGGAGTGATATTCAACTCGGTCAACGAGTGGTGCGCCGAATGGGAGCACTTCTTCATGTTGCCTGACGGGACAATTCCGCAGCGGCCGGTTCGTCCGAATGCAACGCTTCGATAATGCGCGCGGCCAGCATTTCATTGGCATCCCTGAGCTCTTCGGATATAGGGCGGTTGTCCACGTATCGATGTTCCATTTGGTTGGCGAAGAGGCTGGCGAAGCCATCCAGTTCCTGGGTGATGGCCCGGATGGTCGTCACCATGAAATTGTAGCTGAACATGGCCGGGATCGCCACCAGCAGACCGATCACCGTGCAGATCAACGCGCCCGCCACACCCGGAGCCATGGCCGTCAGGCTGGCCGCGCCGGCGTTGGCGATGCCGGCGAAGGTTTCCATGACGCCCCAAACCGTGCCTAGCAGACCGAGGAAAGGGCCGCCCGCCACCGCCGTGGACAATACAATCATCCCTTTCTCCAACGCCATTGCCTCCGCCGCGGCCGTTTGCTCCATGACCACCTTGACCGCCTCGAACGAGGCCGGACTGATCCGGGTGGCGTTGGAACGGACGAAGGCCGCGGTGTTGCCATGGCCAAGAGTGGGATCGGACGACAGATCCGCCCGGGCCTTGACTTGCACGGGATAGTGCTTCAAATGGTATTCCAGTTCGTCAGCGCCGCGGATGTAAAGACTGTAGGCGGGTGCGCCCTCGAAGATTTCCTCCTTGCGCTTGATATCCAGCGGATCGCGCGTGGCTTCATAGGCGACAAAGAATTTTTTCGACCACTTTCGCGCAATGGCCAGTTGGCGGGCCTTGGTAATGATGATTGTCCAACTGAACAGCGACAGCACCAGAAGCGCCGACATCGTGATTTTGCCTTCGGGCGTCGCTTTCCTGATCGCAAATTCCAAGGCGCTGGCTGCCAGAAGTGGGGTGGCGTGAAATAAGAGCATGGGAAAATCAGGGTTTGGGAACGAGTGGGCGGCTGCGTTTCCGGCTTTGCCGGTGCGAAAGTGCATCCCTTCCGCAGGGCATGGCTGATCGTCCCGGAAAATCGGGAGCAATGATCGCCAATGGAAATGACCTCAACGGAACGTGCCGCATCCTTGTCAGACTAACATCCATCGTGTTACGAACATTTGACGAATTTGCAACAATTGTGTGACACACAATCCACCGTCAGCCGCGCGAGGAGAAATAGGCGTTTCGCCGGAAATTAAAGGATCCAGCCGCAGGCCTGGGCCAACCGCACCAGCCCGTAACCCATTGCGCCCGTGGCGGGGATGGTGAAAATCCAGGCCCAGACCATCTGTTCGACCACCGTCCAATTGATGGCATTAAAGCGTTTGGCGCAACCGACCCCCATGATGGCGGCAGATATGTTGTGGGTGGTCGATACCGGAATCCCCAGCAGTGAAGCCAGCCCGATGACCGTCGCCGAGCTGGCCTCCGCCGCAAAGCCGTTGATCGGATGCAGTTTGACCACCTTGTGCCCCAAAGTCTTGATGATGCGCCAGCCGCCCACGGCTGTGCCCGACGCCATGGTCAACGCGCAAACAACCTTTATCCACGCGGCGATTTCCAAATCCTTCCCGGGCGGCGGCAGCGGTGCCCGGAGAAACTCCAGCCACCCCGGCAAATGATCCAGCGTCCCGGCCTTGGTGGCCGAAAGCAGGGCCAGCGCAATGATGCCCATCGTTTTTTGGGCGTCGTTGGTGCCGTGCATCACGCCCATCGAGCCGGCGCTGAACATTTGAGCGACGCCAAAAAATCGATTGACCTTGGAGGGGCGCTGGCGCTGCAGGGTGATGTAGAGCAGGGCCATCAACACGAATCCAAACACGAATCCAAGCAGGGGAGAAAAGAACATCGGCACAATGACCTTCCATAACAACCCCTTGCCCAGGAACCAATGCACCGCGCTGGGCTGCGACCAAATGATGACGCTCCAACGGTTGTGGGAGGCCGCCAGCGCCGCGCCGCACAAACCGCCGATCAAAGCGTGACTCGAGCTGGACGGCATTCCGTGCCACCAGGTGATCAGGTCCCATCCGATGGCTCCCATCAACGCGCAGGCAATGATTTGAGACGTGATCGACACGACTCCGGCATCGACCAGGCCGCCGGTGATGGTTTTGGCGACCGCTGTTCCCAAAAGGGCGCCGCCCAGGTTGGTGCAGGCCGCCAGCACCACGGCCTGCCGCGGCGTCAGCACCTTGGTGGAAACGACAGTGGCGATGGAATTGGCCGTATCGTGAAAGCCATTGATGTACTCAAAAACAAGGGCAACCGCGATTACCATGATGAGAAGCGACATGCCGGGTCAGGAGTTTTTGAGCGCGATGTTGGCGATGACGTTGCCGACGTCCCGGCAGCGGTCAATGACCTTTTCGAGCAGCTCGTAAAGGTCCTTGCGCACGATCACCTTGATCGGATCGTTTGTGCCGGTAAACAAATCACGGAGCAACTCGGTGATGGCCTTGTCGGCCTCTCCCTCGAGATACTGCATTTTATCGTTGAGCCTGCGGATTTCCTCAAGGTTCACCCCGCCACGAAGGCTTTTGACCATCTCCATGACGGTGAGAGTGGCCTGTGTCAGGAGGTTGATTTGCCGGGTGAAATCGATGCCCTGAATGTGTTGCGGAGTCAGGAGAAGGCGGTTGCCAAACTTCTCCACCGTCTTGGGAATCCGGTAGAGGGCGTTGGCCAGGCTCTCGATGTCCTCGCGTTCCAACGACGTGACAAAGGTGGTGTAGATCGCCTCGCTGATCTTCTCGCGCAATCCCCGCTCATTGCGCCGCGACTGGACAAACTCATACGTGAGCGAGGTTTGATTTGGATTGGCGACCAATTTGACCAGCGCATCCACGCTGGACTGCGCCTCCTGCGCGCTGGCCTCAAAGAGATCGAAGAATTCGTCGTTCTGGCCGAGTAGTTTTTGAAGTGAAAACATCGGCCCTACATTTAATGACCCGAAGGCGGGCCGTAAACAGATTTTTTGTTACAATCGTGTGTCGGCGCCCGCGCGCATTGGATGCGCCGCTGGAACGCATTGGCGAAGGCTGGCGCATCCGGCAGGACTTGAACCTGCAACCTTCTGATCCGAAGTCAGAAGCTCTATCCAATTGAGCTACGGATGCCCGGGAGAACCACGGCCTGGCAGGAAGCCGTTTCCGTTCGGCCAAACATGCACAATAATCCCGCGGCTGGCAAGGGGAACCGGGGTGGAAGAGCAACACAAAAGGAAAAAAACTGTTAAAATGCAGGCCGCCAAATCGCGCGACCATGCACTTTAACAGTTTCTAACTCGCTAATATTCGTGTGACGCCTGTTTGTCTGACGGGCCATCCGTCAACAGCAGGGCGTCAATAATCAGAATGCTTTTGTCAGCACGAGCGCCACGGTGTGTCCTTGCACACGGTCGGCCGCCATGAATTCATAGTTATACCGGAGCGAGGTCCAAAGCTTCCAACATGGAATGAAGACGTTGACCTCGGGGCCGACCGCCGCCACCCTGCTGTATGGGAAATACGCCGGACTATCGCCATTCCCCAACGGCCCGCTGCCAGTGCTGGCCGTGACTCTCTGCTGGTAATAACCCACGATGCCGCAGTCAACTGTCTTAAGGACCTTTTTGCTGATGCCCCATTCCGCCGTCCAAGCGTCACCGGGCGTTATGTCCGTGTGGTTCCATTCGCTGTTGCAGAACTCAAACCGGTTCAACTCCGAGATCGACCAGGTCTTCGCCTCGTCGGGATGCCAGGTTACTCCCAAGGTCAGTTCCGGAGTCCAATAGCCATTTCCGGGCTGTGACTGGGTCGGTTGGTTCACACTGCCTGAATTGCCGGTAGGCGCCCAGAAGCCGGTCGCGAAGCCGATGTCGAATTGTCCCGGATGCCACGAAAGGGTGCTCTCGCCGTAGAAGTCGCCGACACCAAACGTGCTGCCGCTGTAGCCGCCCGGGCCATTCCTCAAGCTGCTATAAACAAACGGAAGAACTACGTCTCCGCCGAGGTAACCGCCGAGGACTTTAAAGTCGCTGATATAGATGGCGCGGGGCACGGTGGCGTACACCATTGCCTGGAAACCGGCCGGGGCGACATTATGGCCGGTCGCGTTGTCATACAATTCGCCCAGATAGAACACGTTATAGTCCCGGAAGTACCAGCCGGGCGGCGGCAAAGTCGCGCAATCGATTCCTTCAATGCCGGGAACGTAATGCGCGTCGGGTTGGGCTTGGACCACGCCGGGGAGTGCCGCCAGCGCGATGGTGAGGAGACAACGAACGATTTGTTTTTTCATCGGATTTTATTATTTGTTGACTGGAGTTCAGTAGGAGTTAGACATCCTGGATCTTGCCTTGCAGGAAAGTTTCGTAGGCGCTGAGGTCGAGCAAACCGTGGCCGGAGAGGTTGAACAGGATGACGCGCTTCTTGCCGGCCTGGCGCGCCTCCTCCGCCTCCGCCACCACGGCCGCGATGGCGTGGGCCGATTCCGGCGCGGGCACGACACCTTCCGTGCGGGCAAAGAGTGTGCCGGCCTCGAACACCTTGGACTGGTGAACGGCCTGGGCCTCGATCAATCCCAGCTTGAGCGCGTGGCTCACCATGGGCGACATGCCGTGGAAACGCAGGCCGCCGGCATGGATGGACGGGGGCATGAATTGGTGCCCCAGCGTGTACATCATGAGGAGCGGGGTCGTCTCGGCCGTGTCGCCGAAATCGTAGCGCAACTCCCCCTTGGTCATCGACGGACAGGCGGAGGGTTCGACGGCGATGATGCGATACTTCTTCTTGTCTTTGATCTTGCCTTGCAGGAAGGGGAAGGCGATGCCCGCGAAATTGCTGCCGCCGCCCGCGCAGGCGTAAATGGAATCCGGTTCCTCACCCGCCATTTCCATCTGCCGGATGGCCTCCTGCCCGATCACCGTCTGGTGCAGGCAAACGTGGTTCAGCACGCTGCCCAGCGAATATTTGGTGTGCGGATGCGTCACGGTGTCCTCGATGGCTTCACTGATGGCCATGCCCAAGCTCCCGGGACAGTTCGGGTCTTCAGCCAGCACCTTTCGGCCGAATTTGGTCTGGTCGCTCGGGCTGGCATGGACCGTCGCCCCCCACGTGTGCATCAGCATCCGGCGATACGGCTTCTGCTGGTAGCTGACCTTGACCATATAGACATTGCACTCCAGTCCAAACAACTGGCAGGCCAGGGCGAGGGACGATCCCCACTGGCCGGCGCCTGTTTCCGTCGCGAGCCTCTTTGTGCCGGCCTCCTTGTTGAAGAAGGCCTGCGGAACCGAAGTATTGACCTTGTGACTGCCTGCCGGGCTGGTGCCTTCATACTTATAGTAGATGTGCGCCGGCGTTTTCAGCGCGCGCTCAAACCGCACCGCCCGCAACAGCGGCGTCGGCCGCCACAGCGCATAGACCTCGCGCACCGGCTCGGGGATTTCCACCCACCGGTCCGGGCACATTTCCTGTTTCACCAAGTTCTCGGGAAAAATCTGCGTCATCATCTCCAGTGAAACCGGTTCTTTCGTGCCGGGGTGCAACGGCGGCGGCATCGGTTGGGGGAAATCGGCCAGCAGATTGTACCATTGCTTCGGAATATCCGCCTGTGACAAAGTGAATCGGGTGGTTTGACTCATAGATTCTTGGACATGAATTGCTTGTGCTGAATCGCGTCAGCGTCATTGTTAAATTTTCGACTCGACTATAGCGTCCCGCCCCGTCGAGACTTCCCATATCTTGCCAAATCCTTTGCAGTATTTGTGGTTTGACCAGCCGCAAAGCCTGCGCTCCGCGCGGTGTGGCAGTGACGAGATGCGCCGGTCATTTCTCTACAATGGGGTTGATGGGAGGAACAGGACGGATGGGACCGACGGGGACGGAAGGATGGACTTCATGGACGGCATGGACGGTGGGTTCTGGCTGCGTAAAATCACTTTGATTCGCTTTAAGTTCGTCAGAGTGGGGGTGGCTGGACTGTGGCTGGTGGGCAGGCTTCATCTTCTTATGCGCCAATGGCTTAGACTTGGCGGCGGGTGTGTGTTTCCTGGCTTTTTTGACAAGCCGCGGCTTTTGGGGCGGTTTGACTGGCTCTTCGTCAAAGGTGTCGGCGGGTGAGATGTCCAATTTTGCTTCCAGATTGCCTCCTTGGACAGCCAGGACATAAGCGGCAATTTTCCTGCCCAGCTTGCCCCCACCGTAGGCGGGGGCCAATGATGGCACCAGCATCATGTCCTTAAAGGGCTGCACCAATCGCTGCTTCATCTCTTCCTTCTCCGCTTTCTGCTGTTCCTCCCACTGGCGGGTGTATTCGAAAGACTCTCTCCGGGCGCGGTGCATGCCGTGCTGCAACTGCACCACGCTGCGGCAGAGGCGGTTCAGGACGCGCGATTTGGCCTCAAACTTGGCGTCCACCTCGCCGTCCCACTTGGCGATGAGAGTGCCGAAGCGGGCGGCCAGCACCACGGCCACGTCATCGGCCAGGACGCCTTGCCCAGTCTCCTCCTGCATGGCTTCGGCCAAGTCCGTCACGTCGCCGGCCTCCTGGCAAAGCTCGCGGAGGACCAGCCATTCCTGGAAACCGCCCTGACGCCACTGGCTCAAGTTCTGTTCGCTGATGGGGACGCCGTCGAATTCCTCCTTGATGATCTCCTGGACCTCTTCGAGGCCGTTGAGCCAGGGGAGGATTTGGGAGGCAGGTTGGGAGCGTTCGAGGCGTTGATTGAGTTCGTCGCGGATGGAGCGGGGCAGATGGGCGATTTTACCGTTGCGGGGGTTCATAGTTTTGGGGTTTGGTTCAGGGTTTCAGTTTTTCATCATGGCCATATTTAGACCATATATAAGCTTAAACAATATCATAGATATTGTTTAAAGCAACAATTATTTTAAACTAATTTTGTAATCGGTTGGCCACTGCGGCGACAGGGCGGGAGACGTGGTCCAATGGGGAGGGGCTGGGAGGGGAATTTTAACCAAGAACCACTCAAGCAGACTGGTCTTGCGCCTCCGAGCGGTGCCTTTGCGGTTTTGATATTGATTTTGCGTTTTTGATTTTCATCATGGCACAACAACCTGGACAAAGGCTGTCCAGGTGATTTTTTTTGGACAGGATGGACAGGATTCGGTTCGCCGGGGTGATCTACGCGGACAGCAAGAAACTGCGGCAAACGGACCAGCGCGGACTCAGCCGGCGGCTGGTGGAAGTGGTGAAGAAGCACCGCGACGAGGATTTCACCTGTCGTTCGGCCTGGTTGTGGCCGGGAAATTCGCCGCCTGGACGAAAAAAGCCGGGACGTGGAATTTTGAATCCATGTGGAAAAATGACGCCATTGAGGCGAGCGAGTTTGCTTTATGACCCCTTTAAGTCCTCTCCAAATCAAGTCCAAATGCCTAAAACTGTGACGTCCGTGTGCCAAATCCGTCGAAGGGGCCGCATCCGAATTTCCGAGAGGACGCGTCCTGGAATGTCTTCCCCGACCAATGGCCGTGAGAATTCTCCAATTGCAGCAAATGTGCGAGCAATGTTTTGCAACGGTGGTGGAGGTTCGATTCCGCCCCTGGCGCCTCCAGCCTTCGGCCTTTAAATCAACCCCAGCTCACGCAATGCCTTGCCCGCGCCGGACAGATTCTCCGGCTTCATCTCTGTATAATTGCGTGAAAGGATGATGCCGCCCGCGCCGCCCTTAAACGCCGCCTTCACCGCCTGGGCCACTCCTTCCGGCGTACAACGCGATTCATCCGCCTTCACCGGCACATCGATATCCACGCCCGGCCAGATCCGCACCGGGTGACCCGCCACGGATTCGACGGCGCGATGAGTCTCGCGCTCGACGTAAAGCGCGGAAAAACCAGCCGCCGCAAGCTTGTCCAAGGGCGCTTCGTTGTAATTCAACTCCCGGCCCAAAATGTCCAGCGTCGCTTCCGGAGACAGGTCGCCATAAATCGATTCTTGCGCGCCTTTCACAAAACTTTTGAAGCGTCCGCCGGCCGCATTGTTGTAAAGCGCCGGCCGGATGAAATCCGAATAGTCCGCCAGCTCCGTCAGATTTTCCTCGGCGCGCTGGAACGGGCTGAACGAGACATTCTGCCAGACATGCCAGCCCACTTGCAGCGCGGGATTGACCGACTTGACTTTGCGATAGATCGCCGCCTGCAATTCATGACGGCTGGCCGCCCAGAAGTTTTCCCACGCCAGCAGTTCCGGATATTTCAGCAGCAACCGCCAGAATTCCGTAAAGCAACCGTCTCGCGGACGCTGCCCGGCGCGGGTGTTGCGCACAAAGGTTTCCACCGAATCAAATCCCTGCCGCGCGCGCTCGACATCGATGCCGCGCTCGCGTCCTTTTTTCCGGCAGAACTCGCAGAAACAGGTGGTACGGCCCGGGTCCTGTCCGTGGCTTTGGGAAAGGCCCAGCGTATTAAGCAAACCACCCTGGCGCTCCGACCCCCACATGAGGCCGCCGATGTTATAGGAGCGCGCGTAATCCTCGACTAATCCCAGCGTGAAATTCTGGTAGCCGGGATTATTGAAACACGGGCCGCCGGGATGGGCATCGGTGCGCCGGCCATGATGATCCACCTCGTAAAGCGCTTCCCAATTCGCCTTCACCGCCGCCGGCAGTGAATTGTCTTCGAGCAGGAAACAGAATGTCCGGATGCCATGCTTGCGCGCGACGGGAATGACCCGCTCCAAAACATCCACGTCACCAAATTCCGGCGCGCGCATATCCGGCAACGTCAGCGGCGTGTTCTTGTAGAATTGCATGTGCGGCCGCGCGTAATTGCCGCCGTGAAAAGCCGCCGGTTCCACTCCGGCGCGATGTGGCTCGTGGGTATAGCTGAAGATGAACAGCGCATTGACGCCCGCCCGCGTCCGCATGTCATCAAACACCACATCCAGGTCGCGTTGCACCAGTGGCGCGACACTGATTGGAACCGCCACCGTAACGGGCGGTTTGCCGCCAGGAGAAGTTGTGACCGGCTCGCTGTGCAGCGATTCAGCTCCGGCGAACGTCGCACCTGCGCCCAAGACACCAAGCTTGATAAATTTTCTGCGGTTCATCCCGCGAGTATCCCGCCCTGTGCTCCGGATTCAAGGCGAATGAGCACGGTTTGGTTTCAGCAGTCAGCCTGTCTGGACGGACAGAAGCGTTTTCGAGCCTTTCACTTTCACCCTTTCAAAACCGCAAAATTAGTCAAGCAGCCCGTAACGGCGTTTGCTAGTTTAGAGTGCATATGAGCGACACACGGCCAAAGCATAAGACAACGTGGATTGATTATAAGGAGCGCATTCTGCGGGTGTTGACGCATATCCAGGAGCATCTGGATGGGGCGTTGGATTTGGAGGAGCTGGCGCAGGTGGCGTGTTTTTCGAGTTTTCATTTTCATCGCGTCTTCGCGGCGATGACAGGTGAGACGATTGCGGACCATGTGCGGCGGCTGCGATTGGAACGGGCGGCGATGGAGTTGAGGTCTGGCCCGAAGCAGGTGATTCAATTGGCGCTGGACGCGGGTTACGAGGCACATGAGGCGTTCACGCGGGCGTTCAAGGCTGCCTACGGCGTTTCGCCGGCGGAGTTTCGCCGCGCGACGGGGCCCATCGCCCTGCGTCCCGCGCCGTCCGGCGTGCATTTTCGGCCGGGAGTTCCTTTGACCAAATTCAACACAAATCACATCACCACAAAAGTTATGAAAGTCATTACCAGAAAAATCAAACCGATGCGCGTGGCTTATTTGCGGCATGTCGGGCCATACGAAAGTACCCGCCAAACGTGGTTTGACCTCACGGCACGGCTATCGGCGGAAAAGCAGCTTCGCAAGCGTTCGCTGTTCATCGGCATGGGGCACGATGATCCATCGGTGACCCCGGCGGCGGAGCTTCGTTACGATGTGTGCATCACCGTGGATGAAGATTATAAGCCAAAAAAACCGGTTGCGTTGCAGACCATCGTTGGCGGTGATTACGCTGTGGCGAAAAATTGCCCGGTCGGGAAAATCAAGGACGCCTTCCAGTATCTTTACGGCAAATGGCTCGCGCGGAGTTTACGGGAGTTGCGGCCGGCGCCGAGCTTTATGGTGTTTGTGAATGCCCAAGACGTGGTCGCGCGCAAGAAAAAGCTGGTTTTGGATATTTACATGCCGTTGCAGCCGAAGCGGACCCTGACTAAAGCGAAGCCAATGAACATCGAAGTGACGACGCTGGACCCGCAGCGGGTCGCGTATATGCGGCATGTGGGGCCGTATAACGGGGTGCATCGGGCATGGCAGGATTTTAATACGAGGCTGATGAAGGACGGACTGCCCCGCAAGGATTCCTTGTTCATCGGCGTGCCCCTGGATAATCCGAAGGACACGCCGCCAGAGAAATTGCGTTATGACACCTGTGTGACTGTGGATGAGAAGTATGCGCCCACGAAGCCGGTGCGCATGCGAACGATAGCGGGCGGCGATTATGTGGTGGCGAGAAATTGTCCGATCGGGGCGATCGCCGAGGGCTATAAGAAAGTGTTCGGCTCCTGGCTGCCTAAGAGCGGCCGCAAAGCACGGAAGGCCCCGTCGCTTCTAGTGGCGGCGAATCATCCGGACGGGATTCCGCCGACCTTTGGGTTCACGGATATTTATGTGCCATTGGAGGTGGCGACTTAACCATTATGACACAAGAACGACCATTTCATACAAGCTCTCAAGCATTGGCCCCGCGGGTTCCCTTGTGAACCTGTTGCGCCATGCCAATTAGAAGCAAGAATATGCGATTATGCCGGATTGACCCCTTTCTGAATGGCAAAATCATCACCACGATGGTTGCAGCCGCTTTATTTCTGACGGACCGGTTGCCTGCCCAATCAGCGACTCCCGCTCCTTTGATCCAAGACGCACCAGCGGCGGATTTGCAGATCACGATGCCGGGTTCGCCGCTGGGCGTTGCGTGGGGTTTTCTCTATGGATACTTAAACGTCAAACCCGAACAATTCATGCCGCAAGCGAGGCAGCTCGGAGCCGGTATTGCCAGGGTTGCTTTATTCTGGAACCAGATCGAGCCGCAGAAAGGCCAATACGATTGGCGGTCGGTGGATGCCTTTGTGGATCAGTTGAATTCTCCCGATGAAGGATTAATCTCACTGTTCTCAAGTTCGCAATGGGCGGTGGAGCGTCCTTCGGCCTTGCTGCCACCTTCGCCGGCGAAAAACCTGGAGGACTACCACCGTTTCATCCGTGACTTGGTCAGGCGTTGCAAGGGAAAGGTGCGTTACTGGCAAAACGATGGGGAGCCGAATGATCCGATATATTGGTCGGGCACCAAGGAGCAATTCGTCGCGCAATTGAGGGTTTTCCATCAGGCAGTCAAGGAGGCGGACCCATCCGCAGTGGTGGTGGTGGGCGGATATGACGGCCTCTTCGGGCCGCCGGGAGCGTACCAGTTTCCGAGCCAGCGGACGGGGCTGGATTTCTTTGATTACGTTTTGAAAACGGGAAGCAACGCGTTTGATGTGTTTGATCTGCATCTTTACGTGGACCCTTACACCATTGTGGGGCGGGTTGACATTATGCGGCAGAAGATGCGCGCGCTGGGTCACGAGAAACCGATTATATGCACCGAGTATGGCGGGCCGGGTTTCTATGGGTTTCGCGAAAACTTGAAATACGTTTCGCTTCTGACGCCCTGGACTCAATCGATGCTGCAAACGGGTACGAACGGGTTTCCGACTCGCGATCAATCGGGCAGCAACCGGATTGCCGAACTTTACAAAAACATGAACACGCTCGCGCCGGCGACCCAAATGTTCCTGCTCGGTTGTTCGCCGGAATTGGAGGCGAAGTATAATCGCATCCAGTCACGCGACATGGTCATGCGGAACGTCTTCGCGTTCGCCGCCGGAGTGCAAAAGACGCTTTACTTGGTGCTGAAGCCGGTGCAGAGCGGCCGCGACAATCTCACGACGCTGATGTACGGCAAGACAGGATTGCTCGGTTATGAACACGGCTCGCTTCAAAAACGCACGCCCACGGCCGAGGCTTATCAACGCATGGCGAAAGTTTTTAATGGCGTTCGCGCAGTGAGACAAATCAGTGTTCCGGGGAAGCCGTCCCTGTTTTTCTTTGAAATGGATCGCGGCGCGCGCGGCCCCGCTTATGTGATCTGGGAACGACGCGATGCCTTTAGCGGCGAAGACGCGCCGCCGGTTCCATTTGACCGGGCTTGGACGACGAAGCCACCGACGGCTTCCGACGCGCTGGGTCAGGTCGTGCCCGTCCAGGTGGCCGATGGCCGGTTGCATTTGAATGTTTCCGTAACGCCAATATTTATTGAGGCGGTGGAATGATCGACTTGCAGCAAAAACCGTTACAAGCACCGGCCCGCGAAAAATCCGGTGGGGCGTCCTCGGCTGCACGCGCGTTGCGCGGGAAGCCGTCATACCCGCGATCCAGCGGCCCTCCAATTCCGTCGTGCAAGCCGTGGCTTCTCTTTCCATCCCAGCCGCTGCAACGCTTCCTGTCCACCTCCCCTGAGACTGCAAGTTTTTACAAAGATAAAACGACGAACGAAGCCGCTACCGCATGAAGATGCGATAGATTTTTTGCCTGAAAAGGTGGATACTTAGTGATTGCCCAGGCTCGAAGCGGCGGGCAGCACCCTGAGGGGCGCTGGCATCGCAACGGACTGGCAACCGGTTATACATGAAAACTCGACTCTGCCAAGGGCTTGCCGTCATTGTTGCGGCAGCCTGCCTGGTTCCCGCGCCCATTCGCGCCTGCACAACCCTGTTCAGCATCCTCAACAGGAAGTTCTGCCACCGGTTGATTCAGGCCTGTCTTTTTGCACTGTTATTGCCGTTGGGCGTCCAGGCAGACAGCAACACGGGTGTTCACACCACCTGGCTCTGGCACTTGCATCAACCAATCTACTGGCCCAACCGGCGCATTGTTACTGCCTGGGACATTGACAATAACTGGGACACGAGCACGGTTTCTCATTACGAAAATGCCTGGGACACGATTCAACAGCAGAATGCCGGGCGGGCGGATCCGAACCCGGAAGTGTTGACGACGATTTTCGACGATGCCGACCGTGTGGCCGCCTACCAGGGCGAACCGGGATCCGTCGTTAGCGGACTGCTCGGGTATCCGAACGCCGGGGCGCAGATGAACATGTCCGGCGCGCTGATGGAGAATGTGCAGAGCCTGGCCAGCGCCGGGCAGCTCGGTTATGCCAGCGGCTGGAACAGCGAAGATGCCACCGCGCGCACCTGGACAACCAGCGGCGGCAAACCACGTCTGGATATCGTCAACTTCACTTATCACCACGCGATCGCCCCGCTCATCAGCGATGCAACTTTGGCCATGGAACTGCAAATTCAACAACGGCAGATGCAGATTTTTTGGGGCACCAGTGTTCCGTTGTCGAGCGGCTATTGGCCGGCGGAAACCTGTTTCTCCGAACACATGATTCCGGTCCTCGTTAGCAACGGCATCACATGGACGCCGGTTTCCAACGAGCATCTGGCGCGCTCGTGCGCGGATTTTCCGCTTGTGCTTGGCAGTGGCGGCGTGAATTGCGACATCCCGAATCCGGCCGACCAGATTGATCCCGCGCAAGGCGCCGGGGCTTATCAGCGCACCAGCATTTCGGTCGGGTGCGGGCCAACCCAGGTGATGCCGTTTGGCTATCAACTGCACCACGCCCGTTATGTGAACCCGAGCAACGGCGTGGCCAGCGAAATCATCATGGTGCCGAGTGACCAGGCGTTTAGCTGGATGGACAGTTACGGCACCTGGAGTTTGGGGCTTATCGCGCCCATGGCCGCGCTGAACAATCCGGCCCAACCCACACTTATTCTGTGCGCGCACGACGGCGACAATGCCTGGGGCGGCGGTTATTCCTACTACAACGAATGGGTGCCGCAATTCGCCAGCGAGGCTGTTTCGGACGGCTACGAGCCGACAACCATCCAGCAATTCATCTCCGATTGGCCGCCACCCACCAATGTGGTTCACGTTGAGGACGGCGGCTGGGTCAATCCGGCAGGCGATTTTGGCTCGCCGAATTTCATCAACTGGAACTGGCCGCCGAGCTACGCCAACGCCAGCGGGGCCAACGTCGTTGATCCCAGCATCGGCGTCACGAGCAAGGGCGACAACTGGCGCGTCATCATCGCCACGGAAAACCGGGTGAAAACCGCGCAGCAGATTTCCGGCATCGCGCCGGTCATTGATCAGGTGCGTGATCCCGGCAGTTATTCGGGTACGCCCAGCGCGGTGGATTTGGGCTGGCATTATTATCTGGGTTCCCTAGACAGCGGCTTCATGTACTACGGTTGCAACGGCGATGAATGTCTCCGCTCCATTGTTGCGCAGTCGAACGCCTGCGAGAACACGGATCCCCTCATCGCTGCAAATCCGACTGCCGACACCACGCCGCCGACGGTATTCCTGCCGCAACGGCATCCGTGGAACCCGGGCGCAACAAACTTCGGCGTGCAATATGGTTACAAGACAACCATCGCGACCAACACGGATTTCTGGGTTTGGACTTACGCCTACGACGTTTCGGGGATTTCGACCGTAAACCTGATGTACCGCGTCAACGGCACGAATCCGCCGACGAGCGACCAGTTCAAGACATACGCCGGCGGGCCGCTTGCGGGCGCGTGGCAGACTTTGGGCATGACGCGGCGCATCGCCACCAATTCCAGCGGTTACACGCCGGAATATCAGGCGGATTATTATTATACTCAAGTCACATCTGTCACCAATGCCTACGTGGATTACTATGTCACCGCGGCCGACAAGTATGACAACACCTACAACTCACCCATCCAGCATGTCTGGGTTGGCTCAGGTTCGGGCGGCGGCGGCAGCAGTGGCAATGGCAACGGATGCGACGGCGTCGTCTGCGTCACGCCTGCGGCGCCGGTGGCCGGTTCGCAAGTCACGATCCAATATGACCCCGTCGGCGGCCTCATCGCCTCGGCCACGAGTGTGGATATTCATCTGGGTTGGAACGGATGGGATCCTGTGGTTTCGCCGGACGCGGCCATGACTTATCTATCAGCATCCAACCTTTGGCTCTACACCGTGACCATTCCGACCAACGCGACGCAGTTGAATTGCTGTTTCAACAACGGCAGCGGCACCTGGGACAACAACAGCGGGGCGAACTGGAATTTCGCCGTCTCGGTGAACACCAATCCCGTGGTTCCGTCGCAACCGCTGAACCTCACCGTCACCTCAGTGCAAACGAATCAAGTCAATCTGGCTTGGTCGGCTGCGACGGGCGCGACAAGCTACCTCATCAATCGCGGCGGCTCGCCGATTGCCCAGACCAGCGCCACAGATTATTCGGACACGACCGTGTCGGCGAACACCGCCTATTGCTACTCGATCACGGGCTCCAATAGTGTGGGCTTCTCGACCCCGAGCGCCACAGTTTGCACCAATACGCCTGCCGTCTCCACTCCCGTGGTGCCGTCCCAACCACAGAACCTTGCCGCCATCCCAGCGGCGACAAATCAAATCAATCTGACTTGGTCGGCTTCGACGGGCGCGACTGCCTACGTCGTCAATCGCGGCGGGTCGCACGTCGCCCTGACCAGCGGCACGAATTATTCGGACACGGGCCTGGCAGCCGACACTTCTTACTGCTATTCCATCACCGCCTCTAACAGCGTGGGTCTTTCCACCCCCAGCGCGACCGTTTGCACAAACACATTGGCTGTCCCCGTCCCGGCTTTTGTGCTGGACGGCGCTTTCGATTATCCCGGTTATTTGCTGGGATCAAACTCGACCATGGTGCTTTACGCGGCCTTGCGCGGCACGGTTCTGTACGTCGCCACTGGATCGCCCGGCACCAACGGGCCGAACGACTATTTCATTTTCGTAACCGACCAATTATCGGCCAGCGCGACCAATGCCGCTCCTTGGGCCAAAGCCGGCCTGGTGGCCGTATCCGTAAACAAGCCGTTTCTGGCCACCGAAAGCCAGAACACTTACATCAGTTGGTATATCAATAATACTCAAACCAACTCACCTTGCGCCAAGTCCTACACCACCAACGGCGCGATGGAAGGCACCATCGACCTGATGGCGGCTTTCGGTTACATGCCCACCAACATTTATCTCTGCGCAGCGGCCTATGTGACCACCAACGGCGGCGCGTTGGTCGGCCAATGCCCCGCCGGTTCCGGCCCCAACATCAATCCCGACGGCTTTCTGGAAATTCCCACCGCGGCGTTGAATGACTCCAACGGCAGCGGCGTATTCAACCTGCTGGATCCAGCGCGCGGTTTTGTTGTGCTGGGCGCTTCACTGACCAATAGCGCGGGGTTCACCCTCGACTGGGCTTCGATGCCGGCGCATGGCTACCAGGTGGTCTATCGCAACGCCCTGACAAATCCGTGGACCGATTTGTCGGGAGCGTCCAACACCGCAGGCCCTCTGCAACTGATCATGTACTACACCGATCCGCTGCCCACCAATGCGGCGCGTTTCTACGGGGTAAAGCTGGCGCCTTAGAGCACGAACCCGAAGAAACACAAGCGCAACATTATGTCCAATCTTAAAACCGTAGTCGTCTTCGTCTGCGCCGCGTTGTGCATGGCAACAACGGCCCCCGCCCAATCCAGCCAGCCTGGATGGGGCGCCACGCCGTACAGCAACTCCTATGGAGTCGGCGTCACTTTCCGGGTCTGGGCTCCCAACGCGCTCAGCGTCCATGTCCCTGGCACGTTTAACAGTTGGTCCACCAACGCGAACCCTTTGGGCAAGGAGATGAGCAACGGCGTTTGGACCGGCGTCTGGTCCGCCGACGTGGCCATGTCGAACATCACCACGAACCAACAGTATAAATACTACATCTCTTCCACCAACATGGCTGAACCTTGGAAGCACGATCCACGGTCGCGCTATGTGACCGTCGATGGGGCCGGCGGGAACGACATTGTTTACAATCCCACGGCTTATAATTGGACAGGCGACGCTGCCGTGCGACCGCCGCTGGAGGATCTGGCCGTCTATGAACTGCACATAGGTGACTTCTATGATCCGCGTTCCCCAAATTACCCGTCGTCGCTCCCGGGCCGCTTCCTCGACGCCACCAACAAGCTTGCTTACGTGCAAAGCCTGGGCTTCAACGCCGTCGAAGTCATGCCCATCATGGATTTTCCAGGGTATAACAGTTGGGGCTACGACCCGGCTCAACCCTTTGCGGCCGATAATTACGCCTACGGCGGTCCGGACGGATTCAAAACGTTTGTCCTGGCCTGCCACGAGCGCGGCCTGGCCGTTTTTCTTGACGTGGTCCACAACCACTATGGGCCGACCGATAATGATCTGTGGAATTTCGACGGATGGTACCTCGCGCCCAATGAAGGGGGCATTTACTTTTATCAGAGTGATGATCTCTGTTGCACCGTCTATGGTTCGCGCCCGGACTACAGCACGCAACAGGTGCGCAATTACATCCAGGACAACTTCACCATGTGGCTGAACGAATGCCACGTGGACGGATTTCGCTGGGACACGCCCGGCTTGATGATGAACGCCACCGGCTATTGCTGCAATCCGATTGCCGACGCCGTCTCGCTCATCACTAATATCAACGGGATGATCCACACCAACACCGGCGCCATCAGCATCGCCGAGGATGTGCAGGGCGACGGCTTTGACAGCACTTGGGACACGTCTTATTATCAGGAGCTTACCCCGCAACTGGCTGATACCTTGGATTCCGAGCGGGATCTAACGTACATTGTCCAAGCCATGACCACCGACGTCACGTTCGGTGGTTCGGCAGGTTTCAACCGGGTGGCTTTTTTGGAATCGCATGATGTGGTCGGCGATTTGAATGGGACCAACAATGTCCGGTTGGTCACCGCGATTGATGCCAGCGCACCCAGTAGCTGGCGGGCCAGAAAACTTTCCACCCTAGGGGCCATTTTCACCTTCACCGGACTGGGCGTGCCGATGATTTTCGAGGGCCAGGAAATGCTGGAGAACCAGCAATTCGATTCCCAGCGGCCAGTGGATTGGACCAAAACCAACACCTACAGCTACATCGTCCGGCTTTACCACGACCTGATTAACGTGCGCCGCGACGCGCAAGGCTACACGCCGGGTTTGGAAGGCAGTGAATGCCGGATGTATGAGGAGGATAACGTGAATAAATTGCTGGCCTACCGGCGGTGGTCCAGCGTCAACACCAGCCAGGACGTGTTCGTGATCGCCAATTGCTCCAGCAACATTCAAAGCAACTACTCGCTGTCCTTCCCCGAAGCCGGCGTCTGGTACGTTCAGTTTAACAGCGATTCGACCAACTACGGGTCGGATTATGGCAACGTCGGTCCAGCCACAGTGACCGCCCAAGGCTCGCCGGTTACGGCCAGCATCACCATCGGGCCTTACAGCGCGTTGATTCTGTCGCAAACTCCCCCTGCCCCACCGCAACTCACTTCCGGGCAGAGCAACGGCGTCGTGACCGTTTCCTGGCCGAACACCTATGGTTGGTGGGTGCTGGATTCCACCACGGCGCTGATGGGCAGCTCCACGTCGTGGTCCCAGGTGCCGTCCACGCAATACCAAACAAACGCGACGGCGGTTTTCATCAATCCGGTTGCCTCGGCCGGCTCCATCTTTTATCGCCTGCGGAACACCAAACCGTAGAGATTTGCCCCATTCCGCATGAACATGCTATTGCCCCAACCCGCCCCACCATGTATAGTATGACAATGCCGCGTCGCATCCAATACTGGGTGATTTTTGCGCTTGCGTTTCTGAGTGTCCAGAGCGCCCGCGCCGAAGCCATGCTTTCACTTTTTCAACAAACCTGGAGCGAGGTAACCCAAAGGATGCCGGAAATGGCCGAGGCCGGTTACGACAGTTTGTGGCTGCCCCCCCCGACCAAAGGCAACAGTGGCACCTATTCCGTCGGCTACGATGTGTTCGATCCCTTTGACTTGGGCAGCACCAACCAGTGCGGCACGATTGCCACCGCCTACGGCACAGAATCGGATTTGCTGAACATGGTGGAAACCGCCCACCGCTTCGGCATCCGCGTCTATTTCGACAATGTGATGAACCATCGGGCAAGCGTGGTGCCGGGATATCCGGGCGGCGAGCCGACCAATTATTTTCCTGGTTTGCAACCGGCGGATTTTCACCTGCAGGTCATTAGCAGAGGGTATTCCAATTGGCCGAACATCAGCGATTGGTGCTATACCGAACAGGTCCAAAACAATCCCCTCGAAGGCTTGTGCGATCTCGCGAATGAACCGGGCACAGTCAATTGGAACTTTGGCACCACCTGGGGCGATACGACCAACAAGCCGGTGTATATCCGATTTCCGGGCCGGCCGGATTTATACATGGACACCAATGGCGCCTTCCTGGGCACTGGGTGGGGCGGCGCGGGTTGGCGGCCCTTCGACGGCAATGGCCAGCCGGTGGCTGAAGATGTCACCGAGTATGAATGTCGCGCCGTGGCGTGGGAGCTTTACATGACCAAATGCGACGGGTTCCGGCTGGACGCGGTCAAGCAGATACCGGTGGACTTTTTTGGCTCGGAAACCGGTCAGACGGACGATCCGTCGTTTTCAGGCTACACCGGCGCCATTCAGGCGATGTATGATTACGTCCACGGCTACGGCAGCAACGACACCGGCAACGGGTATATCGAGACCGATGGCAATCGCAATAGCTGCTTCAACACCGAGGCAACGCGCAACGACGCCATGCTTTTCGGCGAATACGAACAGCAAGCGCTGGCTTCAGGAAGTGACTTCAATGACTTTCTCAATTCAGGCATGCGACTTGAGAATTTTCCGCTTTTCAACTATTTCGAGAACGTGTTGGAGGACGGCGATTCCATGTCCGGCATGGACGGTCGCGATTTCAGCGCGCCAACGTGGTCTCAGGGCAATTGCGACAGCAACGGCAATTTCAGCGGAGCGCAGGCCGTCAACTTTCCGATGGTGCAAGACCCCGGCTATCAATTCTTTCCAAACCAGGAATTCGGGGACTCTTATTTCTTCATGCACGAGGGGTTACCGATGGTTTATGCCGATGGCTTCAATCATAACACAGTCGCCAACTCGACGCCCACTGAATCCCTGGCCAATTACCTGGGTGAATTCGAAGATAATACTTTGCCGGACATGATGTATGTGCATAACCAGCTTGCGCGCGGCGGCACATGGTCGCGCTGGAGCGACCAGAATATTGTCATGTTTGAGCGCTACGATTACCGCGAAGGCAACAGCAATGCCCCATCGACGCAGGACGTGGTGCTCTTCGGCATGAACGACATGACCGGCTATCCCGCCGACATTTCGTTTGATGACGGCGTGACCCGGACCAGCGATGGATATTACAAGAACCCTTCCAACACAACTTCTACTGCTGTTTCGAATTCGCGTGGGCTGGGAATCGTGGTGGGATTCCCGCCCGGCACAGTGCTGACGCAACTGGCCAGTTCCTCGCCGACTGGCGGCCGCGCTTATACAAACCTGCTGGTGCATGGCGCGACAGGCAGTCTGGCTCAAGCGACCAATACGGCGAATGACTCCGAGCCCACAAACCGGTTGATTTACGTCGGCGGCCAGACCATGGCTTCGGGCGGCGGCGCCATTGAACTCACAATTCCCACCATGTCGTGGGTCATGTATGGCATTCAGTGGCCACAGGCCAGCCAGGCCAACGCTTTGACCAACGCCATTGTCCTCCGCCAGGGCGGCGTGGTCGCCCCGCAAATCACCGTTTATCGCACTGACGGCACCAATGGCCCGACAAATTACAGCCCGGTTTTCCCCTTCAAAATGCGCGGCAGCGTGGATCCTTACACCGGGGTGGAGACCATGGCCCCCAACGAGGGCAATGTCTCCAATCTCACTTACGCCATTAACATCCCCATCGTGACCAATGCAAACTTCGACATCCTCGTCAATAGCGACGCCTCCACTTCCAACACGCTGGTCAAGCTGGACGGCGGCATCGATTTGAACAGCCAGATGGAACTCGGCCCGACGAATTTTCAGGCCGGCATCGCGCCAACCAACTTCCTGGATTTGCGCGACAACCCGCCCGGATACGCGGATGACGTTTTCCTTGGCTACGAAAAGACTGCGTTTCAATTCCGCAACGGCCCGGAGAAGTTCGCCGCCCGCAACGTTTTGAGCAACACCATCGTCTCGCTCGGCGCTGAAACGTATTACTACACCATCGGCGGCTCCAGCAATGTGGTTTCCGGTTCCGGCTTCGGGCAATCCATCACCAACGAGACCGCCAGCTGGGTCTGGCATAATCCAACGTACGGCGTCACGGTAGTAGGCACCAATCCGCCTTCGCAAATGAATCCGTTGGCCCCAACCGCCGGGCAGCCTGTGAATTTGTGGGTGCAAGTCGGCTACGAATCCCAAGTCAATACTTGCTTCATATATTACACCACGGACGGTTCGAATCCGGAAGGCGCGTTCGGCATCGGCGAAGGCACGACCCAGGTGGCGCAGGGAGGCTTCGTCAACCAGGACAGCGTGCAAAACACCGTTCAATGGTGGATGGGAACGATTCCCGGGCAGGCATCCGGCAAACAGGTGCGTTACAAGATCGGCTTGTCTTACGGCGGCAGCGCGAATCCCGGCCAGAGCATCCAGCCCATTTCCCACGCCGAGCCGTCCGGCTCAAAGCTTTTCGGGCTGACGCAATTTGCCATCACGAATTTCAACCCCGCGACCGCCGTGGTCTGGCTGCACAATGACCTCAACCCGGCCAATGCAATCACCGGTTTGCAGTCCGGTTTCCACATTCTGCGCACACGCACCTTCCTGCCGCGCGCGGGCCAGTCGAGCGTGTATAACACATTTTTGCAGACGTTTTATTACGACGGCCCGCTGCCTGGCGGCGTCATTGTCTATCCCTCCGGCGGCACCACGATTACCAGCAGCAATTATACCGTGGTGGTGCGCACGGACAGCACTGTCACCGGCGTCAACTTTAATATTCAAGCCTCGGACCACGTCAATGACGACGTGAACACCGGCCAGACCAATGGCATTGGCAACAACATAAATGGCGCGCCCATTTTCCTCCCGGCCACGCCGGTCAGCCCCAACGGCTCGCTCAGCCTGCAATATCCGAATTATTTGCAGGAGTACCGGTTTGTATTTAACAAGGTCCCGCCCAGCGGCACGGCCACGATTTACGTGCAGCTTAACGAATACGGCACGGTCATCTACACCAACCATTACACGATGCTCACGGCGGCGGTCAACACGCAAGGGCCGCAAGAAATCGTGCAGTTCTTCAGCCCCACGAACGGTGGCATTATCACGATGACCAGCAATTCAACTTTCTTGATCCGGAGTTGCTTCACCGAGAACCTGGACACTTATGACCAGTCTCTTTTCAACCTGACCATCAATGGCCAGACTCAGCCGCAGTCCAGCTACATACTTCGCCCGAATGGGTTTACCCCCCCCGGTTACCCGCCTGCTTGCTCCAACATGAACACGCTGAACTACAACTGGTCGCTGGGTTCGCCTGGCACAGTGATGGGCCTCAACAATATTCAGCTTGTTTATTCAAACAGCAGCAACGGCATCGTTTTAAGCGACGCCGTGTCAGTGCTGATGGCGCCGCCGTTGACCCTTTCCACCTCGCTGGGCAGCAACCACCAGACTGTCTCGTGGAGCAGTGCGCCCGGCGTAACTTATGAGATCCTCGCCACGACCAATCTCACCCAGCCGTTTCTACCCATCGGCACCAACCTTGCCGGCCAGGGTTCCACCGCGTCCTTTGACGACACGAACGCTGCGCCGCAGAAGTTTTACCAGGTCCAGGCGGTCCCGCAGTGACGCCTCCCGGCAACCCCGCTTCGCAATCAATTATGAGGTTGCCAGCGCTTCGGGTTCGTGCGACTTAGTTGGCACAATTGAAATCGCGTCCTAAAGCACAGCAGGCCGCCGCCCCGCCGCCGGTTCCCCGGCACAAATGGCTCTTCCGCCTTGTGGCGCTCCTCCTCATCCCGTTCCTGGCGTTGGCCCTGTTGGAAGCTGCTCTTCGCCTGGCAGGCTACGGCTACAGCACCAACGTTTTGGAGAAGGTCCGCCTCGATGGCCGCGATTATCTGCTGAACAACGAGAATTTCAGCCTCCGCTTCTTCCCGCCGGAATTGTCCCGCTGGCCCAGCCCATTGAAGATTGAAGCGGCGAAACCCCCGGACACTTGCCGCATTTTTATTTTTGGCGAATCAGCCGCGCAAGGGGATCCGGAGCCAGCCTTTGGCGCAGGCCGCTATCTGGAAGTGTTGTTGCGGGAACGGTATCCGGGCGTGAATTTCGAAGTGGTCAACATGGGTATCACCGCGATCAGTTCCCATGTCATCCTGCCCATCGCCCGCGAATGCGCCCGCTACCAGGGCGACTTGTGGATCGTTTATATGGGGAACAATGAAATGATCGGGCCGTTTGGCGCGGCCACGGTTTTCGGCGCCAAGGCCCTGCCCTGGCCGGTCGTGCGCCTGGGGCTGGCGCTCGAGACTACCCGCGTCGGCCAAATGCTCGTTGACCTCGAACGGAAATTCAGAAGCAGCGCCGCCGGCCCGGGCGTTTGGAATGGCTTGCAAATGTTTACAGGCAATCAACTGCCTCCGGACGACCCGCGCAAGGAGGTTGTCTATAAGAATTTTCAGAGGAACCTCCAGGACATCCTGCGCGCCGGCCGCGCCGCCGGCGTGCCCGTTATTCTCAACACCGTGGCTGTCAACCTGAAGGATTGTCCGCCCTTTGCTTCGCTCAATTCCAGCCGTCTGACGCCGGCCGACCGGGAGCAGTTCGACCGCTTTTGCCTGGAGGGACGCGGAGCGCAGATGAGCAATGACTGGAAGACGGCGGCGTCTGATTTTGGAAAGGCGGTGGCGCTGGACCCGCAGATGGCCGAGGCGCAATTCCGGGTAGGAGAATGCCTTTTGCAGTTGAACGAGGCCGCTGCCGCCGCCCAATGTTTCCAGAAGGCGTGCGATTGCGACGCCCTGGTCTTTCGGGCCGATTCGCGCATCAACGGCATCATACGGGAAACAGGACGGCAACTGGGTGGGCGGGGTCTGGGGCTATGCGACGCTGCGGACTCCCTGCCTGAACCGGGGAAAATCCCCGGGCAGGAAACCTTTTACGAACATGTCCATTTCAATTTCGACGGCAATTACAGGTTGGCGCGGTTGTGGGCGACGGAGGCGGAAGGGCTGCTGCCGGAGGGCGTCAAGGCAAAGGGCGGCTGGGCCTCCCAGGAAGTCTGCGAGGCGCGTTTGGGCTTGACGGACCGGAACCGGGGAAATGTGCTGCACGACGTGCAGCGGCGCCTGGAGGGGCCGCCGTTCAACAGCCAGTTCAACTATGCGCGCCGCGTCTCCGAATTATCGGCCCGGCTCGACAACATTCTTCGGCACAGGGACGCAACGGAGACAGCCAATGAGCGCGCCATCCACACCGATGCCATCGCCCGCGCGCCGCGCGATTATCTGCTGCACGAGAACTACGCGGAATTCCTCGAACTGACCGGGGACATCAAGCAAGCCGCGCTGGAATGGAAGCAATCGCAGGAGTTGATGCCGCGCAACCCGTTCGCGTTTCTCACGGAAGGCCAGTTGTTGGAGAAGCAAGGGGACTTATCCGCCGCGCGGGAATGCTTCCGCCAGGCGGTCAATCTTCATCCGCGCTACGCCGACGCTTGGTTGGAGTTGGGCAAACTCGCCGCCGCGGAAGGCAAACTGGAGGACGCCCTTCAGAACTATCGCCGGTCGGCGGCGTTGCAGCCCGATGATCCGCAACCTTATCTTTGCATGGGCAGGGCGTTGTCGCTCTTGAAACGGTCGGACGAGTCGCTGCAAGAATTTCGGCGCGCGCTCGAATTGGACGGCGCGAATTGGGAAGCGCATTACGCGCTGGGCGGGGAGTTGGGCATGCACGGGCGGTTTGTGGAGGCCAAAGAGCAATTCCAGCAAGTGGTCCGCTTGCAACCGCAATACGCCATGGGCCACCTCAACCTGGGCGTCGCCTTGTTCAAACTCAACGACCTGGAAGGCGCGCGCCGGGAGTTCGCTGAAACCATGCGCCTGGACCCGACCAACCAGTCCGCCCGGGCCGGCATGGCTGCCGCCGCCAAATGACACTCCCGTTGCAGCTTTCAATATTTACTTCGGCGCTGCTTCCGTTTCCGGCTGCTGGGGGGGTAGGCACTCAGGTAACAGGCAATTTTTTGCATGAGCCGGCGATCGTCACTAATCCAATAAATGTTGCGCGTGGCGGCCGGGGAAACATGCTCCAGCAGGTGCTTCAGGGGATACTCCGCGAAGATTCTGTTCAACTCATCCAGGTCGTCGCGCAGCGCGGCGTCAGACGCCAGGGCGGAAAAGATGGCCGCCAGATCTGGCGGCGCTGGCGTCTTTCCAGATCGCAATAACTCCCGCGCATAGAGGGACCGGTAGGTCCGCGCGCTGGGCTTGTCAGCCGCCAGAACTTGAACCCGGGTCGCCCCCGTCCCGATTACCCCGGCAGGGTGAAACCCCGGAATCAGTTTGCCATCGGCGTCCTGTCGTCCGCGGCAAACCAACAGGTAGTCGGCATTGTCCAGGACCGTGTCCGCGTCCAACGTACGGAAGTAAGAGGGCCGGGGAGGGGAGATCTTTCAGAAAAAATAATTTAAATATCATTTGACTATTAAATAAGTAAAGCATATAAGTAGTCAAAGAAAGTGGGAATTATGAAGAATGAAATAAAAAGCCCCGCTTTCGCCCCGAAAGCCTTCGGGGCTGTGGCAACCGTGACGCCTCGTCGCGCCGGCCTGTTGTCATGGCACCCCAGCCACGGTGGTTTTATCGCGCCAAAGCCTGGCGGCGGCGGAAGCCCCAAAAGCTGTTCCACCAAAAGCATTCGGGGTTCGGGACAATGGCGGGCTCGTCGCGCCGACTTGTCTCGTAAAGTCCCGCCACCAGCGGGACGACGGTGGAAGCCGCAACGTCGAAGGCGGACTTGTCGCGCCGTAGTCCACGGGGCGAAGGCGGATCAAACCTCCATCAAAGTGAGTCGCACCGTGTCGCAGCGAGTCGGAGTGATTTTTAAAAACACCTCCTCTGACTCCGGGACGATTGGGCACGCAACAAACACGAAAACGGCGTTTTGCCCCGTTTTTCCGCGATTTCAACCGGAACCGTCTGCCTGCCAATGTGTTCCAACGGAAATGCATCCCCGCCCGTTCGCTTGTTCGGGGTAATTCGTGCTATAGGGCTATCCACTTGCCTACTACAACCACAACTGGTAGTATTCGCGCATGAACGAAGATTATCCGCGAACCTTGCTCGAAATGGAGCAG
>JBKQUS010000025.1:0-22489 GCA_052325505.1 Limisphaerales bacterium
CTTCTTCTTTGAACTCTTTGCTGTATCGATTTCCGTGTTTACTACTCATCAGTTACTTTCCAACTGTTTTATCGGAGTGTCCATCAAATCGGGGGAGGCTCATAAAATCACTTTGATTCACTTTGAGTAGTATGACCGGCTTAACCTTTGGTTGTTTTGTAAAACGTTCCTGTACAGAGCTTTGCATACAAATTGGCCGTTAGCGCACTGGTTTGATTCGGTTTTAACTAAGCTAACCACGGTTTGACTCCCGCCTTCGCCGCAACGGCTTCCGCCTTCACCGCTGAGGTTACGGCGCGACAAGTCCACCATCGCCAAGGCGCTATGGGCGGACAAGTTGGCTGACAGGCAAATATAAGGTTTCCATTTTGCAACTCTCCGCGATGCTTCGCGGCAATGTCCTGTTCCAACCTCCGTTTCACATTCCGGCTTTTTCATTTGCAAACATCCCATTCCATATTCACTAGCCAAATATTATAGTTTGTATATCAGTTCGTCAATAGATTTCTTAAAGATTTTTTAAACCTGGCATGATTTTTGAAGCGAATGGTCTGTAAGATGTTGCGCGGCAAGGAGTTGAGAAAGTTTTTAAGGATGCGCTCAAAGAAACGAATTTTTAACCGCGAACTTCGCCAACCACGCGAACAGAATCCTCGCCGATGGCGAGGCAAGTTTTCCCAATTCCTTGCGTCAGGCAATGAAATTGAGCGCGCGCACGGCTGGCTCATGAAGCCGTTTAGGGCCAGCCGGACGTGCGGCAGCACGTCCCTACCGCATTGGGTCTGGTAGGGATGTGTTCGAAATGACCTTGCTCTCGTTCTGACAATCATATACCCTGACAGCGTCCATATGGAGGCGTTGTGACGTCTAAATGTATTCGCCGGATTGGCTATGGAGTTGGTGTTTTAGCCCTTGCTGTGGTGTTCTTTTATGCCGAAGAGGATTGGCGAGGACATAAGGCCTGGCAACAATTCAAGCAACAAAGCGAAGCTTGCGGAGAGCGATTCGAGCTGGCCATTCCCCCGGCGGTTCCAGACGAACAGAACTTTGCCCTTGCCCCCATCGTCGCCAGCGCCTACGTGACATACATCGACGAGCACGGAAATCGTCTTCCTTCACTAAAAAGCCCTTCATCGAACCGGTTGTCTATGGAACTTTATTATACGAACGGCTTCGGCCCCATCGGGTCCTATCGAGAGGGGGATCCAACCGATTTGAGTAATTGGCGCCTGGCCAAATTCACGGATCTCGTTGCCTGGCAAAAATATTATCGAAATCCTCCGACAAATATAACCACGGCGCCTCGTGCGCCTCGAGGATCACGAATAGGCAGCGTGCCAAAAATTCAAACGGTGACTGTAACTAATCAGTTTCCTATCAGCCCACAACCGCAATCCCCGGCGGCCGATGTGCTTTTGGCTTTGAGCCGATACGATTCGGCTCTTGAAGAATTAAGGCAAGCCAGCAAATTGCCCGGTGTTCGATTCGCCTTTCGTTACGATACGGCTGATCCGTCGTTCCACGTTATTCTACCCGGAATAAGTGCGTTTACTCCATGCGTGCAAATTCTGTCATTGCGCGCCGATGCGGAATTGGCTGAGGGCCACTCCGAAAAAGCCCTCGAGGACATCCGCTTGGTATTGCGCCTGGCGCAAATGCAAACCGGGGCAGTCTGGCCCCGTCAAAATGCCATTACGTTTGTGATTATTGCCCTGCAAGCAGCCTGGGAAGGAATGGCCGCCCATCATTGGTCTGACGCCCAGCTCGTCGCTCTTGACTCAGAGTTGTCGAAACTTGACTTCTTAGCCGAATACCGCCGCGAAGTTCGAGGCCATCGGGCTCATTCATTGGACAGAATTAATTTTATTCGCACCTGGACTCGTACTGCTCCTTGGTTCCCAAATATGGATGATGAATATGCGTCCGATCTCAGAGACTACCTGCTGGCAAAGGCCTGTTATCGCCTCGCTCCTTCCGGGTGGTGGAACCAAAACCGGCTGGCCTCTGCCCGCGCGTATCAGCAAGCGCTTTCGCAAATCGACCTCGATAAACGAGTTGTGTCCAAAGACCGCGCCCGCCCAAATTCTATTAAAGATCGATCCGGCGCGATATCTCCGACTCGGCTATTGGCGCAAACGACCTACACTGTGGTTCCCGCGGAACAGTTCGCTTACGCTCAAACTCAGGTGGATTTGGCGCGAGTGGCCTGCGCCTTGGAACGCTACCGCATCGCCTCTGGCGATTATCCGTCATCGCTTGACCAACTCGTCCCCCGCTTCATGCCACGGCTCCCCCATGACGTCATTGACGGTGCTCCCTTGCGCTATCGCAACGAAGGGCAGGGGCAGATCCTGCTCTACTCCATTGGATGGGACGGAGTCGATAACCACGGCAGAGTCATGCGACATTTTCATGACGGCATCGACATCACCTTGGGCGATTGGGTCTGGCGCTATCAAAACGACCAAGCCGGAACGCCGCATTGAGGCATTCGCCAAGAACCCTTCTGTGTGGCGACGGAATCTCACCTGAATTTGAAATTGGAGATTGGAAATCTCGGACCCGATCATGACCCAGCATCGTCGGAGTTGTGGGAGGACAGAGGGGCGAGGTGGCAGACAAAATGTTGCAATGCCAGGAACTGGTTTTGACCCGTTTTTCGTTTTTGCGCCACTCAGCCGAGTTGAGATTTCATGAGATCGGACGCATTGCGACCGGGCACAAAACTCCGACCAGATTGAACCGGCCAACTGTACCCCACTAAGAGTGGTCTGCCATTCCCACGGTCCCCCAATTTGGTCTGCTGCAGCCCGCTCAGTGTTTGATTGGCTTCCGAACGTGCGCTCTTGGGAGTCACTTCCGATGTGAACAGGTTTTTCATCATGGTGTTGAAGGCTCAGTCCATCGGTCTCACCCGGGGAATGGCAGCGCGCGACATTCTGTTACGTTTTCGTGCGGCGAAATCCACCCATGCAATAGACGACAAGGCATATTACCAGAATCAAACCAACGCCGCTGCCGCCGATAGCAGGACCGCCCAAGTAAAACCCGCCCCGCCGAACACCAGAAGAAGAACAAGCAAAATAAGTATTAGATTCATGGCTATAGAGTAACGCACCTCCGCAAGGTTACCATGGGGTCTTTCCCCCATACTTGGGACAGTTCGATAACGCATTGGGACAAAGCGCCGACGCCACCTGGCGTTGAGCCTGAAACCAGAAGTCTAAATGGAAATCTGCCGGCCAATCTCGACCACGGCATCGGAAGGCAGGCGGAAGTAATCGCTCAAATGCACGGAATTGCGCTGCATCACTTCAAAACATGCCGCAATCCATTTCGGCAATCCCTTGCCATCATCGCGGGAAAGAACGGTCTCGTGGCCCACATAATAAGTGATGTCAGAAAGGTCGATGCCACAACCGCGCTCATGGGCCTGCCGCAACAGCGCGTGGATATCAGGCCGTTCCATGAATCCATAGCGGGCCGACACTCGCCAGAACTGCGGGGCGACTTCCGCCATCGTAAGGCGTTTGGCATCGTTGATCCACGGAACTGACTCCGTCTCCACCGTAAGCACGAACAGGCGTTGGTGCAGGGACCGGCTGTGGCTGAGGTGCCAGACCATCACCGGGGGCACATCCTGTTTGGTGCGCGTCAGAAAGACAGCCGTTCCCGGCACCCGGGGAATTTTTCTTTGCGCAATATCCGCCATGAATTCGCCTATTGGAATCATTCCCTCATGAAGACGATCGGATACTGCCCTGGCTCCACGGTGCCAGATGAGCATCATGCCATAAGCCAATGCCGCCAGGAGGAGAGGCACGTATCCGCCGGACGCGATTTTCGAGGAATTGGCGGCAAAAAAAACCATGTCAATGATAATGAACACGCCGGCAATCCCGCCGGCCCGAAGGAGGCTCCAACCCCAGATTTCGCGCATGGCGACAAAGAGCAGCATGGAAGTGGCGAGCATGGTGGCGGAAACGGCAATGCCGTATGCCGCCGCCAGATTGTCCGACTTGCCAAACGCCAGCGCCAGACCGCAAGTGACAACCATGAGCGTCCAGTTGACGGCCCCGACATAAATTTGTCCGTAGCCCTCGGCCGAGGTCTGGGTGATTCTCAATCGCGGCATCCAGCCAAGCCGGATGGCCTGACGCGTCATCGAAAAGGCGCCTGTAATGATGGACTGGCTGGCGATGATCGTGGCAATCGTCGCCAGCACTACGAGCGGAACGAGCAAAGCCGAGGGGCAGAGCCGGTAGAAAATATTGTCGGACGTTGGCGCGCCCTCCAGGACCATGGCGGCCTGGCCCGCATAGTTGAGGACGAGACTTGGAAAGACGAGCGCCGACCAGGCCAGGCGGATGGGCCGCGCGCCGAATTGTCCCATGTCCGCATAAAGCGCTTCCGCACCTGTCACGCAAAGAAAGACGCCGCCCAGCACTAGAAATCCCGTCACCCCGCCCGAGCGCAGATAAGCAATCCCGTAGATCGGATTGATCGCAAGCAGAACCGATGGATGCCGCGCAATTCCCCAAATGCCGAGAAGGGCAATCGTTACGAACCAAGTCAGCATGATCGGCCCGAAAGCCAGACCGATCCGCGCCGTGCCCTGGGACTGAATGAAAAAAAGGGCGACGAGAATCACCACTGCGCAGGGAAGAACATAGGGTGAGAACAAAGGCGCGACGATGTTTAACCCTTCCACCGCCGACAGCACGGAAATAGCTGGGGTGACGGCCCCATCGCCGTAAATCAGCGCGGCGCCCAAGAGACCGAGCGCGACAATGACGGGCCGGGGCTTAAGTTTGACACCAAGCAGCGACATGAGGGCGAGGATGCCTCCCTCGCCATCGTTGTCGATGCGCATGGCAAACGAAACATATTTGACGCTCGTCACGATGATCAGGGTCCAGAGGACGAGCGAAAGGGTTCCGAGTATGACGGCGCGATCAGGTTTTCCGCCGGTGAGGGCAAGAACCGTTTTCAAGGTGTAGAGCGGACTCGTTCCGATATCGCCAAAAACCACACCCAATGCGGACAGGCTCAAGGCTTGGAGGCTTGTGCTGTGTACAGGCCGGTTTCCAGTTTTAGGAATCATGTCAGATTGAGAGAATTTGCATTCCGACCCTGTGGGGTTCAAGGAGAATTGCCTTTCGGGCGCGGAAAGATTGGCATCGTGAAATCCACGGTAGGGGAACACCCCATGGCGCGCGCATCATTTGCCCCCTATTGTGCGGCATGTGAAAATGTTATGATTGCACAAATAATTCCTCCCATGTTTGCCGCCGCCGGCTACTCTCTGATATATCTCTTTGAAGGCGGAGGCCCTTTCGGAGCCATCGTCATCTTCATCATAGCCCACAAATGCTGGGTAAATGAGTTTCGGCAAAGAAACGCCTCAATTCACAATTATGAAACACAACCGTGACCACTCGTGCCCGTTCGCTTCGATACTGCGGGATGTGAGAACCCGCAAGGAAGGCCGGGATAGAGGTCATTGCATGGCCACGAGCACGCGGCCGCAAAGTTGGCTCACGCCGACGGGGCCGTAGTAGCGGGAGTCCTTACTGAGACGCCGGTTGTCGCCCATGACGAAGTATTGCCCGTGACCCAGCCGATATTGCGTAATTCTGCTCATCGGATAGGTTTTCATTCCCGCCTTGAGGTAGGGTTCGGGCAGTTCGCGGTGGTTGATCTCGACCCAGCCGCGTTGGATGCTGACCGTTTCCCCGGGCAGGCCGATGATTCGTTTGACGGCTTGCCCGCCCAGACCGTCGTTGACCACAACGACGTCGCCGCGTTGATAGTCGCTCACACCGGCGCGCATCACATACTCGCCCCCGGGACGCAGGTTCGGGCTCATGCTGATGCCCTCCACAACGACCATGCCCATGCCGTACTGGCGCATGCTTAGAACGGCCAGGCTGGTCCCCAAAATGATCAGGAGTAATTGAAATGGCTTGGAGGCTTGCATTGCCACCTTATCTTCTAACAGCTAATTGGTTTTCGATCAGTTTTCCGACCACGTTAGCTCAATAAGGCGGTCTCAATAACGCTGGCAGTATGACACTTTTTTCGTGGCTGGTCAAGCTTTTTTCCCCTTTTTCCCGATGCGGCTGATACGCGCTCAGGCCAGGACCAGCAGATGGATGTCGTCGGGCAGGTTGTCCGAGATCTGGCGGATGATGCTGCCGCGCAGCAGGTTGACCAGGCTGCGGCGTTCCGGCGAGCCCAGGATCAGGTAGGACGCGCCCATTGTGGCCGTGATGTCCACAATGGTGTCCGCGACCGAATCGCTCACCGCGTAACACGGATAGACCGGGTGTCCCTCCGCCTTGTCTCTTGCATAAAGAAAAATCTCGCGCGCCTGCTCGTCCTCCTGCCATTTCCGTTTGTAGTCCTGGGCCGTCAAAATGGGCAAAGTGCGGATGAAGAGCAGATAGAGCGGACGACTGGTTTGCCTGGCTTCATCAATGGCAAAATCGAGCGTTCTGCCCAAACCGCGAATGGCGCACATCATGGGCGGCCCCGAGGCCTCTTGCGGTTTATAGGTGAAGGTCGTGATCGAATTTGCCGGTTTCGACCCCGCGGCCAAGGCGGCTGTGGCGATGGCGGCCGCCCTCGACCGCTGGGCATATTCGGCGGCCAAACCGCGCAACAGCAAGCCGATTAGAAGCACGGTTCCAGCGAAGAGGCGGGCCGAAGGTTTGTCCCAAAGGAGCGAGATCTCTATGGCGAGCATGATGAGGAAGGTGAAGAACATCAGCGTGCGTTCCCAAGTTCCCAGGCCCAACTTGCGATCGGTGCTGGAAGCGCCGAGATTGGTGGCAATGGCGCCCACCACGCCCACGGCGTAAAGATCCGCCAAACCGCTCATGTCCTGTACAACCACGACCAATATAATCGGAATGATGGTCGCCACCATCAGGCCCAAGCTGGGGACGCCGAATTGGTTGAGCTTTTGAAACCGCGGCGGCAGTTCGCCGTCCCGCGACATGAGGAAGGAGATGGCGATTAAATCCACAATGGCTGTGTTGACCGCCGAAAGCAAAAGAAAACCGAAAACATAGGCTACGAGCACACCCATCGCCAAACCGGCGGTGTGACCCAGCGCGCCGCCCACAAACATCTGGCCCAAGTAGCGCAGCATGTAATCGCGCACGCCGGTGGCCCCCGGCGCATTGACATCAGGATTGTTCGGGTCGGCAGCGTTGATGGTCAGATTGGGAAACGCGTGTATCGCCAAACTCAGCAAGGCCGTGAAGATGCAGACCTCAAACATCACGCAAAGAATGGCGGGCGTGGATGTTTTGGAGACATTGGGGTTGGCGTCGGTGCATCCCTTGTTGAGTTTCATCACGCCGGTCGCGTTGGCGATGGCTTCCACGCCGGACAGGGCGAGAACCACGCCGACAAACCCTTTCCAGTTCTTGCCAAAGCTCCCAGTCAGGGGTTGCAAGTTATGCACCGCCGCGCCCAGGTGCGGAATGGAAAACAGCGCCAAAATCAACACCACCGCCGCCGCCGGCACCGAAATGAGGAACGCCAGACCGCCCGTATGCCGGGGACCCAAGAGATTCAATGCCCCGATTACGCCAATCGCAACGGCCGCCCAAATTTCCGGATGCGGCACTTTCATGTAGTCGAAGGCGGAGAGGGCGCTGATCGCTGCCGTTACGATGTAATCGGCGATGAGAAGGAACGCGCCCACAATGGAGACGATCTCCGACCGATGCCGCACGCTGGCATAGACTCCGCCGCCATCGGGGTAATGCCGGCAAATCACCATGTAATTGAGGCCCACCAAGGCGGTGAGCACACACATGGCCGCGATGAGCCAGAATGAGCCGTATCCGCCCACGGCGAAGGCCAGGCCGATGACGTAGGCCTTGCTGGTGCCCCAATCCCCGTAGAGAATGGCGGCGGCCCGGGGCGAATCCACGTTGCGGGGCCGGCGGGTGGTGCTGGGTGCGATCATCAGGAGGCAGGCAAGTTAAGGCGCAAGGAGTTCAATCGTTGCGTGTCGCACCCTTGTCGGTTAAGTGAAAATCCGGGTAACAATCCGCGCCCATTTCGGGAAGGTCCAGCCCGGCGATTTCGTCTTCCCGTCTGGACCGCAACGGGATGATGAAACTGGAGAGTTTGAACCACGCCAAAGCAAAGAGGCCGATAAAAAGCAGGCAGGTCAAGGCGCCGACCGCTTGCGCGCCCAATTGCGGCCAGTCATTTACCCGGCTGCCGAAAAGCGTTCCAAACGCGCCCGCCACGCCCATTTCCGAACCGTCCTTGGCCAGGGTGTGAATGCCGTTCCAGCCAGCGCCGTAACTGCCGTTGGCGAGCAGGCCGATGCTCAGGACTCCCCAAGCACCGCAGACTCCATGCACGGAAATGGCCCCGACGGGATCATCCACATGGATCTTGCCTTCGAAGAAGAGGACGGAAAAGACCACCAAGATACCCGCGACCGCGCCAATGATGACCGCTCCTGCCGGACTCACAAACGCGCACGGCCCCGAAATCGCGACCAGCCCAGCCAGCAACCCATTGCAGAGCATTGAGGGATCAGGTTTGCGAAATTTCGTAATCACTACCAGATAGGAGGCGATGGTGCTGGCGGCTGAGGCCAGCATGGTATTGACCACAATGATGGCGAGCCGCTCCTGGCCCCCCGCCAGCGCAGGCCCGGCGTTGAAACCGAACCAGCCGAAAGCAAGGATCAAAGTACCCAGCGCCATATAAACCAGATTATGCCCCGGCATCGGGCGGGGCCGTCCGTCTCGGGCATATTTGCCAAGGCGAGGCCCCAGCAGAGCCGCTCCCGCCAGTCCCATGACACCTCCCGCCATGTGGATGACCGATGAACCCGCAAAATCGACGTAGCCATGGCCCAGACCGAAATCCTTGCCCAACTGAGAGAGCCAGCCGCCGCCCCACACCCACCTGCCGAAAATCGCAATGGGCAGCGCCCCGGCCCAGATGCCGTAGAGTATAAAATTCTGGAACTTCCATCGCTCGGCCATGACGCCGGCCGGGATGGCCACCGCCACCGCAACAACGGCGGACTGGAAGAAGAACAACCTGAGAGCCTCCGGATCAAGGCCGAATGGAATTGGCTTGCCCGGGACTGAAACCCATGGAGGCGCGACCACAACGGTTGGGTCGTGCAATGCGCCGTCAAACATGAGGGCATAACCGCAAAGCCAGAATCCGAGAACGCTGAGAGGGTAAACCATGAGATTCATCGTGACAACCTGCCCGGCATTCCTGGCCCGGCACAGCCCCGAAGTGACGAGGGCAAATCCCCCTTGCATCAGCATAACCAGCACGCCCGCCAAGACGACCCATTTTATATTTTCAGTCATCAGTTATTTCCCATGGTGTTTCAAATAAAGATAAATCAGGACGAACCCGGCGATCCAGGTTAAGGCCAAGAACAAGATCAAAGGCAACGTGCGAAAACGGCTTTTCCACAGTTGGGGCCTTTGCAGGCGCCTGAAACGCTCAACCAGCTCGACTTTTTCGTAATCGTCCAACTCCGCCTTCATGGCCGCGGCCGAAGGAAAGCGGTCCGCCGGATGGCGCTCCATGGCGTGAAGAATAATCTCCTCCACGGCCGGGGTCAGCTTGGGATTGATTTTGCGCGGGGCAACGGGATCACCGGTCAAGCGGGCGTTCATGACGGCGTAAGGACTTTCCCCTTCAAATGGGGTTGCGCCGGTACACATTTCATAGAGGATCGCGCCCAGCGCGTAGATGTCCGTCCGCTCGTCGCCGCGGCTGCCCTTGACCTGTTCGGGCGCCATGTAATCCGGCGTGCCCATGCTGGGAGAAAAACCCACGAAAGTGAGGCGGCGCATTTTCAGGGACTTGGCGATGCCGAAATCCATGATGCGAATGCTGCCGTCGTTGCAGATCATGATGTTCTGCGGTTTGAGATCGCGATGGACAATCTTGTGGAAATGCATGTAATCCAGCGCTTCGCAAATGCGGCTGGCGATTTTTACCGCATCCGGTTCTGGCAAGGGATGGACTTCGCGCAGGAGCGCGGCCAGGGTCTGGCCCTGCAAGTACTCCATCACGATGTAAGGACGGCTCTTTTTCTCCGGCTCGACGGCAAAAATTCTCAGGACATAGGGGTGATGCAGCATGTTACCGATTTCCTCCTCGCGTTCGAAGCGGGAGAAAGTACCGGGGTCGCTCTCAAACTGCATCAACGGCACCTTGATGGCCACGGTCAGCCCGGTTTGCAGGTCGTTGGCCTTGAAAATGGAGGCCATGCCGCTGCGATTAATGAGGTCGGTGATCTCGAAACGGTCATCCAGCATCTGGCCCGGTTGGATTTCGTTGCTCACAAGGGGTGTGCTGGGTTTCACGTAATAAGGCGCGCCGCGATAAAAATGGCGGTGTTCGATTTCATTGATGCGGATCAGTTGAACTGAGATATTGTCTTCCGCCCCCCGCTTTTCAGCCAGCGCGATCAATTCGGCGCAGGCCTCTTCCGGGGGCAGATGCTCCGCAACATCGCAAATCTCATCGTCCAGCACAACGGAATAAAGTCCGTCGGTGCATTGCACGAGCACGTCGCCCTTGGCCAGGGTGGCTTTGAAGACATCGTAGCCGCAGATCAAATCCTGCCCGATGCTGCGCGTAATCATGGAACGCATCGGACTGGCCATGGCATCGCGTTCCTTGACCAGTCCCAACTTGACCTGGAGCGCGACGTAGCTGTGATCGGAAGTCAAACGCCGGAGCGTCCCATCGCGAATCAGATAGACCCGTGAATCTCCCACATGCCCGATCGAGATCTCATCATTCCGAAAAATCGAAACCGTCAAGGTCGTGGCCATCCGGCCCTCCTCGCCGTCATGCATCGAGGCGTCATAGACCAGCTTGTTGGCAGTGTTGAAGATGGTGCGCAGCAAATCAGCCGGCTCCGTTTCCGCCGCGGTCTTCTTGAAGGCGTTGACCGTGGTTTGCACGGCAAACTGGCTGGCGACTTCGCCCCGTCCGGTGCCACCCACCCCGTCGGCGATCACCGCCGCGATCCCCACCGCGCGCACCAGTTCCGGCGTTTCCGGCTTCCAAAATCCGACGCAGTCCTCATTTTTCTCCCGCACCGGCCCCGTAATGGACAGTTGTGCGTAAGTCAAATCCATCTGGCATCCTGATCCATAATTGATTGCTTCGTCAAGACGGCAAACCGGCTGCCCCACTGGGGGCAACCGGTTCGTCGGTTCCTGCAGACACCCAAACTAGGCCGCCATGGGCTTGGACGTAAGTATAATCTCTTTGCCTCTGGCCTTGCTGGTGGAGGCGAGGTAAATGGCCCCGATAACTATCCACACCAGAGATACACCAAGCGCGATGTAAGGTTCTTTGACACTCATGCCAGCCACACTGAACGGGCCAACCAGGTAAAACAACATGCAACCAAAGTTGGCCAGAAGCCCGAACACCGGAACAACCACATGCTTAAACCCGTGGAAACTGTGGTGCTCGCGGAAGGCCACGATGGCCACGATGCAGGTGGTCATATAAAGCAGGAACGTGCCAAAGTTGCTGATCAGGGTGACGATCAGGACGGTGTTGGGCAGCGTTACGTAAGCGTGCGGCGAGAATATGCCGAAGCTGTACCAGAAGTTGTGCTTGTCCAACGCGGCCATGTCCGAGCTTTGGCCACCCAGATAGACCATGGTCGAAATGATGCCAACAACGATCGAGATGAACGCCAGGAACCAGACCGCGCGATGCGGTGAGAGCGTCCTGCCGTGCAACAGGCCGAATTGCTGCGGGACTTCCTCGTCGCGGCCCATGGCGTAAGTGATCCTCGCCCCTGTGTTCATGCAGGAGAGGGTGGTGCCGATCAGGGCTAGGAATACGGTGAACGCCTCTATCAACATGAAGGCCTTGCCCGCCGCATAACTGCCAAACGCCCAGGTGCCCACCAGAACCATCATGTCCCCGATGGGTGCGCCGGAAGCGCCAGCGCTGGGCATGGGATAGCCGCTATTCAGGAAGTAATTGGCTGCGAAATACTCGAACAGGTAACAAATCGCGCCTTGAATCACCAGGGACAGCAACACGGCGCGCCCGATGTCCTTCTTCGGGTTCTTGGCCTCTTCACCCATGGATGAGACCGACTCGAAACCGACCAGCAGAAGAATCGCCACGCACGCCTGGACCAGAACGGCGCCAAACCCGTGCGGCGCCACGACGGACCCGGCGCTGGTGTGGAAATTAAACGTTTTCGGATCTTGCGCGGTTCCCGCTCCGGTGACGGCATCGGCCGGTTTGTAGCTCAGGACGAAGGGGTCGGGGGTTTCCTTGCCATCCTTCACAATCACATTGCCCTTGTCGTCCGCCTTCCAGGCCGGATAAGGGTCTCCTTCGCCCAAGCCAAGGGCGGTCAAACTGGCCAGTTCAACGGCGTTGGTGTTCTTGATCTTGTCCAAGTCATCCTTTGCCACCTGACGGTCTTGCATCTTCCAGATCGGTTGCTTCTTGTCGTCCACTTTGGGCGTGTTGTCGGCCCAGACGTCCTGCACCGGTTTGCCTTTGTCGTCCGTGACAACGACCTGGGCCACATTGTAATTGACCGGTGTTCCGTTGGAGAGGTGCAAGCCCACGGAGCCGTCAGGGTGACTGGAGCGATAGGCGATGGCCATGATGGAGAAGGTGATCAACGCGCAAATCTGGATCACGTTGATCCCCATATTGACAGCGGTTGTGCCGGTGACGCCGCGGTAGGCGATGTAGCCAACCCCCAGGGAGAACACCACGCAGAAAAGCCACATGAACAGGGGACTGTTGTATGTGCCGCTGAAAGTGTCCGGCCACAACTGTCCGGCCAGCCAGCCGGCCAGAATGGCTGTCACCCCGACCATCAAACCGGTGTAGATCCAATAATACAAGTGGCTGTTCCAGCCGGTGAAGAACTTCACCAGCCGCGCCCACTTGAACGCTTTGGATTTGGACAGGAAGGCCTGCTCGGCGTAGAGGTAGGACGAACCGGCACCGGGATACAGCTTTGACAATTCCGCATAACTCAAGGCAGTGGCAAAGCACAAGACCAGCGCGAACAAGATTCCAATCCACATGGAGTTGCCGGCAATGGGTGCGCCGTACAAGGACTGCTCTTGAAACGTGAGCCAGAGAAATGCTCCCGGCGCGATCAGCGCCATGGCATTAATGGTCAGGCCCGTCAGTCCAAGTGTGGGCTTCATTTCTGTCTTTGGTGGTGATGATTCTGGAGTAGGCATATCTTTTTTGTTCGTTTTTATTCGTTTTTAATCCATTTGCTCGTTTTTAGTCGCTTATTATGTTTAGTGCTCTAACTGTTCAAGGGTCTAAGCAGTTGAGATGCCATCCTCCGTTAGCGGGGAGCGGGATGGAGGCCGGGAGAGCGTGCTTTCACGTCTAACGGCCCTCTATGAGGCTGTTAAAGAAGTATTAACAAAAGGCGGGAATGGGGGGGCGGCCAGAGCCGGACAAAAGTTGCTTTTTGCCCAGTCTGGCCAAAAGAGGGAGGCTGGATATCGCCAGAAGCCGAACGATCACGAATGTTGCCGAAGGATCAAGCCGCCGGCAAAAAGGCTTCGTCCTCCACGGCCTCCGTCATGCGGGGCCTTTGCGCAGCCGATCCACGGCGGCCGCGCGGCAGCACCACGGCGGGACAGGGCGATGAGTCGATAATCCTCTGGGTCGTACCCAAATGCAAAAGCTGACTCCAAGTACGGCGCTTCGGACCCGACATAACGATAAGGTCTGAGGATTCCGCCTTTGCTTCGGCCAATATTTCCTCATGCGGCGCGCCCACGCGCACAACGATGCGCGCCGCGCGGTCCGCTCCGAAGAAGAGCCGGGCCAGCTTCCGCAACGCGGCTTCGCTTTCCGCGCACAGCTCCTCATAAATCTTCCGTCCGGGCGGAACGATGTTCAAATTCAACACGTAAAGCAGCGTCACGCACACCGGAGAGTCAGCCGCCATATTTCGCACGTACACCAATGCATCGCAGGGGCTGCGCATCAAATCCAGCGGAATCAAAATACGTTTAATATTCATAATAAGTTCCTTTCACATTTCTTCCCACGCGGCAAATTTAGCTCTTCTCGAGGGGCATCGTTAATTAAAACAAGGGTCCTTTCTGTAAAAAGCGCGTCAAATTTAGCCAGAGGTTTTTGCTCACTGTGCGCATAAATCAACAGTTGTTTTGGCGGCATGTTTTTTTTCGCACTTTTCTATCCAATTGGAGGGAGGCTCTTTACGAAAGGCGTTCCAATTCTCTGCCCACGACTGGCATGTTGGCTGCTTCTCAGTTAGCTGGACTCATTTACCGCTTGACTCCCGAATGGACTCGTTTACTGCTTGACTCGTAATGGAGTTCATTCAGAGTTGGAGCAAAAAAAATGAAGAAAATCGAAGCGATAATAAAACCCTTCAAATTAGAAGAGGTTAAAGATGCGTTGAGTGAAATTGGGATCGAAGGCATGACGGTGAGCGAAGTCAAGGGTTTTGGCCGCCAAAAAGGCCACACGGAAATATACAGGGGAAGCGAGTACAAGGTGGATTTCCTGCCCAAAATCAAGATCGAGATTGTCCTTCCCGACAACCGGGTCGAGCCTGCGGTGAGCGCGATTGTGGCCGCGGCAAAAACCGGCAAGATTGGCGACGGGAAAGTTTTCGTGGCCAATGTGGAAGAAATCATCCGGATTCGCACGGACGAAAAGGGCGACGCCGCGATCTAAAGCTTCCCGCTTAAAACAACACCAACCCTCGATTACTTCGACTTAAAATGAAAAAGATGTGTCTCCTCATTGTCACTTTAACTGTCCTTTGTGGGGCCGGTTTGCTCGTGCATGCCGCGGCGGCGGCCGAGCCCAACCGGGCCGACCCCACACTCGAACAGCGAGTGGCGGATTTGGAGGCCTATGTCAATAATGGCGCCCGGGTGGCGGACAACACCAACACAGTGGGTTCCAAGCTGGGTACCTACGGTGGAAGCAATTTCACGCCCAACCCTGGTCCGGGCCATAACGCCTGGCAGATGACCTGCGCGGCCCTGGTTTTATTCATGACGCTGCCCGGTTTGGCGCTGTTCTATGGCGGGCTGGTTCGCCGCAAGAACGTTCTCTCCGTCATGGCCCAATGCATGCTTATCGCCGGATTGGTCACGGTGCTTTGGTACTTTTGCGGTTACAGCCTGGTGTTCCACAAGGGCGGTCCCTTCCTGGGAGGGTTGGGCTTTTCCTTCCTCCAAGGGGTCGATTCCAGCCCCAATGGCGATTACTCCTTCTGGGTTTCTCAGAATGTGTTTTCCATGTATCAATTGATGTTTGCCATCATCACGCCGGCCTTGATCATCGGGTCGATTGCGGAGCGCATGAAATTTTCGGCCATCTTTCTTTTCATGTTGCTGTGGATGTTTGTCGTTTATTTTCCCCAGGCGCACATGATTTGGGGAATCGACGGCATGATGAACGGCCTCGCCAATGCCAATGCGAAAATCAAGGCCATCGACTTTGCGGGGGGAACGGTCGTCCACATGACGTCCGGCTGGTCGGCCCTGATCCTCTGCCTCATCCTTGGCAAGCGCCTTGGTTTCGGCAAGGAGAACTTCGCGCCGCACAGCATGGTGCTTTGCATGATCGGAACGGGAATGTTGTGGGTGGGATGGTATGGATTTAATGCCGGCAGCGCGGTGGGGGCGGATGTGATTGCCGCCAACGCCTTCACCACAACCACCCTGGCCACGGCCGTTGCCTCCTTTGTCTGGCCGATGATCGAGTGGACGACTCGCGGCAGGCCCAGCGTGCTTGGTTTTTGTTCCGGCGCGGTGGCGGGCTTGGTGGTCATCACCCCGGCATGCGGATTTGTCACGCCCACCGGCGCAGTGATTATCGGCATCTTTGCAGGGGCGATTCCCTGGTTTTTCTGTTTCAAGGTCAAGAGCTGGTTCGGCTATGATGACGCGTTGGACACCTTTGGCGTCCACGCCATCGGCGGGACCATGGGCGCGGTGCTGACGGGCGCGCTGGCCCGGAATGCCGCCAACGCCAACCTGGCCACCAACCTCAAGGATTATGTCAAAGACGCTGTCTTTCAACCGCTGTTCTTCGAGCAGTTGAAAGCCATTGGCGTGACGTTGATGCTGGCCATTGGCGGCACCGTTGTCATCGCCTATATTGTCAAGGCCGTGGTGGGGCTGCGTCCCAGTGAGGAAGTGGAAAGCAGCGGCCTGGATCTTAATGAGCACGGCGAAGAGGGTTATCAGGCATAAGCCAAAGAGCAGAACAATTACCGCGCCGGTGCGCCGGACAGCATGAGCAAAAGATGCTGCGGGCGGCATCGGCGCGGAAACCTAAAACAGAAAATGAACGAACAATAAATATATCATGAGCACCCCAAAAAGCGTTATAGAGACGGCCCGCAAACAAGGAGCCAAGATGGTTGATGTGAAGTTTGTTGATACCTTCGGCACCTGGCAGCATTTCAGCACGCCCTTCAGCGAATTGACTGAGGATGTTTTCGACGAAGGCTTCGGTTTCGATGGTTCCTCCATTCGTGGTTGGAAATCCATTGAAGCCTCCGACATGCTGGCCATGCCCGATCCGGACACTGCTTTCATCGATCCCTTCTGCAGCGTGCCGACTCTGTCGATCACCTGCACCATCACCGAAACCGGCACCAAGGAAGCCTATATTCGGGACCCGCGCGGCATCGCCCAGCGCGGCGAGAAATACTTGCTCTCCACCGGTGTGGCCGACTCGGCCGTGTTCGGCCCCGAGGCGGAGTTTTTCGTCTTTGACAATGTGCAGTATGACGCGAAGTCCAACGGCACGTTTTACTCCTTGGATTCGGAGGAGGCCATCTGGAACACAGGCCGGGATGAGGCGCCCAACACGGGCTATAAAATCCGCCACAAGGAGGGGTATTTCCCCGTGCCGCCCAACGACACGCAGCAGGACATCCGCACCGAGATGGTCCTGATCATGGAGCAACTGGGCATCAAGGTCGAAAAACACCATCACGAGGTGGCGACGGCCGGGCAGGCGGAAATTGACTTCCGCTTTGACACCCTGGTCAAGACGGCCGACAACATGATGCTCTACAAGTACATCATCAGAAACGTCGCCCGCCGGCACGGCAAGACGGCGACCTTCATGCCCAAGCCGCTTTTTGGCGACAACGGATCGGGCATGCATACGCACCAGAGTTTGTGGAAGGGTGGCAAGCCGTTGTTTGCCGGCAAGGAATACGCGGGACTGAGCCAGTTGGCGCTGCATTACATTGGCGGGATTTTGAAGCACGCCAAGGCGCTGTGCGCGATATGCAGTCCGACGACCAACTCCTACAAGAGGCTGGTGCCGGGGTTTGAAGCGCCGGTCAATCTGGCCTATAGCGCGCGCAATCGCAGCGCGGCGGTGCGCATACCGACCTACAGCGAAAGCCCAAAGTCCAAACGCATCGAGTATCGTCCGCCGGACACCTCGGCCAACCCCTATCTGTGCTACACGGCGCTGCTCATGGCCGGGCTGGATGGGGTGTTGAACAAGATCAAGCCCGGCGAACCGCTGGACAAGAACATGTATGAATTGCCACCGGAGGAGCTGGCCAAAGTGCCGCAAGTGCCGGGCAGTTTGGGCGAAGCGCTGGATTTACTGGAGGATGACCATGCGTTCCTGTTGAAAGGAGACGTGTTCACAATGGACTTCCTGGAAATGTGGATCAGCAGCAAGCGGAAGGAAGTCGATGCCTTGCGTTTGCGCCCGCATCCATACGAGTTCCACCTCTACTACGACGTTTAATAGAGGCCCGGTGACCTCTGGCGGGGGCAAATCCCCGCAAAAAGACGGCGTGGACACAGATGTCCACGCCGCGTCTTTTTTAAGGGTGGCTTATTTCTTCTTTTTCCTGGCTTTGGAGGCCAGTTTGTAGGTGAGGGTCTTGTTGCGACGCACCGAGCCGGAATATTTTCTCGCCCATTCCCTGTTGGCAATGGCGTGCTTCAGGCAATGCCAGGCTGTCGCCTTGGGCTCGCCGCAAATCACGCAACGCCCTTCCTTGGCGCGGCGCAACTGCCATTTCTGTTGCCGGGAAATCGGCAGATTTGTGAATTCATCAATGATCTTTTTTCGAGTATATGTGCTCTTTTTTCGCTTTTGCTTCTTTTTCATAATTCTCAATGATTCAAATGGCAGACTTCGATCCTGTCCCCAAAACGCCGCGGCGGCCACGCCTATCAATCACTCAACGCTAAACTGGAATGTTGTAAAGTCAAAGAAAAAATGCGGTTGTAGCAAATAATTTTACGGGGGGGCCGGCCGGCCCCCCCCCGGCGTCTCCAGAAGGCGGGAAAGCCAATACTAAATATATCAAGGCGCGGCCTGGCGCCCCGGCGCGTCCGCCGCCTGCGGCAGCAGGCGGTAGCCCACCCCCGCCTCCGTGATGAGCAATTCGGGGCGACCGGGGCTGGCCTCGATTTTTTCGCGCAGATGGGCCATGTAAACCCGCAGGTAATGGGTCTGGTCGCCATAGTTCGGGCCCCAGACTTCCTTTAGAATCTGGCGGTGGGTGACGACTTTTCCGGCGTTCCGCACCAGCAGGCGCAGGAGCGCATACTCGGTGGGAGTCAGTTTCACCTCCCGGCCGCGCACAGTGACGATGCGGCTGGCCAGGTCCACTTCCAAGGGGCCGGAATGAAAAACGGCGTTGTCGGGAATGGGCTGGGCATGGCGTTGGGCGACGCGCAAGCGGGCCAGCAATTCCGCCGTGCCAAAAGGCTTGTTGATAAAATCATCGGCCCCATTGTCCAAAGCGGAGACTTTGTCATCCTCGCCGTCCCGCACCGACAGCACCAGGACGGGGGCCTTGCTCCATTCCCGCAGCCGTTTCAAGACTTCGACTCCATCCATGTCGGGCAGCCCCAGATCGAGAATGATGGCGTCGGGGCGGCATTGGGCGGCTTCGACCAGGCCCTCCTGGCCGTTGACCGCCTCGAAGACCTTGTAGCCGCTGGCTTCGAGGGTCACGCGGAGCAGGCGGCGGATTTGAACCTCGTCGTCAATGATCAAAACATTTGTGTGCTGTGGGGGGGTATCGCTCATGGTGTTGCCTCAAGGGCCGGCTCCGGGCTGGGCTGGAGCGGCAGGTAGATGGTGAATTCCGCGCCGCCGCCGGGGCGGTTCCGGGCCTCGACATGGCCGCCGTGCGCTTCAACCAACCCTTTGACAATGGACAAGCCCAAGCCCGTGCCGCCCGCCGGCGCGCCCGGCACGCGGTAGAATTTCTCAAAGACCTGCGGGAGAGCTTCGGGCGGCAGGCCGGGACCGCGGTCGGCCACCGAGATGGTCATCTCGTCCGGAGCCGTCGAGGCCTTGATATCGACGGGGGTGCCCGGCGGGGTGTAAGCGGCGGCGTTGAGCAGGAGATTGTTGAGGACTTGTTCGATGAGCACAAAATCCATTTTGACCAGCGGCAGCGGCTGAGCGAGAGAGAGGTTGACAGGATGACGGGCCAATTCCCTTTCGTTGTGACGCAACGAGACGTTGACCAAATCGGCGACATCGCACCATTCCATGCGCGGCTTGACGGCGCCCGATTCCAGACGCGTCATGTCCAGCAAGTTGCCGACGAGCCGGTTGAGGCGCGAGGCGCTTTCCTGGATTTCCCCGGCCAGGTTCTTCTGCAGTTCGGGGGGGTCGCTGCCTTTGAGCGCGGTCAAGGCGCTGGCCGCGGCGGTAATGGCCGAGATGGGGGTGCGCAGTTCGTGGGAAATGGAATTGAGCAACGCTTTGCTCAGTTTTTCGGATTCGGCGACGAGCCGGGCCTGCTGGCCCTCGGTGTCCAAACGGAGCCTGTCCAGCACCAGGGCGGATTGGCGGGCGAAAGCCTGGAAGAGATCCCTTTGTTCGAGGGTGGGCTGCTGGTCGCCGGGCCATTCCACGCCGAGCACGCCGACCGGGCCGTGGTTGGTTTGCATGGGAACGTAGATCGCGCCGGCGGACGGGAGGCTGTCGGTAAAACGGCCTGCGGCCTTGCCGAAGCGGAAGGCCCAGGCGGCAACGCTCTGTTCCTTTTCGGAAACGGGGAAGGTACTGGCGGCATGGGCTGTGGCTGCCAATGCGCCGCCGGAGTCGCGCAACAAGACGGCGATCCTGACTTTGAAGGCCTGCGTCGCCTGGCGGACCAGACTTTGCGCCATCTCATCCACGTTGGCCGCATCGGCCAGGTCGCGAGTCAGGTTGTAAAGCGCGGTGGAACGTTCCTCGCGGCGGCGTTCGGCCCGTTCCTGCCAGCGGATGCGCGAAACCAAATGGCCCAGCACCAGGGCCACGACGAAGAACATGACAAACATCATGGCATCGGCGGTATCGATCATGCTGAAGCTGCCCCGCGGCGCCGTGAAAAAATAATCCCAGACCAGTGCGCTGGCCGCCGCGGTCAGGAGTGTTGGCCCGCGTCCGACGAAGAAGGCCAGGAAAACCAAGCCGAACATGTAAACCAAGGCCAGCGCGTGCGGTTCCACCCCCTTGCTGTCGAAGAATGCATCCAGGGCCGTGCAAAGCGCGACCACGCCAAGAGCGGCCCCGTACTCCCGGAGAGGGGACTGCATGGTCGGCATCCGGAAGCGGGGCGGGGCCTCCGTTTCCGGGTGTTGCGGCCGGACGATGTGCAGTTCGATGTGCCCGCTCTCGCGCACCAGGCGGCGCAGCAGTCTGCCGCCGCTGAACCATTCCAGGATGCCATCACCGCCCGGCTTGCCGACCACAATTTGTGTCACGTTTTGCTGCCGCGCCACGCGCAGAATCCCGGTGGCAAGGTCGGAATCAGCGGTGGTGATGACCTCCGCGCCCAATTCGCGGGCCAGCGCCAGATGCTGGGTCAGGCGGGCCTGCGCCGCATCGCCCAGCGGCCGGGATTGCTCAACGTAAACGGCGATCCAGGGGCAGTCGAAATTATCGGCCAGCCGCCGGGTCCAGCGAATCATCTGCTGCGAAAAGGGGCTGGCGCTGACCGCGACCATGAGGCGATGACCGGATTGCCAGGGGCCGGTGATTTGCATGGCCTGGAGATAGTCATGCACGTCCTGGCCAACGTGGTCGGCGGCGAGGCGAAGGGCCATTTCGCGCAGGGCAGTCAGATTGCCTTCGCGGAAGAAGTTCATCATGGCCAGCTCGGCACGCTCCGGCATATAGACTTTTCCCTCGTCCAGCCGTTTGAGAAGCTCTTCGGGCGGCAGGTCGATCAACTCCATTTCAGCTCCGTCCAGCACGCTGTCAGGGACGGTTTCCTGCACGGTCGAACCAGTGATTTGCCGGACGGTGTCCACGCGGCTTTCGGCGTGCTGCACGTTCATGGACGTGTAAACGTCGATGCCCGCGTCGAGCAATTCGATCACGTCCTGGTAACGTTTGGCATGACGCGAGCCGGGGACGTTGGTATGGGCCAGTTCATCGACCAGCGCCAGCTTCGGACGGCGCGCAAGCAATGCGTCCAAGTCCATTTCCTCGAGCGTGACCCCCCGGTATTCGACTTTGCGCCGCGGAATGACGGGCAGGCCGGCGAGCAGGGCATCCGTTTCCTTGCGGCCATGGGTTTCGACGTAGCCGACGACGACGTCCACGCCCTCGCGCTGGGCGCGTTGGGCGGCGCGGAGCATCGAGTAAGTTTTGCCGACGCCGGCGGCCATGCCGAGAAACACCTTGAACTTGCCGCGTTTCTTCTTCGCCTCATCCTTCTGGATGGCGGCCAGCAGGGCATCAGGATCTGGACGACTGTCCTCAGCCATAAGGGGACTGTATCCGTTCCTGCCGAAGAATCACCTCAAAAATGACGGGCAGGCGGGGTGAAGCCGGACTGAAGCCTGGCTGGATTTGGAAGTGGTTCACTGCGGGTCAATCAAAGCCCCATTGACAAAAAATCATTGTGATTCGGTTTGACTTGGTGCGACTGAGCTTGATTCCGCTTTGATTTAGAAGGGCTTTCATGAAGCGACGCGGACGACAGGGACAGGGACGGGGACGGAAAGGATTTGGCCGCGGCCTCAACTTCAGTCCGACACTGATTCGATTTTCATCGCTTTCAACATTCCTAATTGGCCTTTCCTGGCTATTCATTAGATGAATATTACAGTTTATATATGTTTTAGTCAATAGATTTGCAAAACAATTTTTAAAAGGTGCCCTGTTTCGCGAGAATAGTTTTAAGCCATTGCGCGGCAAGGCCTTAATGCTCAATAAATCCTCCAGCTCTGCTGGAGGACTCCAAGTGTTTGACAGTTCCCGGAATGGTGGGGGTGGGGCGGTATTCCACGGTTCGAGAAGCGCGATACACCGGAGAGCAGGGATTGTGGTGAGCAGCCGGGGGTGGGGGAAAAAGAACGAGAACGTCGCGACTCGCGAGGAGGGGACGATCTGCAGCCCGTCAGGGCCGCGCGGCTTTGAGCCGCTCCACCTCTTTCAAGCCTCCGGCTTTGCCGGAGGT
>JBKQUS010000026.1:0-8937 GCA_052325505.1 Limisphaerales bacterium
AGCACCGGATTGACACCGCCGCGCTGCTGCACAGCCATCTCAAAAAAAGTCGTTTGTTTGTCTTGTGTAGTTTGCATGTGTTTCTGACACACGGCGCTGTCAATCATTCAACTTTTGCAGAGATTTCAATAAACGGTTGCGTGGTCAGCCCGGCAACCGGATTCGTTACGACCAGGGCCGGGGGCGTGAGAATCAACTTGACCTGGATTTGGCCCCACGCCTGCGGCGCAGAAGCTTGGAAAGCTTTCAACCCGACCGAAACAGTATGCCACCCTTCCACGTTGCCCACGTTCACAACAACGTTTGATTGGTAAGGCACCCAAACCGCATTGGAAGTCTCTGCATTGTCCACAAGCGCAGCCATGTAATACGGCACGCCGCCCGAGAAGCTAATCTGCACAGTGGGGTTGGTATTGACGAACTGGTTCGTCACGCTCAGCGCGAAGCTGATGGGGTAAGCGTTGGGATCCACGCCATTTTGGTAGTCAGACAAAAGCGTGTTATTGCCTGATGAATCCAAATTTGTTTCGGATAACTCAACGGTTCCAAAATAGTAGAAAAGCCACCACTCCGGAGTTGTCAGATTTCCATCGGAAGTGATGCCCGTCCAATCCCGCGCCCCGAAGAAAAGATTGTTCGTGCGGTCTTGCACTTCCACAGTGAATGGTGTCCAGGACTGATTGGTGACCGGCCAGACTTCCTGTTCAATAGTCCAATTCGTCAATGAATTGGTCAACGATTCGGCACTCCAAATCTCATAAACCATGTCCGTTGCGTTATTTAGCGTCAACGAGACAATGCCGTTGGAGATTCCGTTGATTTGCATCCACAGGCCATTTGTCGGGAAAACATACGAGAAGGTTCCCCCACCGTCATCATTGGTGCCACCATCGGAGGAATTCGTGCCACCGTCGCCAGGCAGGAGAGGCGCGCCGCTGCCATCCATGGTAAGCGCTCCTTCATTGCCGATTTGCTTCATTGCCGCTGTCCATGCTGAAAGATTCAAAGAACTATCATCAATCAAGAACGTGCCATTTCCAAGTGAATAGACCGGCAAACCTGGAAGCCAGTCAGACGGCATCGGCGGAAAATTTTGGGTGGAATAAAACGTGCCGTGTAGCGGCACCTGATCGGACGGGACCAGCGAGCCAGTTTCCATCTGGGCGCGCAAGGAGAAGCTGAACGGAAGAAGAAGTGCCACCGCAATACCCAACATTGGCTTCATGTTGCCCGGATGATGGCCTTCTCCAAAATTAATGCAAGCATAAAAACTCCGCCTATAGTCCCTGTCTTGTTCATGCTTGACACTGGCAGAATGCATTGGTGGTCAGAAGAGACTTAAGCAAAGCGTTCGGCGTCGTGCTTCGCAACCAGAGACGGGCCAAAAAGCTGAGTCAGGAAAAATTGAGCGAGCTTGCCGATGTTGACGTTAAAATGATCGGCAGGATCGAGACTTTTATCCGGAACCCGAGTTTGAACCTGGCCGACTCTTTGGCGCATGGATTGGGCATCCCCCTGTCGCAACTGATTAAGGAAGCTGAAGAGCTCAGACGCAAAGACCGAGCCGTTTAACCGCTATTCTCTGAGGGGATCTCCGCCGTCGCCCCGAAGGCTTTCGGGGCTGCGGCGGACAAGAAAATCAAAACAGCTCTTTCCTGAGGGTTCATAGTCCACGGTTCGCGATTAAAAATTTCTCTCTTCGCGCCCGGTGAAAAGCCTCTTAACTCATTGCCGCGCAAAAGCTTACAGACCATTCTCTTCAAAACTCACATCTTTGTTAAAAAATCTTTAAGAAATCTGTTGACGAAATGATATACAAACTATAATATTGCTTTAGTGAATATATGAATATGGATGTTTTGCAAATGAAAAAGCCGGAATCTGAAGCGCAGGCTGAAACATTCCTCTGCCCACTGCTTTTTCCGGGATATTCCCCCAACCCTGAATTGTTGGCTGATTTCAGGGTGATTCAGGCCGTTTCAAAGCGATTCTAACCAAAAAAAAGAACCATGAAATCCGAAAAAAGTGAAAAATCGACTTTCGCCATTTTCCGATTGGAACCTGCTGCCTGCCAGTGTATTCCGCTCAAAAAGGGCGGAAAGTGTTTTTCGGATTTTTCGAAAAATTTTCGGGGGTATGGGGGGAGGGGTCTCATCTTAATCTTAATCCTAATCCTAATACTGATCCCAATGAGGCTGCGGAGTCAAACCATGATTAGCTTAGTTAAAGCCCAATCAAACCGGTGTCCTGGCGGCCAAATTGTATGCAAAGGTCTATACAGGAACGCCTTACAAAACAACCAACGGTTGAGCCGGTCATACTACTCAAAGTGAATCAAAGTGATTTTATTTCCATGTGGCTGGCTGCTGAGGTTGTAAAGGATCTCGACAGAAGGCCCCCGCCCCCGCCGCAGTCAGTCGCACCCGGTCGCAGTCAAATCCGCGTCCACTTGTCAAAGCAGCCTTGGCGACGGCGCATGCTCTCTGCGCTTTGTGGCGGCTGTTCCACCGACCGGTCGCTTTCCTGGCAGACAAAACCCGGTCGAAACAGGTGAAATCAATGTTTTTGTTTAAAATCGATGCAAAACGTATGCAGCTACCTTTCTTTGAACGACTTGCAACTCAAATGCCTACCCTCATCATTTCGGCCTGTTTCGAGCCGTTTCGACCTGTTTCGACCAAAAAAATAATTACCAAAAGCTGAAGCTTCACACCCCAATCTTATGACCCATGTTGGAAACGCCTTCTCCCCGACTTTGTCCAGTTCCGTGCCCTCTGTTCGTTTCGCACACCAGGCGGGCAAAGGTTTCCGCCCAGGCGAGCGGCACAGGATCTTCATCCAGCTCCTTCACCGTCCAGGGCAGCCGCGGCGTCCAGTTGTCCGAACTGAGCGTGCCGGGGGTGTTGAAACGGATGGATTCCCCGAACACATCGGTGATCATGACCACCGCCAGCCAGGAATTGGATTGCAGCACGGCGCGCAGATAACCCTCGTGCAACTGCCGGGTGAATTCGCGCGGCGGCTCCCCGTCGTCCATGCCGGCAAAGTCCATCAGCCGCCGCAGTTCGCGCCGGTGTTCCTCAACGTTGCTGCCGGAGTCGATGTTTTGCCGATGTCCGGCCCAGGCGGCGGCCAAAGGCGCATGATCGTGCGTGGCCGGTTGGACGAGGGAAAGACGCGGATACTTCGCCGGGTCGGAGTAGCGGCCGTCCTTTTCCCGGAAGAACGAGGGAATGCGAAATCCCGGAATACCCAGTTTCTGCAAAACTCCCGGCACGTAATCGGGCACGACGCCGAGGTCTTCGGCCACGACGACAGTGTCTTCAAAGGCTTCGAGCAAGAGGCGGAACAATTCCTCCCCTTGCTGTTGATTGGCGGCCTTGTGTTCGGGGGTGTCGTCGGGAAACGGCTTGAATCCGGGCAGTCTGCCCCCCGTCCGGGCCGCGGCCTGGGTTTCGTCCAGGGGCAGAAATTCCGCGTTGCGGTCCGGCGTCCACGGAAACGAATAAATGCGAAAGAAACCCGGCGCATGGTCCACGCGGCAAAGGTGGAAGATTTCTTGGATGTTGCCGGCGCGGACGCGCCACCAGTCAAAATTTCGCCGGCGCATTTCATCCCAACGATAATCCGGCATGCCCCAATTCTGCCCCCACTTTTCGGTGAAGGCGTCCGTCTTGAAAAACTTCTCTGGCGGTGCGCCTCCGCTCCAGTCCAGGTCAAAAAGGGCGCGGTTGGCCCAGACATCCGCGCTGGCGCGCCCCACCCCAAACGGCATGTCGCCCATGAGCCGGACTTGTTTGCTTTCGCCGTAGCTTTTGAGCGCCTGCCATTGGTCGAAAGCCAGCCATTGAACATACATGAAAAAAAACTGTTTGCGCTCCAGTTCGGCGCGCTGGCATTCGGGCAACGCCTGAAGCCAGGCGCGGGCCAGGGCCGGAGTTTGATGCTCCGCCGGCCAGCGCTCCCATGCGGGCTGGCCGCTGTTCACCTCCATCAAGGCGCAATAGAGCGCGTAGTCGGCAAGCCACACGGCGTGGTCCTCCCGAAATCGGCGGAACAGGCCGGCGCGCGTTGTTCCGGCATCGAAGTGCTGCGCCACGAAAGTGTCAAAAGCCGCCTGCAACAACGCGCGTTTCAGGGCCTTGACCTTCGCGTAATTGACAGGACCTTGGCGCAGTTCCCGCAGAAGCCTGGGCGGGGCGATTTGCATGAACTTTTCCTGCGGCAGATCGGGGAGGAAGCGCGGCGAAACGGCCAGGGTCACGGGATCGATGGCAAGGGCGCTGATGGTGTTGTAAGGGCAGTGGTCGTCCCCGGTTTCGTTGATGGGCAGCGTCTGGAAAATATTCAGGCCGTGCTGATGGCACCAATCGATCATTTGCCGGACGCCGTCGGTATCGCCAATGCCGAGGTCGTCTTCGGTGCGAATGGCGAAGACCGGTTCCAGGATGCCGGCCAGCTTCTGATTTGGGCTTAATTTCATGTTAGATTCTTCCCAACTTGAACAAGGCGTTGCGCCAAAAAGCCGCATATTAATGCTTGCAGGCTGGCGCGGAACGCACTAGGGTCATTTTAATCACTATGAGAACCATTGCGCAAAACATCAAAAAGCCCGTTGTGAGGTTTTGCCTCAGCTTTTTGTTTTTCCTCGGCTCTTTATCCCTGTGCCAGGCTCAAGGTGTCGTCGGCCCCCTTCAATCAGGACTCGACCTTCCGGCCATCACCCCTGTCCAAAGCAGCGCGCCGGCGCTGGGCGGATGGGAATGTTCTGCCAGCGTTGATGGGGAACTCTCCGGCCTTGTTCAGATGAGGGAAGTGTACCCTGACAGGTATTTCCCCATGGCTGACATCCCCAGTGCTCCGCCAGTGACACCTCTCACTGAGGGGACGGCGATGCCGCTGTTGACACAGCCGGAACCGTCCTCGATCAGCCTGATGCTGGCCGGTTCAGCCGTCCTGCTCCGACTCGGCCGGCGCAAGCGTTCCGATTAAGCCCGTTGCTTCCTGCCGCGCCGGGCGGGTTTATACTTGACCGATGATGGCTCGGTTTTGCCCTCCGGCGGACCGCCGGCAAAGCTCTGTTTCAATTCCCGGATCTGGTCGCGTAGCAGCGCCGCTTTTTCGAATTCCAGGTTGTTGGAGGCCTCGACCATTTGTTCCTGCAACTCGCGCAGCGTCTCTGTCACATCGAAATTCCCGCCGACCTCGTTGAGAAGCAGCGCCGCCCTGGAGCGGGTGTTTTGATACACGGCCAGGCTGTCCTCCACCGCGCGGCTGACGCTGCGGGGAGTGATGTTGTGCTCCCGGTTCCAGTCCAGTTGTTTCTGCCGCCGGTATTCTGACACGGCCAGGAATTTCTGTATGCTTTGGGTCATCACGCTGGCGTAAAGAATGACTTCGCCGTGGAGATGGCGCGCCGCCCGCCCGGCGGTTTGAATGAGGCTGGTCGCGCTGCGCAGGTAACCTTCCTTGTCCGCGTCCAAAATGGCCACGAGGGAGACTTCCGGCAGGTCAAGCCCCTCGCGCAACAGGTTGATGCCCACCAGCACGTCAAAATCACCCTTGCGCAACGCGCGCAGGACCTCGACCCGTTCAATGGCGTCAATCTCACTGTGCAGGTAGCGGACGTTGACGCCCAGGTCGCGCAGGTAATCGGTCAATTCTTCCGCGGAACGCTTGGTCAGGGTCGTCACGAGCGTGCGCTCTTTGGCGTCGCTGCGCTTGCGCACTTCCTCCAGCAGATCATCAATCTGCCCTTCCAGGGGTTTGACGGTGATTTTCGGGTCCACCAATCCCGTCGGGCGGACGATCTGTTCAACAACGTGCCCCTTCGACCACTCCAATTCCCGCTCGGTGGGCGTGGCGCTGAGGTAGATGGTCTGGCCCTGCATCGACTGGAATTCCAGGAACTCCAACGGGCGGTTGTCCAGCGCGCTGGGCAGGCGAAAACCGTGCTCGACCAGCACCTGCTTGCGCGAACGGTCTCCCGCGTACATCCCGCCGATTTGTGGCACGGTGGCGTGGCTCTCGTCCATGATGAGCAGGTAATCGTCCGGGAAAAAGTCCAGCAACGTGCAGGGGCGAGATCCCGGCTCGCGCCCCGCCAGATGGCGCGAGTAATTTTCGATCCCGGAACAAAACCCCATCTCTTCCATCATTTCCAAATCGTACTCCGTCCGCATCTTGATGCGTTGCGCCTCCAGCAGCTTGCCGCGCGCCTCGAACCAGGCAATGCGGTCGCCCATTTCCTCGCGAATGGCCAGGAGGGCGCGGTTAATCTTGGATTGCGTCGTGACGAATTGTTTGGCCGGGAAAATGACCAGCGATTGCGGCGCCTCCGTCCGTTCGCCGGTCAGCGGCTCGAAGCGGGAAAGGCGCTCGATCTCCTCGCCAAAGAACTCAATGCGCAGCCCGTCTTCCGTCCAGGACGGGCGCAGTTCGACCACGTCGCCCCGCACCCGGAATTGTCCGCGCTCGAAGGCGACATCGTTGCGGGAATACTGCAAATCGACCAGGCGGGAGAGCAACTGGTCGCGGGAAAGCTGCATGCCCACATGCACCTGCTGCACCAGGGCCTGGTAATCCTCCTTGCTGCCAATGCCATAAATGCACGACACGCTGGCCACCACCACCACGTCCCGCCGCGTCAGCAGCGAACTCATGGTCGAGAGCCGCAGCCGTTCGATCTCTTCGTTGATGCTGGAATCCTTCTCGATAAAAGTGTCGGTGCGCGGGATGTAGGCCTCCGGTTGGTAATAATCAAAGTAACTGACGAAATACTCGACGGCGTTGCCGGGGAAAAAACCCTTGAACTCCGCGTAAAGCTGGGCGGCGAGCGTTTTGTTATGAGAAATGACCAGGGTCGGCTTCTGCACGGCCTGGATGACATTGGCCACGGTGAAGGTTTTGCCCGAACCAGTCACGCCGACGAGCGTTTGATGCCTCGCACCCGCCAGGACGCCTTCCGTCAGCCTGGCGATGGCTTGCGGCTGGTCGCCGGCCGGCTGGTAAGGCGCGGACAATTCGAACATGCAGACAAAATAGGGTCGTTGGCCGCCAAGTCAAACCCCCATGAGCCGGCGGATGCCCGGTGACGGATCTCAGTTTTTGGACACTGGCCAACACTGACGGAGTTGGAATCTCAATCGATGGGGGAGAATGTCGAATGACGAAAGCGTAATGACCGATAAATATCCGGAATGACCATTTGGCAGGCGCAGAGTTCCAAAACCCGAAAATCCTTGAAAAACTATGGAATCCTTTCCGCTGATTTTGAGCGGAATGTATTGGCTGGCAATGGGTTGCAATGGAAACAAAGGCAAATATTCATTTTTCACTTTTTTCGGTTTTCTCGCCCGGAATATTCACCATGGCTGATTTCAACGCAAAGGGCAAAGACACAAAGGCGCAAGCAAAGACAGGATGGCAGGATGGGTAGGCAACACGATCCGCAACAGAGCCGTAACATGTTTCGGGTTTCGCCGCAACCGCTGCCCTTGCAAGACGCACAAATGGAGGCGCAAGACTTCCGAAGAAACCCTCGACGAAGGGCTCTTAAGTGTGCCGTCAGCCTCGACGCTGGAAAGGAACGTCAGAAATGGCAGACTTGTCATTTTCATGCAGTTCGGCTATAGTTTTAGAGATGAGTGATCTGTTGTCCCGCATCACGATTGATCCGGAGATTTGCCACGGCAAACCGGCCATCCGCCATTTGCGGTATCCGGTCGAGTCCATGCTGGAATATCTGGTGGCGGGCGACACGTTCGAAGATCTGCTGGTCGAATTCCCTGATCTGGAACGCGATGATTTGCGCGCGTGTCTCGAATTTGCCGCGCAATCGCTCAAACTTAAGAGCCAGCATCTGGCCCTGGCATGAAATTGCTGTAACACATCTGTCCGCCATCCTCGCCGCGCTGGAACAAAACTCGCTTGTCGAACTTGACCGCCAAAAGGTGAGGGCCGTTGTGTGACGGGGAGCAAATCCGTTTTCGTCAGCGCCGCAGGCGCGAACCGGACGCATCTTGAAACTACCACATCGGGATTTGCCATCCCCTGTCTCATAAAATGGTTGGAAATCGCTCCCCGCTGATGCCTCTGGACTTTCAGCGCGCTGGAACACAGTTCTCCAGCGCATCATGAGGGTTCTCGATCCTCTGCCGCCTCCGCCTGAACCACCTCCGCCCGAAATTGGATTTGCACATCCGCATGACGTAGGAATCCGCGTTGGCGTATTCGAGGCGAAGGGGACGAGCCATAAATCAGCTCAAGCCTGACAGGCTAAACACCGCCCGCCCGCCACCTTTTGTCATTTTTATAGGACCGACCCGTTCATATTGCTCCTGAAAAAAGCGACAACATTTTAAATCCATAAGAGGTTGTCAGTAAGTTGTTTACATGACAGCCAATGACCATTCACTATTATTTGGTTCCAATTGCCACTTGAGCCCGGTGACGTTGCAGGGCATTTTGCGGCAGTCCAGAAAAAAAGCCGCACTCAGCCATGGTGAATATTCAGCGCGCTTACAAAAACACCAATATTCTTGTTGCCCTCCAGTCCATTTCATAGTTCACTGAACGGCGATGGATACGCCCTGTCTCGGCAGAAAACTGTCCCCTGGCGCCATTCACTCAGACTTGCCGCTTCCATGCCTCGACCGCATCCTTCGCGGTTCACCTAAGATTTGTCCGTACCACTTGTTCGGAAAATGTTGCGTGACAGATCCGAGAATCGGCATGGGCTTACAGAAAAGGCAACCCTGCATCCTCGATCACGATTTCACACAAGCCTTTCGGCGTCTGCCGACAGACGACTGTCAGCGGTCAATCAAAACCAGCCACCAAGGGTCGAATGAAAACCAGCCACTTTGAGGGAAGCATTGCGTGTTGGGCAGCTTGGGCTGCTCATGGGCGCAATGAACGAACTCAATGTGAACTTGC
>JBKQUS010000027.1:0-33807 GCA_052325505.1 Limisphaerales bacterium
TGAAGGCCGCACTGTGTCTTTTCCGTTTTGCTTTCATAAGTCTGCTCTTTCTTATCTACAGCAGACCGGCAAAAGTCGAACTTAACCAGTGGTCTAAAAATAGGGGTCCAGCTCAGACATCTATCAGCCATTGCTTACAACTATTCATGGAGGGGGTGGTTCTATAACCCAGTTTATAGTGAACGACCATCCTTGGATATATTTTACTCTTTTGGGTGTCGCTATCGTATTTGCAATCCTGAGGAAATGCCGCAAATGACAAGTTCAATTTAAATTACGACATTGAATCGAACAATCTGTGAAGCACAGTTATCCATGAGTCCGGCTCACCAAAATGTTGACATGCAAGGAACTCCTTTACGGAGGAAATCGGACGGGTCGGACTGGTAGGACGGGTCCGACTGGGGGACTGATGGGACTCAGAAGACTCGAATCATCTTCAGGGGTTGGGAGATTAAGATTACGATTAGGATTAGGAAGCCAGACAGCCAAATGGGCAATTCTTCGTGCTTCCGTTAGGGTGGCATTACGTTACTGCAACAGGCCCTGCACGGCGAGCCAGTCGGCGAAGCGTTCGATCCAATGGTCGGAGGGGAGGTGCTGCGGGCGCATGCCGAAGCCGTGTCCGCCCTTGGAATAGAGGTGCAGTTCCGCGGATTTCCCGGCGGCGATCCAATCCTGGTAAATCGTGACGCTCTGCGGCGCCAGCCCCAGCGGGTCATCGGACGCCGCCAGAATAAATGCCGGGGGGGCATCGGCGGGAACACCGTTGCCTTTGATCGCCCATTCGAATGCCGGGTAAATCGGCGCCACAAAATCCGGCCGCGTTGCAGCGGTGTAGTTCATGGCAACCGACACGGCCAAAGTTCCGCCCGCTGAAAATCCGATGATGCCGATGCGCTGCGGGTTGACCCCAAATTCCGCCGCGTGCTTGCGCACATAACCAATGGCTGCATTACCATCCGCCAGCGCCAGTTTGACGATGGGCGCCACTACCTCAGCCAACGGACCACGGTTGTTGACTTCACGCGTCGGATCATCTGTTTTGCATTCGACCAGCCGGTATTTCAGCACGAAGCAAGTGACCCCTTTGGTGTTGAGCCAGCGGGCGACATCGAAACCCTCGTTGTCAATCGACAAGGCGAAAAACGCCCCGCCGGGACAGATGACAACAGCGGCGCCATTGGCCTTGCCGGCTTCCGGCTGGAAAACAGTCAGAGTGGGATTGGCCACATTGAGCACGACGCGGCAGTTCCAAAGATTGGTGCGGTTTTCCTGCTCGGTTTGTTTCCAGTTCTCCGAGGCGGGCGCCGGCCCGTCATAGAGTCGGATGACTTTTTCCTGGGCGATAACATGCATGCAAAAGAGTGAAAGAACTGCGGTTGTGACAGTGCTCAATCTGTTCATAAGCTCTGAGTTTTGACCGCGCTCCGGCTCTCGTCAACCTGAAAGGACAACTACAAGGAGGCCGGGTCGTGTACGGCTAGATTGCATCTGGCCGTTTCCGACAGCACTCGCCGCTCAGGGTTAAATTCACACTGTGAATCTTATGGGGTACGGGAGATCGACTTCGCAGTTGTCCAATTATTGGACTTGTTTTGATGTGTTTTTCGGGTACTATGGAATGTGGCTGTACGTATCGGAAAAGGCTGTTTTGGTGTCGTTCATTTAATGAACATTACTACGTGACCGGAGCCGAGGCTGCCCCTTTCGGCTCAAGATGAGCATTTGGTTCCTTGTTTACTGGAACGAAAGTCAGCGTAGTCAATGGAACAGGTGGCCAAGGCCCTCTAGCTGTTAGGTTTAGCAGCATTTCGCGGATAGCACCATACAATAAAGCTGTGCCGTTGGCTTCAACCAGTCGATTTACCTCATTATCTGGCCAACCCGCAACTACTTGGAACAAACCAACGGCGTGAATTTCTCCGGTATAAGTAGTTTGTTTTTCAGGATCAGAGAGGAGCTTAACGCGCAGAACAACCTGAAACCGCCTTGAATTATCCTCTGCTTGCCCAATCTCTATCTCACATTGGAGGTGGTTCAAAACGTTGGGTTGCCCGTCAGGGTGAGAATCAAGCGCGACTTTCGTAAAAAAGTGTCGTTCAAGCTGCAACGGCGCCGGATTCATAATTCAGGATTTCACACATTGGTATGCCTAACGCCACTTTACGAAACTGGTCAGGATTCCAAGCTTCATCGGTTCTGGCCTGATTTTCCTCGTTGAAGACATCAAACCATACCGGCTGTGCGCCCAGGGGTTCAAGATGGCTGCGAAGGCGGCAATTAAGGGCCATAGCGATGCGAACCATCGTCGACACTTCAAAGTTGTTCCGACCGTTCAAAAGCCGAGTAACCAAACCCGGCTGGACTTCAAGGCGGTTGGCAAGCTCGGTTTTGGAGATTCCATCTTTGTTCATTTTGAACAGAACATCCTTGGTAAACTCCAGTTTTGCTAGTTCCGTCCAGTAATCCGCCCTCTTTTCAGCCCGATCAAAAAACTGTTCAAAGGAATCGAAAGTGTCAAACTGTGGTTCTTTACGCTGTTGCATGTGTTAATGTTCCTGCTGCTTTTGACTCAAAATACTCGCGTCTCATTCGTTCCCCGCGCTCAAGTTCCGATTTTGGCGCTTTCTGACCTTTTTTGACATATCCATGAGTGCAAATAATCAAACTTTCATCCCAAAAGCAAATAAGGCGCAAACCCTGCGCACTACTCTTGAACTCAAAAAGTTCATTTGTGCCACCCAATTTCTTAAATCTAGTGTCATCATGTGGTTGCGGCACCCCGTTTTCAGAGATTTCGGCCAGCCGCGCGCCCAGTTTCGTCATCTCTGCCGGCCAACTGTTGGCTTGCTCTTGAAAGAATTTTAGTACTGGACATGGGTCTTTGCCACCATCAGCCGCCTCAGTCGCTATCGCCCGGATTATTTGGCGACCTCGATTGCGTATGACTAATGTTCGTATCGGCATTATTCACCTAAAAGTAAAGTTTTTCAACAAAAAAAAGATGCTCCTTTTGTAAGTATCGTATTTTCAATAGGTTAAGGATACAAATAATAATGATGCCTTTGCGTAAACAGCACCGATTATCGTCTAATATTCTCACAATTAATGAGATATATTTACTTTGTTGACATCCTTACAGGGTCGTGGCACGTTCCATCACGCTGCGGCCACAAATAGCGCAGGGAACGGCGGGACTCGGTTGGCTGTGCCATCTATGGCAGTCTTGGCCTTCCGGCTTCATCCCCGCCGTCCCTGCTAAATCATGTTTTGGCGTAAACCCTTGGGGCTACCTCCTTTAAAATGCCCTTTTCTCTCAAGATAAAGAGAATTTGCGGGGTCTTGGTTTCTGGCAGTTCCTTCGTTGGAAATTTTGCTTTCACGGCCGCCACAATATCAGCAGTTTTAAAATTCCCCTGCCGTGATATGTTGTCCCCGTTCTTTGAAGGAATTTCGGGAACGGGCGGGGAGGTTGCGAGCCTTCCCTTAGACGGTAAATATCGGCCCCATGAGCCGGAGACACCCCGCCCTGATCCCAAATTTTAAACTGCCCTGCCAGTGCTGAAACACCAGCAGGGCGCAACAAAGCGCAGGGTAAGCCGCGCAAGTCGCACATCGGTTAGATGCAGACTTGACAGTACTTCACCCTGCCCGGAAAGGCAAGTTGAAAAATTGTCATTGCTGCGACGGCCCGTGCAAAAAGGCGGGTCATTTTAGAAATCGAAATGGCGTGGCGCAACGGTACGTTTGCACCCGCTGCGGAAAATACTCCTGTGAATCTCAAGTGCTAGACGGCTTGCGCCTTGAAAATGAAAAGGTCGTTCAAATCATCAAACTGCTGGCGGAAGGGCTTGGCGTTCGCGGGACAGCCAGGGTGACGAATTGCGACCCGCACACCGTTTTAAATGTACTGGAAACGATTGGCCCGAAAGTCGAAGCATTGCATGACCGGCTTGCCCGCAACATCAAAACCGACGCCCTGCAAATAGACGAACTGTGGGCAAGGGTGTTTTGCGCCCAAAAGAATGCGCCCCGGTATGCCGACGATAAGGGCGATCAGTATACGTTTCTGGCCATTGCAGCCCGTGAAAAATTCATCGTCAGCTATCACACGGGCAAGCGGGACAACGACAACACCAACACTTTTGTCGAGGACGTTGCCAAGCGCGTTGACGGGCGCATTCAGATCACAACGGATTCTTTCACTCCATATCCGGCCATAATCCGCCAGCACCTTTTGGGGCGGTTGGATTATGCGATTATGGTAAAACAGTTCGCGCCAACACCCGGCCAGATCGAAGCCAAGCGGCGTTATTCCCCGGCTCCGTTTGTTGGCGTGAAAATCAGGATTAAGGCTGGCGACCCCCGGCGGGACAGGATTTGCACCAGCCATGTAGAACGGGCCAATTTGAGCGTCAGGCACTTCAACAAGCGGTTTGCGCGGCTGTCCCTTGGATATTCCAAGACCCTCGACAATCACCGCTACGCGCTCGCCCTGTTCGTTTTCGCCTACAACTGGTGCAAAGTTCACTCGACTTTGGGCTGCACCCCGGCTGTGGGCTTGAAATTGGCTTCTGAAACATGGACAATCGAAAGATTGATCGAAGAAGCTGCAATCTAATCACACACGACCGGAGGCCGCGGTCTGTTTCATTTGGGCGGGCGCGCCGTCACGCGGGGAATCTGCCTGGGGATTTTCGGGTCATCAATTTCCAGCTTCAGCACGTCATACATGACCGAACCGCGGGCAAGCCTGAGCGTCACCAAGTTTGTGCCGCATCGAAGCAGGGAGGACGGGAATCGAATGATTTTATACTCATGGTAGCTGCTTCCGAGGATAGCGCTGCGGTAGCCGGCACTGCTGTTCCCGCCCGAATACGCGCCGACGAGAGCATTGTTGACAAGAACCTGGAGCCGGGGGTTGCGGGTCTGGCCGGCCACGCCAATGGTCAACACCCCCTCGCCTCCATAAGCCCGGTCCACGTTGAACTTGATGTTCCAGTCCCCCCGTTTGGCCTGGGAGTAATACCAATCCTGTGTCGGGGTGCTGAGGCCAACGGTGTAGGTCAGATTGGACGGGACCGATTTTTCCAGTCCATATTGACGCGGCTGGTCGCTGAGCTTGAAACCCGTGGTGCGCAAATCCGCCTGTCCGATCTCCCACAGTTTGGCGGAGTAATAGGCCGGGGTGAAGAGCAGTTCGCCCAAATCAAGCTTTCCATCCGCGGTGACAGTGACGTTGTCCTTGCGGAATTCGCCGGTTACTCCCGGGACAGCGGCAAAGAGGGTGTAATTGCCCGGACGCACATGCGGCAGTGTGAAGCGGCCGTTGCCGTCAGCGCGCGTGCTGAAGATGTAATTCAGAACCTGGACCTGCCAATCCGGCTGGGGCGCGGTCAGCACCATCAGCGCATTGGCGGCAGGCTGCCTGCCATCGTACAACTTCAATGTGCCGGTGACCTCGCCCCGTTGCAGCGGAAACTCAGGATGCTGCATCCACGCATAAGGCCAGTGCGCCCGTTCCGCCTGCGCGCGCTCCCTGGCGTCGGCCCACATCTGGCGGGGGCTGTCTCCGGAATTGAGATAGACCATCCACGGTCCGCAGAGTTTGGTCCAACCTTCAGGGATGGATGGACTGGACAGTTCCCGCGGCTCAAAGTGGCCGGAGGCGAGGAATCGATGCATGACGGGACCGTTGTGAACGGTGATCTCCTGTTTGGTGGGGACCTGCAAGAACTCGGTGCTCGGGGTTATGATGAATGCTCCGCAAGATCCGGCGCGAGACCCGCACAACCCGTAAACCCAGTTGTTTTCGAGGTAATCGCAATAGTTGTATTTTGTATAGACCGTTCCATCGGGCAATCGGACGGCAGCATCCTGGACGGGCACCGCACCGCGCATGTCGGGGATGGGGCCTTGCTCGATATCGTTGACAAGTTGGTAATTGAACAGAGTGTTGTTGAGATTGAACGACCAGCGGATCTGACCGATGCGCTCCGGGGGATCGCCTGGCCGCCGCTGCATCAGGACGGCGACGTAGAACCCCGGGTCACCCCGCCTCAGGATATAATACTGCGTGAAGTAAACGCCTCCGACCCGGGCGCCAAAGGAAAGCTCGACCAGGTCGGCAGTGTTCCGCTCGATTTGGAACGTTGCGTTGTGGATATCGCGACCGTCGTGACCGCCGGAATTGGCGACCGCGAAATAGGCGCCCTTGCCCGCGAGGTTGGGACTGCCGTCCAAGGTCATTGTGCGGATGGTGGCGTCGGCTTTGCCGACAATGAAGGACATTCTCCCGTTGGACAGCTTGACCCAGGCTCCAAGGTCCTGGAGTACCACCGGGTCATCGGGCGCGGCCATTGTCCATGGAGCCATCATGATGATGAACGAAGCAACTGCCGGCATGATTCTGTTCATGGCAGTGTTCGAAATCCGCTCAGATGAATGGCGGTTTGCTCCTTCGGAATAAATGGCAAATCCACTATGTTCACTGGAACTCTCTCAGGAGGCATTTGCAGGCTTAATTCGGTTCCGGGATGATTGGCTTCGCGGCGGACGTAGCCCAGAGCAATGTTGGCTTTCAGTCCTGGTGAAGCGACGGCGCTCGTGATGTAGCCGACTTCTTTTTCGCCCAGGAAAAGTTTGTCGCCCTTGGTTGGCAGGGCGCGCAAGTTATCCGGGAGGCGAAGTCCGCGCAGCGACTTGGCCGGCTGGCCGTAGGTGCGGACGCGGGAAATGACTTCCTGCCCGATGTAACAGCCCTTGGAGTAACTGATCGCCTCTTCGCCCAAAACCTCCGGCGCAAGATTTGTCTCATCCATATCAGCGCCGAAGCGGGGGATGCCGGCCTCGATGCGCGCGGTTTCGAGGGCCTGCCAGCCACAGAGACGTCCGCCGGTGTCTTTGGCCGCGGCAATGAGTTGTTCCGCGACTGTCGGCATAGCTCCGCTGGGGACAAAGAGATCGTAACCGGCGTCGCGTGTTCTGGCGTGGTTCATCACGTAAATTTCGCCCAGCGCGGCATCGTCGATTTTGGCCAGCGCGCGAGGCGTTTCCGGGATTGCAGCATTCCACGGCAACCGTTGGATGACAGCGGCGGCGTTTGGCCCTTGGACGCTCCAAAGGCCGTAGAGGGCAGAGACATCCGCCACCTGGGCGTCTTCGGCGATGATGTATTTTTCCAGGCGCTGCTGCACGGCGGCATCCAGGCCCGGCTCAAAATCCAGGAGAATTTCGTTTTCCAGAATATAAATGTGGAGGTCGCTTAGGATTTTGCCTTTGGCCGAGACGAGCGCCGCGTAACAGCCCTGGCCGATCCGCAAATCCTTCACGTTGTTCGTGATCTGGCCATTGAGAAACTTTACGCGATCCGTCCCAAGGACGCAGAGCCTTCCCCGGAAACTGAGGTCGATGATTCCAGCCGATTGGCGCAAGGCGGCGTACTCGGCCGGCGCGTCGCCGTAATGGGCGACGGCTTCCCGGCCGTTCAAGTCCAGGGATAGCGCGCCCCTGGCTTGGTGAAAATCATGCAACGGCAACGAATCCATGCCCTTCATTTAACTTGGAGAATGTGGCATTTACGAGTTGGAATTATGTGAAGATGGCCTATTCTTTGACCGATAGAAACATGTCATGTGCGGCATTATTGGATATTTAGGCAAAAAAGAGGCGACGCCGATCCTGCTGGAGGGACTGCGCCGGTTGCAATACCGCGGCTACGATAGCGCCGGCGTGGCCGTGCTCCACGACGGCTCGCTGGAGATTCGAAAGCGAAAAGGCAAACTCGACGAGGGCCTGGCTCCCTTGCTGCGGGAAAAGCCGGCGCCCGGATTCCTCGGCATCGGCCATACCCGCTGGGCCACCCATGGCCCTCCCTCGGACGAAAACTCGCATCCGCATCTGGATCAATCCGGGAAAATCGCCGTGGTCCACAACGGCATCATTGAGAATTGCGACCGCCTCAAAGAGAAGCTGGTCCAGGCCGGCCACACTTTTCGATCCGCCACCGACACGGAAGTCCTGGCCCATTTGATCGGAACGCACCTCGAAAGTCATTCCGGCAAGCCCAACGGATTGGCGCTGGCCCAAGCGGTGTGCGATGCGTTGCGCGAAGTCATCGGCACTTACGGGATCGCCGTCATCAGCGCCGATCATCCCGGCGTCATCATCGGCGCGCGGCGGGGGTCTCCCTTGATCATCGGCATTGGTGAAGGGGAGAATTTCCTGACGAGCGATGCCAACGCCATCGTGGCGCACACGCGGCAGGTGGTCTATTTGAACGATTACGACGTGGCCACCATCACCGCCGAGCGGTTCGACGTGCAAAATCTCGGCACGGAAACGGCGAAGGTGCAAATCAGCCGGCTGGAATTTGACTCCGAGGACGCGGAGCGCGGCAATTATTCACATTTCATGCTCAAGGAAATTTACGAGCAGCCGCGCACGATCGAGAACGCGTTGCGGGGGCGGGTTGATTTGGAGGGAGCGACGACCAAATTCGGCGGATTAAACATGACGCCGGCGGAACTGCTGGCGGTCGAGCGCATTGTCATTGCCGCCACCGGCACAAGTTGGCATGCGGCGCTGGTGGGCGAGTATCTCATTGAGGAACTGGCAGGCCTGCCGGTCGAAGTGGAATTTGCGCACGAGTTTTACAATCGAAACGCGCCCCTGCAAGCGAACACGATTGTGCTGGTGATTTCGCAATCAGGCGAGACCGCGGACACTTTGGGGGCGTTGCGCGAAGCGAGGCGCCGAGGGCATCGCGCCCTGGCTATTTGCAACGTCGTCGGCAGCACCATCGCGCGCGAATCCGACGGCGGGATTTACATGCACGCGGGGCCGGAGATCGGCGTGGCCTCGACCAAGGCCTTTGTTTCCATGCTGGCCATCCTCGCCCTGCTGGCCGTGCATCTGGGGCGGATGCGAAAGCTTTCGGTGCATCGCGCGTTGGAGATTCTGCGCGGCTTGGAGACCATTCCCCAAAAAATCGAGTCCCTGCTGCGACAGGAGAAAGCCATCAAGAAACTGGCGCAGAAATACTCGAAAGCCCGGGACTTTTTCTTTCTCAGCCGCGGCTACAATTTTCCGATTGCCCTGGAAGGGGCGCTCAAGCTCAAGGAGATTTCGTACATCCACGCGGAGGGTTATTCCGCGGCGGAAATGAAACACGGCCCCATCGCGCTGATCGATCCCGCCACGCCGACCGTTTTTCTGGTGCCGAAGGATGCGATGTACGAGAAAACATTGGCCAACATGGCCATGATCCGCGCCCGCAAAGGGCCCATTATCGCCGTGGCCACGGAAGGCGACACCCAGATTTCCACCCTGGCGGACGATGTGATTTACCTGCCGGAGACGTTGGAACCTCTTTATCCGATTCTGGCCACCATTCCGCTGCAGTTGTTTGCCTATCACATCGCCGTCCTGCGCGGCTGCGACATCGACAAGCCCCGCAATCTGGCCAAAAGCGTCACGGTGGAGTGACGAGGGGGGGATGCCCTAAAGCCCCTGCTTTTGCAGCTCGGCTTGCAGGGCGATTTGAAAGTCCTGCAAATCGGCGGCGGACGGTTTGTATCCCTTTTCGGCCGGCACAACGCCCAAACGGCCCGCCTGGTCCAGAATCCATTCCGCCGATTTTCCATCGCTGAACTTGACTTTGCCGCTGACCAACGCGCCTGGTCGCGTCAGTTGGTCCACGGTCACGCTGACGTTGGCGGGAGGAGCTTCCGCCGGGCCAAGGCTCAATTTCGATTCCGCCGGGGCCGACGGGGCAGGCTTGGGCGGAGCAGGGGGATCCTTGGGCTTGAGCTTCAAATCGTCAACGATCAGCCGGACATCCAGATAGGTCAGGCGCAGGCCGCATTCGGTTTCCAGGCGATTCTGAATATCGGAAAGCTTCAGGCCCTCGTTGATCCAGGCCGCCACTTTCTTCTGTTGTGTCTCGTCCAAATTCATATCGCAGGATAATAGCATGATTGGCGTCTGCCAGCGCGAGTCAATTGTCAGGCGAACTTTTGCGTTGAAAAACTTTAGCCTTTAATCCCCGCCGAACAAGCCCTATAAATTGGACATGCCTCATTTTTTGGCGGAGGGCGGGTTGATGATCTGGGTGATTGTGGCGGCGAGCGCTCTGGCGCTGGCGGTGTTCTTCGAGCGCCTGTTGCTCTACCACAGCGAACAGATCAACTCGACCGAATTTCTCAACGGCGTGCGCAATGTTTTGAAGCGGGACAATGTGGTGGAAGCCATCGCGATTTGCGACGCCACGCCCGGCCCGGTGGCGCGCCTGGTCAAGGTGGCCATCCTCAACCGCGAACGGGGCCGCGAAGCGGTGCGCGAGGCGCTGGAAGACGCCGGCGCCTGGGAGGTGCCGCGCCTGGAACAGAAACTCAACCTGCTCGCCACCGTCGCACAGATCGCGCCGCTGCTGGGCTTGCTGGGCACCGTGCTCGGCTTCATGGACGTGTTCCGGGTCGTGCAGGACAGCGGCCTCAACGCCCATGTCGGCCAGCTCTCGGCCGGGATCTGGCAGGCGTTGATCTGCACCGCCGCCGGCCTGGCCGTGGCCATTCCCAGTTACGCCGGCTATAATTACCTGGTCGGTCGTGTCAATACCATTGTTCTGGACATGGAGCAGGTTTCGAGCGAAATCCTGAACATCGTCGCCGCTCCCCCCGAAGTCCCGTCCCGATCGATATGAGATTTGCGCGCCAGGCGACGTTTTTTCGCGGGCCGTTGGACGCCGCGCCAGTGGCCGGGGTGCTCTTTCTGCTGCTCATCTTCATGCTGCTTGGCTCGCTGCTGTATACACCGGGCGTGTTGGTCAAGTTCGCCGCTGCCGCCCCGCCCGACGCCCAAACCATCACCGTCACCCGCGACGGCGACGTGATTTTCGCGGGCAAAACCAACAAGGCGGCGGATTTGGAACAACTGCGCGCCGGAGATTTAAAGAATGCCCCGGGCGATCAACCGTTTCGTCTCCGGGTTGAGCCGGGCGCGGACCCCAGGCTGGTCGAACAAGTGCGGGGCCTTTTTCAAGTGCAGCTTGCCACCAATGACATCGTCAATTTGACCGGGACGGATAATCCAACCGTGGTTGTCGCGGTCAATTTTCGCGGGCAATTCTTTTATGAAAACAGGCAGGTGCAAGAGGGGGAATTGAAAAAGGAATTGCGCCGCCGTTTGCAGGAGAGTTCGCACGCCTCGAAGAAACTGACTTTGGTCGTCTGGGCCGACAAGGCGGCGGAAAATGAAGTGGTCATGCGCCTCTACCGCTTGGCCCGGGACATCGGCATCACGGAATTCCTGCTGGCGGAACGGCCTAGTCCTTTTGCCGCGCCCGCCGGGCGCTTCAAACCGTGAATGGCTCGCCAGCAGTCTGCGGGAAGTGGACGCGCGGGCGTTTTTGGCGCGTTTTCGGCGTGTTGTGCGTGGTGCAGGTGGGACTGATATGGCTCTTTGGCGGGCGCGAGCGCGGCCTTGGGCGCACGGCCCCCGTTCCCGGCCATTTCGGTCTGGTGGGCACGCCGCTGACGGCGGGGGAGTTGACCAGGACGTTCTTTGCCATTGACCCGACAGTGTTTCCGATGCCCAGTCTGCACGGCTTTTCGGAACGCGCCTGGCTGCGTCTGCCGACCTATCAACTGCCCGACGAAACCGAGCCGCCCGCGTGGTTGACGCTCAATACGAACAGGCTCGGAATTGATTTTCCGCCGTCGGGGCGGGCTGAAGCCATCCTGCCATCCGCCTTGACGGACCAAAGCGCGCCGGAACTGGACCCCTGGCCGGCGTCTCTGGCCCCGGAGCGGGTCAGGACGAATTCCCTTTTTGAGATCGAAGGCGAACTGGCTGGGCGTCTCCTTAACGCGCCCGGCGGGTTGCCTTCCTGGCCCAGCACTCTGTTGCTGGCCAATTCCGTCGTGCAGATTGCCGTCGATTCGGCGGGACAGGTCGTGGCCGCCCGGTTGCTGGCGCCGCGGTCTGGATCGGCGGAGGCGGACAACACCGCGCTGGCCCTGGCGCGCCAGCTGCGTTTCAGGCCTGTGCCCTCGCCAGCACCTGTTTGGGGCAAGGCTGTATTTGATTGGCAAACGCTGGAACCAACCAATGCCGGCCCGGCCGCCGCGCAGTGAAAACAATGGCGAAAGATTTTTAACATGTCGTGCCAGGCCCTCGTATTCGTTTATGTTTTTTCTTTGCTTGCCGGGCTTTCCGTGCTGGCGGTATATTCGGAGATTCGCAGCCGGCGCTTCGGACCGGCGCGGAAACAGGACCGCATTTTCCGGTGTGAACGTTGCGGTTCGATATATACGGATGACGCGGATGAGGACCGTTCGCGTTGTGCGCAGTGCGGAATGCTCAATGAGCCTTTCCAATTTTAACTTTAAATGAGGCGAATTTAACCTATGGGAATGTGGATTGGACGAAATCGAAAAGCGCGCGTTACCTATGGTTTTGACGAGATCGCGCTTGTGCCCGGCGAGGTGACCATCAACCCCAACGAAGTGGACACCTCGTTCAAAATCCCGCGCAAAGACGGCAGCGCCATTGAACTGAAAATCCCCATCATCGCCAGCGCCATGGACGGCGTGACAGATGTCCGCTTTTGCATTGCTATGGGCAAGCTGGGCGGCTTGGGGGTCATCAACTTGGAAGGCGTGCAGACGCGCTACGAGAACCCCACCGAAGTCCTGGGCCAGATTGTCAAAGCCGGCAAGGAAGAGGTCACGGCTTTGATTCAGAAGTTTTACACCGAACCCATCAAGGAGGAGTTGATTGCGCGGCGGGTGGAGGAATTGAAAAAAGCCGGCGTGCTCGCAGCGGTCAGTTCCATTCCGCAGAAGGCGGAGCGCTTCGGTTGCATCGCCCAGGAGGCCGGGGCCGACCTCTTCGTCGTGCAATCCACCGTTTCCACTGTCAAACATATTTCAACGGAGTACAAATCCCTCGAACTGGCCGATTTTTGCAAAAAGATGCACATCCCGGTCATCATCGGCAACGCTGTCACGTATGAAGTCACGCTGGGCTTGATGGGTTGCGGCGTGGCGGGAGTCTTGATCGGCGTTGGGCCGGGCGCGGCCTGCACCAGCCGGGGCGTTCTCGGCCTGGGCGTGCCGCAAGTCACCGCCACCGTCGATTGCGCCGCAGCGCGCGATTATCATCACAAAATGACCGGCAAATATGTGCCAATCATCACCGACGGCGGCATGAGCAAAGGGGGCGATGTTTGCAAGGCGCTGGCCTGCGGCTCGGATGCCGTCATGGTCGGCAGCGCCTTTGCCCGCGCGCAGGAAGCGCCGGGGAAAGGGAACCACTGGGGCATGGCCACTCCGCACGCCAATCTGCCGCGTGGCACCCGCATCAAAGTCGGCGTCACCGGCTCGCTCAAACAGATTCTCTTCGGACCCGCCACGGTGGATGACGGCTCGCAAAACCTGGTGGGTGCGATCACGACGTGCATGGGCAACGTCGGCGCGAGAACCATCCGGGAATTTCAAGAAACCGAAATCATCATCGCGCCCAGCATCAAGACCGAAGGCAAGCTCTTCCAGACCGTGCAAAACGTCGGCATGGGAGCGGGATAAGCCTCCGCGCAAGAATTCAATTCGGGTAATTTCCGCGTCCTTTCAGGACGAATTCTCAGTCGGCCACGACCAGACACTTCGTGTCTGGCTAATGTCCAGTTTTTCTTCTCGGACAAACAGTCTGCCTGCCGAGCGACCGCAACCAAATTCGCATTGACGGGTTAACTCGTTTAAGGAGCGGTTGGCAAAGGGCAATTCGTGAACAATTCATATTATGCTCCCCAAAGTGTCGGGGCCAAGCCGGTCTGCTTGATCATCCCCGCAACGCACGTCCTGCCGTGAGCGGTTCGGCTGGACCATGAAGACAAACAGCCCGTTAAGAAACTCCGCAGTTTTTTAACGGGCTTGCCAAAACCTGGCCTGTTTCGTCTTCTTGATTCTGTGTGTGATAAAAACATTGTCCCATTTGGAATCCTCCTGGTTTCGGCTTTGACCTGTGGTGTCATCACCTTGTACACTGCAACGCCAGCATCCAATGATATGATCCAAGCACTCGAAGGCATCCGTAAAAAGCATAATCTGCCCGCACTGGCGGTGGTGGTGGTGAAAGACGGAAAGATTTGCGACCGCCTTGTCGCGGGCGTTCGCAAGTTTGGCGACCCAACGCCGGTGACGACCAACGACGTATTTCACATCGGTTCCGACACCAAGTCCATGACAGCGACGCTTGCCGCGATGCTGATTGACGAAGGCAAATTGCATTGGGACACCACCATTGCAGATGTGTTCCCAGAGTTGAGGGGCAAGATGGACAAGCAATATGAAACTGTGACCGTCGAGCAATTGCTCACGCATCGCGGCGGCGTTCCCGGCGCGCCGCCCGCAGCCGCCTGGAGACGGGCTTGGGAACAACATGGCACGCCCGCGCAGCAGCGCCGTGAATTCATCGAAGCCGTCCTGAGTCAACCGCCGGAAGCACCGCCAGGAACGAAGATGATTTATTCGAATCAGGGCTACGCCATCATCGGCGCGATGCTGGAAAAGATCGCCGGCCAACCGTGGGAAACACTGATCACCGAACGGCTTTTCAAGCCGCTGCGCATGGACTCCGCAGGATTCGGGCCGCCGGGCATAATTGGCGGGATTAACCAGCCTTGGGGGCACAGACGTCAAATGGGGATCATCGTGCCAGTGCAATCGGACAATCCACCGGCTATCGCGCCGGCTGGCCGCGTCCACTGCTCACTCGACGACCTTGCCCACTTCATTATTTTCCACATGCAGCGCGGTCAGGCAGGAGGCCTCTTGAAACCGGAAACGCTCGTCAAACTCCATACACCGCCGGTTGGCGGGGACTATGCCTGTGGTTGGGCCGTGGTCAAACGCGACTGGGCGGGCGGAAATGCGTTGACGCACGCTGGCTCGAATACGATGTGGTATGTCGTGATGTGGCTTGCTCCGGAAAAGGATTTCGCCGTTGTTGTGGCGACGAACATCGCCGGCCCCGACGCGGAGAAAGGCTGCGATGAAGTTGCCTCCATGATGATTCACAATTGGCTGGCAAACTGATCTTTTCTCAGACTTGATACATCGATGAAAGTACCGCAAATCCGTTTTTCTTCCGATGGCCCGGCTGCTTCGCGAATTGCGCTGGGAATGTGGCGGCTGGCCGATGCCAAATTGAGCCGTGACGAGATCCGCGCCCTCGTCCATGAAGCTATTGAGGCCGGGATCACAACCATTGATCATGCGGACATTTATGGCGGGCACGTTTGCCAGGGGCTTTTCGGGGACGCGCTTGCGGGCGACGCCGCCTTGCGCGACAAGGTGCAGATCGTCACCAAGTGCGGCATCAAACTGTTGATGCCCGGCTCCGCGCAGCGAGTCAAGTATTACGACACCAGCCGCACGCACATCCTGGCATCGGTGGATGAATCGTTGAAACTGCTGCGCACCGACCGGGTGGATGTGCTGTTGATTCATCGTTCCGATCCATTGCTGGATCCGGACGAGGTGGCGTCGGCCTTTGTGGCGCTGAAGAAGGCGGGGAAGGCGTTGCACTTTGGCGTTTCCAACTTCACGGCCTCGCAATTTGATTTGCTGGCCTCGCGCCTGCCGTTTGCGATGGTGACGAACCAATTGGAATTTTCTGTGCTGCACACAAACCCGCTTTACGACGGCACATTTGATCAGTGCCTGCGCCTGCGCGTTTCGCCAATGGCATGGTCGCCGCTGGCCGGCGGGGGGCTGCTCAAGGCCGGGGACGAACGCGCGCGCCGCGTGCGGCAAGCGCTGGGAGAGGTCGGAAAGGATTTGGGCGGCGCGACGGTCGAACAAGCGGCCCTGGCCTGGATATTGGCGCATCCGGCGCGAATCATTCCAGTGATTGGAACAACCAACCGCGAACGGGTGAAGAGCAGCGCCGCTGTCACCGGCCTGACCCTGTCGCGGGACCAATGGTTCTACATTCTCGAGGCCTCGGCAGGAGAACCTGCGCCTTGAACCGCCCGCGCCGTGTTCCTCACAGCCACCGTCTGGTCTTTGTTTTGTATTCCAAATAAGCGTTGCCGAACTTGGCTTCAAGATAGGCTTCTTCGCGGCGAATGACGCCTCTGTGGACGATGACCAACGTGGGGATAAGAGCGGCCAGCACCCAGGGGATGTCGCACAAGAGGCTTAGTCCGACGGACAACAGTGTGAGAGAGAGGTAGAGCGGGTTTCTGGTGAAGCGGAACGGACCGTTCGTGACAAGTGCAGTGGTTGGGCGGCGCGGGTCTATGTGAGTGCCGGCCCGGCGCATGGTCCAGGCAGCCCAAAGCGCGAGCAGACCAGCGGCCACCGCTAGGATTCGACCAGTTATCTTGACTGCCGGGGCGGCAAATGCATGAACCGGCAGCAGCCAATTCAAAACAAGCCCGGCCGCGAAACCGGCCGCAAAAATGAGTGGAGGAGGGGCGATGAGGTTGGGCGTATCGGAAGTGTCTGCCTGTTTGCTCATTCAGGTGTTCACTCGGAACTGGGTGCTCCAGATGCATCGTAAATGACGCATTCGACTCTATTGCTGCCTTGGCGGAGTTGATAATTGCCGGGGGAATCTTCCTCGTGAATGGACCCGCCGGACAAATAGTTCTTGTTCTCCCCTGCGATCAGTCCGCCGGCCAGATATGCGCGGGTTTCGGTCAGATTGGTTTCCTCCGCCGCCACGGAGTCTGCATAATCGAGGATGTAAAAATTCTCGCGGAGAGGCATATAATGGCGAATAAGCCGCACCTCGGTTTTCGGCAATAATGAATAAATAACGACAGTCAGGATAATGCCGGAGCATGTCACCAGGCCAACGAATGTGGCTGGTCGTTTCCTGCGATGTTCACTCCCAGGGCCAACAATGATCGTGGTCAGCAAGGCTGCCGCAATTGCGCCGGTTCCCCAGTTCAGGGCATAAAGCCACGCCCCTTGATGGCTGAACCGGCTCGTGCCCTTTTCAGAAAATGGCGCCCACGAAATCCAAATGTCATCGCGCATTTCATCAGGGCTTAGTGTGGCCGTCAGTTTTGTCGCCGCAGGTGCGCCATCGACCCATTTGCGAAGCAGCGGATGGACTATCCGCAGAGATTCCGGTGTTGGCGAAAAATCACTGGATGACATGGACTTAATGCCATGGTGCAAGGGGAGTTTGGGATACACGGGCTGGGCGCATCGCTCTACCTTGAAATGCGGCGCTTTCGCCCGCTCGGGACCAAAGACATAGAGATCAATTTGCACCGGGCCGTTATCAATGCCCGTCAGGCGCATTGGGTAAACGGCCTTTTCGGTTTTGAACGTGAATGAAAGCGGATGCGGCGTGGCGGTTTGCAGGGCGGGATCGTCGCGCCTGATTTTGGCGGTCACAAAGACCCATCCATCTTTGACGTAGCTCGTGATGGCCTGGTCACGGCTGGTGGGCGCGGCGAAGCCGTTGGCTCTCAGCCAGGCTTGAAGCGCCGCCGGGTCGCGCGAAGAGATCGTGGTGGTGTCGAAAATGCCGACTATTTTGCGATCGAGTATCGATACATTTGGAGCGGCGGCGGAGCCAGCCTCTGCGCCGGAGAGAGTTGCAAGTGACAGGCCGCACATTACAAATCCGATAAAAAAGATGGCCAGACAATAAATCAATTTAACATCAAAGCCTGACCGCACGCAATGCACTGTATAAAGGAGGATCAGAAAAACCACGACACTTCCTGTAATTCGAAGCGGCTCAGGTGCAATAAATGCCACCGCCACCGCCACCCCCAGGCAAGCCAACACGTCGAGCAACTTTACAGATGAGCCGTGGCGGACGTAACGCAACAGATAGCCCGCTGCAAGAAATCCGAGGAACAATTGGAAGTAATGTGGCACCTCATGGCGAATGCGGGGCTGGAAGATACTTTGCAATGTGGGGAATAAACCGGTGCTGGCCTCTTCGATAACGGGCGGAGAAGGCAACGGCACAACCCACGCGAAGTTCGTGCCTTCCCCGGTGAAACGGGTCTCGATGACAAGGCGCTCGACGCCGTTGCTGAAATGGATCAAGGCGCGCTGGTCGGGAATCCGCACCTCCACAGGCACGGCAACGGCAGGCATGACCATGCCGTCAGCCCAGCAGGAAGCTGTCATGAACAGGAACGCCAGCAATGTCAGAAAGCGGCCCATGTGTCACCAACAAAATACTTGAATTGGCAACCGCAGGCAAGGCTGATTTAGCCAAGGCAACCAGGGATTCCCCTCTCTCCGTCTCTCTCCCCGCAAGCGGGGAGAGAGTGGGAACGGAACCCGAAAGCGTATATGGATCCCACCCTACGGGAATGAGTTGTTTTTGGACGGCCTCTCAGGTTAGAGTCGCGCGGTGGACCATTTGACGCGAAATCAAACCGATTCGCCGCATTCCGGCGAGGGCGGAATCTCGCGCCAGCCTGAGTTTGCCATAACCCGTTGGTCGGTGGTGCTGGCGGCGGGACGCAGCGAGACCACCAATGCACACGCCGCCTTGGAGGAACTTTGCCGGGTCTATTGGTATCCCCTTTACGCCTACGTGCGGCGTCGCGGGCATTCCCCGGAGGACGCCCAGGATTTGACCCAGGAATTCTTCGCCCGCCTGCTGGAACACAAATGGGTGGCCCGCGCGGACCGGCAACGGGGGCGGTTTCGATCTTTCTTGTTGTCAGCCATGAGCTATTTTCTCTCGGATGAATGGGACAAGGCGCGGGCGCAAAAGCGCGGCGGCGGCGTCACGCCCGTGCCGTTGCAGTTTGACACCGCCGAAACACGCTACGGCCATGAACCAGCCGACCAGGTCACGCCGGAACAAACCTATGAACGCCGCTGGGCGCTTGCGTTGCTTGAGGAAGTACTGCGCAAGCTTCGCCTGGAATATGAGGAAGCGGGCCGGACGGAACTTTTCACCGCGTTGCATCCGTGCCTGGTGGGCGAGCGCGCCGGCCTGCCTTACAAGGAAGTGGCGGCGAAGCTGGACATGAGCGAAGGGGCGGTGAAATCCGCAGTGCATCGGCTGCGCGGGCGTTACCGCGAATTGTTGCGCCATGAAATCGCCCAAACCGTGGCTGAACCGGGCGAAGTGGATGAGGAATTGCGGCACCTGTTTGTTGTGTTGGGAAATAGATAACGATTTAATGCGCAACCTTTTACCCCGGTATCCTAAGTAAGGGATGGAAAGAGTCTGCGATTATGGAAACGACGCCAATCTGTCCAAATTGCCGGAAGCCCCTGCCGCCGGACACGCCGATGGGATTGTGTCCGGAGTGTCTCATGAAATCCGGCCTGCCCACGGACAGCGAACCGGCCCCAGCCAAGGGTGCTGCCGGCGGACAATTCGTGCCGCCGCCGGTTGGGGAGATCGCCCAGCTTTTTCCGCAGCTTGAGATTCTCAGCTTTCTCGGCCAGGGCGGCATGGGGGCGGTCTATAAGGCCCGGCAACCGGCGCTGGATCGCTTGGTGGCGTTGAAAATACTGCCGCCCGTAGTGGCCGGCGGCGCCGGTTTCGCTGAACGATTCAATCGCGAGGCGCGGGCCTTGGCGCGTTTGAATCACCCGAACATTGTGGCGGTCTATGACTTCGGCAAGGCCGGCGCGCTGCATTACCTCATGATGGAATTCGTGGATGGGTCCAATTTGCGCGAAGTGGAACAGGCGGGAAGGTTGACGCCGGAACAGGCCGTGGCCATCGTCCCGCAAATCTGCGAAGCACTGCAATTTGCGCACAATGAAGGCGTTGTCCACCGCGACATCAAACCGGAAAACATTCTGCTGGATAAAAAAGGCCGGGTGAAAATCGCCGATTTTGGCATCGCAAAGATGGTCGGGGCGCCAGCCGGCCAGGCGACGTTGACGGGCGCACAGGATGTGATGGGCACGCCGCATTACATGGCGCCGGAGCAAGTCGAGAAGCCACAGACGGTGGATCATCGCGCCGACATTTACTCGCTGGGCGTGGTCTTTTACGAAATGCTCACCGGCGAATTGCCGCTGGGCAAATTCGCGCCGCCGTCGAAGAAAGTGCAGGTGGACGTGCGGCTGGACGAAGTAGTGTTGCACACACTGGAGAAGGAACCGGAGCGGCGTTATCAACACGCCAGCCAGGTCAAGACGGACGTGGAGGCCATCGCCAGCGTGCCACCCATGCCTGCACAGGTTGCGGCACAAGCACCAGTTGTCACGGCCATGGCAACCGCCGTGCCGCACAGTGACAAGATAATCCTTCCGGCGTTTCTATGGGCTTCGTTTCTTGGAGTCTGTGGCGCGCACCGGTTCTACGTGGGAAAAATCCCGACGGCATTCCTGCAACTGGCTGCTTTCGGCGGGTGCATCCTTTTGATTGAAGCCTGCGCCGTTTCCCACGGGCACGGTCAGCCCTTGCTCGGCCTCATGCTAGCGTTTCTGATCTGCGGCTGTTTCTTCTGGGCCGTGATTGACTGGATTCTGATCCTGTGCAAGGCGTTCACGGACGGCCAAGGGAGAAGGATCACGAACTGGCTCCATGCGAATGGAAACCCGCCAAGCGGCGGCCCGCCCAGCCTGCCACCGGCGGGCGGCAAAACATCGGGCAACAGGAGTGGCATGATCGTCGCGCCTGGCGTGGCCCTAATGGTTTCCGGGGTGTGGAACCTGTTTGCAGGACTGGCGGCATTTGGCTGGTTCGGTGCGATATTTGGGGGCGTTGGAATCCATCTGCCATTTCATATTGGCCCAATGGTTGGCTTTAGCATCGTGTTGTTTAAGGTAATTCCGGCTGTCTTGATTCTAATTGGCGCCATTCAAATGGTGCAAATCCGAAGCTACCCGTGGTCCGTGGCGGCGGCGATTGTGTCAATCGTGTGCTGCAGCCGGATTGGATTTGTCGCCGGGGTTTGGGCCTTGATCGTTTTGATGCTGGCCGATGTGCGGGAAACCTTTGCCAACCATTCAAGCCTCCCAAGCCCGGCCACGCCCAAATGGCCCTGGATTGTGGGAGGGACCGCCGCGGCCATCCTGGTCCTCTTTGCCTTGAGTCTCTTGATTCTCGAAGTGCCTGGGAATCGGGGTGAAACTGACGGACTGAATCTGTCGGGTCTCTCGAAGTTATCGGAGCTTTCAAAGCTCTCCAAACTTTCGAAGCTGTCGAAGTTGTCCGAACTATCACAGCTATCGAACCTGTCGAATCTGTCAGGGCCAATTATGGATGAGGCTGGAAGCAATAAACCGGCGCAACCCCTGCTCAACGCCTCCAACAGCGCGTCATTGCAAAATGTGCCCGGGACCAATTCCGGACTGCCGGCAAATTCCCCTTTGATCACGAACGTAATTCACCAGGTGATTGACGTTGGCGATGAGGCCTATTTTTCCAAAACTTTGTTGGTTGGCCCGGTCGGAAAGCTGGCGGTGAACGTGGATCGAGGCGGCGTGCATGTGATTGGCTCCGACCAAAACATCCTTGATGTGAGAGTGGACCGCAAAGTCACGCGCGCCAGCGGTCCCGAAGCGGCCAGGATACTGAAGGAACAGCGACTGGTTGTGAAACAGGACGGGAACGACATATCCATCACCACCCATGAGCCGTCGGCTAATTCAAACCATTCATTTTGGGATTGGTTGACCGAACCCAGCCTGGATGTGAAGTATGAAATCACAGTGCCGCGAAAATTTGAGGTGCATTTGCAAACCTCGGGCGGTGGCATCGCCGTGGCGAGTCTGCAAGGCAACGCGGATGTCAAAACCGAGGGGGGCGGCCTGGATTTCAACGACATGGATGGAAGGGTCAACGGCCAAACCGAAGGCGGCGGCATTCGCGCCGTGTCCTGCAAAAATGAACTACTCATCCAAACTCAAGGTGGAGGAATCACGATTGAAAAGTTCACAGGTCCGCGTGTGCGGGCGACGACCGAAGGCGGATCCATTTCCGCCGGCTTTGACGCCGCGCCCAAGGCCGATTGCGAACTTCGCACCGAAGGCGGGAGCGTCACCGCGCGGCTTCCTGACGGCGCTGCGATCAGGGTTGACGCCCACACTGAAGGCGGCGGTGTCAGGACGGATTTCCCTGTGCAAATCGAAGGCCGGTCTGAAGACAATACGCTGAAAGGAAAGATCAACGGCGGCGGGCCGTTGCTGAAACTCGCGACCGAGGGCGGCAGCATCAAAGTGCTAAAGCAATAATCGTCCGGCTCTTTTGCAAAACGGAACGAGCACCAGGACCGTCAAGCCGGCCAGCGCGGCGGTTGTTGGTTCAGGGACAGGGTCTGGGGCATCCGGGACCGGCACAAACTGGCCGTCGGGGAGTGAAGACCACGGAGAAGGCGGATTTGCATCCGACGCATCTGCGGTTCCGGGCATTGGGGGCAAATCGGATTCAAACGACAACACCTGCCCCATTTTGCCAGCCGGGATCGGGACAAATGCCCAGAATAATCCGTAAATACCATTATTCTCATTGATCAAACCGCCAACCTGGCTCGATGGCACATAAGCGCCCGGCGCGGTCGTGTCGAAGGAAACCGAATAGGAGTCAACAACTTCGGGCGTTGAAGTTGGCTGGCCCTCACTATTCAGGAGGACGTCGCCAGCGGGGTTGTGGACATCATAGGAGTAAGTGTAGATGTCCGAAGTATTCTCGACCACCGACCATGTAATCACCAGCGCTTCGGGTCCGCTGGACGTCCCAAATACATCGGCCAGAACCGATTCGCCCGTTTCATTCAACAATCCCCCGGCTTGGGCCGTTTGGCAGAGCAAAGCGGGAAGCGCAATCGCCCCCGAAACAAAGGCCAGCAGCGGTTTTGTGCGTAATCTCATCATATTCAATCTTCTTTGTATCGGCAATATGGCCTGGTTCCTTGAGTCGCGATATGGGGTGTAACCCCATTGGGTGAATACCCCATGGCGACCTTCAACTTTCCTCTTCCAATTTCCAGGCTTTGATGCTTGCATTTTTCGATGCAAATGGATCGATTGACGATTAAGGCGCAGGAGGCGTTGAAGGAGGCGCAGGAGGTGGCGCGGCGCAACGCCAATCAGGCGGTGGACGCGGAACATCTGTTGTCAGCCTTGCTGGCGCAGGGCGAAAGCCTGGTGCCGGCGGTCTTGCAAAAGCTCGGCGTGCCGGCGTCCGCATTGGCCGACGCGGTCCAGCAGGAAATTGAGCGCAAGGTGAAGGTGCATGGCGAGGCCTCCTCCGAACTTTATTCCAGCCCGGCCTTGAAGAAGGTTTTTGACGCGGCGGAATCCGAGGCCGGAAAGTTGCGCGACGAATACATCAGCGCCGAACATTTGCTGCTGGGGCTTCTTGACCAGGGCGGGGCGGCCCTGAAGAAGATTTTTCAGAGCCACGGCCTGAGCCGCGACGCGGTGTTGAAGGCCCTGGTAGATTTGCGCGGCAACCAGCGGGTGACGGACCCGAACCCGGAGGAAAAATTCCAGGCGCTGGAGAAATACGGGCGCGATTTGACGGCGCTGGCCCGCGCCGGAAAAATCGATCCGGTCATCGGGCGCAACGAGGAGATCCGCCGCGTGATGCAAGTGTTGACACGCCGCACGAAGAACAATCCGGTGCTCATCGGCGAGCCGGGCACGGGCAAGACGGCGATTGTGGAGGGGCTGGCCCGGCGCATTGTCAGCGGAGACGTGCCGGAGTCGCTCAAGAACAAGCGGCTGGTGGCAATGGACCTGGGGGCCATGATCGCCGGGGCCAAGTATCGTGGCGAATTTGAGGACCGGCTCAAGGCCTTCCTCAAGGAGGTCACGGCCAGTGAAGGGCGCGTTCTATTGTTTATTGACGAATTGCATACCATCGTGGGCGCGGGCGCGGCGGAGGGGGCCAACGACGCTTCCAACATGCTCAAACCGCCCCTGGCCCGCGGTGAGTTGCGCTGCATCGGCGCGACCACGCTGGACGAGTATCGCAAATATATCGAAAAAGACCCGGCCCTGGAACGGCGCTTCCAGCCCGTCCACATTGACGAACCCAGCGTCGAGGAAACCATCGCCATCCTGCGCGGCCTCAAGGAACGTTACGAAGTCCATCACGGCATCCGCATTCAGGACGCCGCCCTGGTGGCCGCTGCCACTCTGTCGCATCGCTACATCGCCGACCGCTTTTTGCCCGACAAGGCCGTTGATTTGATGGACGAAGCGGCTTCGCGCCTGCGCATGGAACTGGATTCGATGCCGGCGGAGATCGATCAATTGGAACGCCAGATCTTGCAATTGGAAATCGAGCAGACCGCCTTGCGCAAGGAAAAGGACGAAGCCTCGCGCGCGCGTTTGAAAAAAATCGAGCGTGACCTGGCCAATCTCAAGGAGCAGTCCACCCAACTCAAGGCGCAGTGGCAGAACGAGAAGGCCGCCATTAACGCCGTTTCCATTCTCAACAGCCAGCTTGAGGAAGCCCGCCGCGAACAGGAAGCGGCCCAGCGCGCCGGCGACCTGAATCTGGCCGCGCAAATCCAATATGGCCGCGTGCCCGAGTTGCAGCGGAAACTGGCCGCCATGCAAAAGGAAGCGGCCCAGCGTCAGGGCAAACGTCTCTTGAACGAGGAGGTGACCGAGGAGGACATCGCCCGCGTCGTGGCGGCTTGGACGGGCATTCCGGTCACGCGCATGTTGGAAGGTGAGCGCGAAAAGCTCATGAAGATGGATGACCGGCTGCAGCAGCGCGTGGTGGGCCAGAAGGAAGCCATCACCGCCGTGGCCAACGCCGTGCGCCGCGCCCGCAGCGGCTTGCAGGACCCCAATCATCCCGTCGGCTCCTTCATTTTCCTGGGGCCGACCGGCGTGGGCAAGACGGAGTTGGCTCGCGCCCTGGCGGAATTTCTATTTGACGATGAAAACGCCACGGTCCGCATCGACATGAGCGAGTACATGGAGCGGCACAGCGTGGCCCGCCTCATCGGCGCACCGCCCGGCTACGTCGGCTACGAAGAAGGCGGCCAGTTGAGCGAAACGGTGCGGCGCCGGCCCTACAGCGTTGTCCTCTTCGACGAAATCGAAAAGGCGCACCACGATGTCTTCAATGTCCTGCTGCAAGTGCTGGACGACGGCCGGTTGACCGACGGCCAGGGCCGCACCGTCGATTTCAAAAACACGGTCATCATCATGACCAGCAACATCGGCTCGGCCATTATCCAGGAGTTTTACAGCCGCACGGGGGCAGGGCAGGGGAAGGACTACGCGAAAGTTGAGGAACTGGTCCGGGCGGAACTGAAGAAACATTTCCGGCCCGAATTTCTGAACCGGATCGACGACATCATCATTTTCCACAGCCTGGACGAGAAGCAGCTTGAAGCGGTTGTCGGCATTCAATTAAAGCGTCTGGAACAACGGCTGGCCCAGCAGCAACTGGCCATCGAGGTGGATGCCGCGGCCCGGAAATATCTGGCGAAGGAGGGCTATGACCCGCAATTCGGCGCGCGCCCGCTCAAACGCGCCATCCAGGAGTTTCTGCTTGACCCGCTGGCCATGAAACTGCTTGATGGCGAATTCAAAACTGGCGACCGCATCAAAGTGACGGCGGACGATGGCCAGCTAAAATTCCAAAAGCAGAAGTGAGGCATATGATTATGAGATTTTGGTGCCTTTTTAACTTGCTGCTGCTGGCGGGATTTGCGCGGGCGCAGGGTCCCGACGCTGGCAGCATCCGCGATGAAATTATTCCGTCGCGGTTCTTGGGCGCGCCGCGGGCGGTGCATATTTATCTGCCGGCGGCATATTCGGCGCAGACCAATCGAAGTTTTCCGGTTTTATATTTGCACGATGGCCAGAATGTGTTCAGCACGGCGGCCAGCAACGTTGCGTTCGGTTGGGGCAATTGGGAATTGGACCTTACAGCGGACCGGCTGATCCGCGAACATAAGATGTGTCCCATCATCATGGTGGCCGTGGACAATAACGGTTTCGCGCGGATGTCGGAGTATTCCGGCCATCACGGGGCGGCTACGAATCAAAGCGGCAGTTTCGATGGTTACTCGGCTTTCCTCATGAGCGAGTTGAAGCCTTTTATTGACCGGAAATACCGCACGTTCCCTGATCCCATGCACACCGGCGTGATGGGATCGTCGCTCGGCGGGTTGTGCAGCGCGGTGCTGGCCTGGGAACATCCGGAAGTTTTCGGGAACGCGGCGAGTCTTTCCGGGGCGTTCTTTTTTGACGACAAGCATTTCCTGGAGGCCGTGCTCAAGAACGATAAAAGCCCGCCCAAACCTGTGAAGTTTTATTTCGACTCGGGGTCGGTGGATTTCACGGGCGGGGATGATGGGCGGCAAATGACGGCGGCGGTGGTGGCGGAGTTGCAGCGCATTGGTTGGCGGGAAAATCTGCGTTATTATGTTGATGAACATCCCATGACCCCGGCACAACTGGCCGCGAGCGGATTGCGCCGGGACAAATGGAAGGAAGCGCAGACGAGCCAGCACAATGAGTTTTACTGGCGGTTACGCGCGTGGCGGGCGCTGACATTTCTGTTCCCACCGGAAAATTGAGTGATGCAAATCCGGCTTGAATAAGTAACCAGCCAGGGACTTCTTGTTATTGCGACGCGATTGACAAAAAGGACACTCTGAAATTGCCTTGACTCAAAGGCTGCCTTTTGCAATGATGTCGTTCACAGCAAGGAGCAGTCCAAACACGTTTAGCGCCTTTGGCATTTGAGGTCTTGGTGGCGCAAGGACAACTCTTGCGCGCAACAGTATGAGGAGTTTGACGGCCATCGTCCGGCAGTTTTTGGAGCATCGGAGGCTTCCCTGCGTGTTGGCCCTGGCGGCGGTCGTTTTGATGCTGCCCGCCTTGTGGGCGGGGCTTTTTTGCGACGACCTCGTCCAGCGAATGAACCAGTTTACGCTTGCTGAATTGCCGGCGCACAGTCTGGACACGGGGTTTGTCGCGAACGGCTCGGGTAAATTGGGCACGGTTGTCAACCATCTGTTCGCTTTTGTCCAGGGAAAGGAAGCGGCGGCGCGGGTCAGGGACTACGGCATCGCGCCGTGGTGGGTGCCGGAAGGCTGGACCGCCGCCTTGTGGCGGCCATTGACCGCGTTCACTCACTGGCTGGATTACCAGCTGTATCCCAACATGCCCGCGCTGATGCACGCTCACAACATCGCTTGGTTCGCCGCGGCCGTCTTTTTGGCGGCAACGCTTTACCGCAAGATCGCCGCCTCCGCAAATGGCCGCGATCTCCAGGAGAAACTCCCCGAGTCCGACGCACGGACCAAAATGCGGTCAGCCCTTTGCGTTGCGGGTCTGGCGGGCTGCTTGTGGTTGCTGGACACAGATTTCTGTTTCCCCGTGATGTTTGTGGCCAACCGCGGCTTTATCATAGCGCTTGTGTTTGGCTTGTTGTGTCTGCACTGCCATCTTCGGTGGCGCACCGGCAAATCCGGAATCTGGATGTGGCTGTCCGCCTTGTGTCTGATGCTGTCGCTCCTGGCCGACGAAGGCGGGGCATCGACCCTCGCCTTTCCGATGGCCTACGCGCTTGTGCTGGATTCAGGCGGGTGGCGATCACGCCTCGCCAGCCTGCTCCCCGCCGCTGCTGTTTTGCTCATTTGGCGGGCGGTCTATGTTGGCGCTGGTTTTGGGGTGAGGAATTTGACGATATATATTGACCCGGGGTACTCGCCGCTCTTTTACCTGAAGAATGTTGTCCCCAGGGCAAGCGCGCTGCTCGGCGGGCAATTAACCGGTATTCCGCCTGAAGTGTCGCTGGCGATGAATGTAACGTGGCAGAGAATTCTCGCGCTTTTGTTTGCCGGTTTCAGTTTGATCTGTGCGCTGGTCTTTTGGCCAATCGTGCGTCGGGACGCCGTGGCGCGATTCTGGGCGGTTGCGATACTGCTGGCCATCGTGCCGGCGGCGACGGTCACTCCGCTGGGAAAAAACCTTGGATTTGTCGCCGTGGGGGCCTTCGGAGTAATCGCTTCGTTTCTCGTGGCCTTCGCCGCGCCGCAGGAGCGCGCCACCATGCCGCGGGTGCTTCTGGCGATGTCGTGGTGCGTCGCCGTTTGGTTGATGGCGGCGCACATCTTCGTGGCGTTGGCAGGCCGGGTAGTCTTCGCGCATCTGGCTCCACTTATTCCGGAATCTTCGACGCGCCACTGTACCATCAGCCGTTCGTCCGACATCGGTGACAGGGATGTTGTGGTGATAAACGATCCCATCCTGGTTACCTTGGTCGTCCCGTTTTATCGCGCTTATTGCGGTCAGGCGCTGCCGAGAACCGTGCGGGTTCTCGTCCCCGGCAGCATCCCCTTCGAGGTGAGCCGGCCGGACGCTTCCACGCTAATCCTCAAGGCCAATGGATCGGACTTGTTTGAATGCCCCGCCGTCGGGCCGATTCACTTGGGGTACGCCTGCAAATCATACAACAACCTGATCTTTGGCGAAAGAATCTGGAAAACAGGCGACCGCGTGATGAACAAAGAGTTTGTGGCCGAAATTCTGGAGGTCAGCCCAAGAGGAGCGCCGCGCTCCGTGGCGTTTCACTTTGACAAACCACTCGAGTCCGACGGGAGGGTTTGGTTGTTTTTCGATTGGACCCGCCAGTTACATTCGCCTTTTGTGCTGCCACGGCCCGGAGAAACGATCCAGGTCGCTGGCGCCCAGCCGCAGTGACCGCCGTTGTCGAAGCGACAGATGGTAGGTTCCACCGATTACAAGTTTGATCTCCTTTTGTAAGTGACTACCGGCCCAGGACCCGATAGTCTCCCCATTACCGTCAGGAATGTCCCGGCGAGTCCGTCAGAATTAAGCTTATGGAAAAGGTCTATTTAATTTGTTTTTTCGTCGGGCTGCTCTTCACGTTGTTGAGCGCGTTTTTTGGACACCTTCTGGGAGGGCATGAGGGCCACATTGACATCGGGACGGGTGGTCACGCCGAGGCGGGCTTTCAAGATTCAGGCATCCCCGGGCTTTCGCCTTTCAGTCCGACCACTATATGCTCGTTCATCACGGCGTTTGGTGGATTCGGGTTGATTTTTTCGCACATCGACGCGACCAATAAACTTTATTTAAGCCTGCCCTTGTCGCTTTTAGGGGGCCTGGTTATTGCGGGGGCTGTTTTGTGGCTGTTCGGCGCCATGTTTCATGCCACGCAAAGTTCCAGTGAATCGCACGTCGGCACCTTGGTGGGCCACACGGCCACTGTGATTACACCCATTCCGGTTTCGGGCGTGGGCGAGATTGCTTATGTGCAGGCCGGTACGCGCTACACCGCGCCAGCCCGCGAACAGAACGGCGTGGCCGTGGGCAATGGCCAAACCGTCAAAATCACCCGCATTGCCGAATCGCAATTCTTCGTTTCCGTCGTCAAATAAAACTGTCCGAGTCCGCTAACCCAAACATCAGAAATTATGAACCAAGCCATCCTTGCAGATATATTAGGCATCTCCAGCAGCACCGGCATTGTTGTTGTCGCCGCAGTGGGCATCGTCATCGTCATATTCCTCTTCGCCGCCATTTGGGCCGGCCGTTATACCAAGGTCGGCCCGAACGAGGTCCTTGTCGTTTCCGGGCGCAAGCATAGATATGCCGAGCCGGATGGCACTGTTGCTTCGCGCGGATTTCGCGTGGTCAAAGGCGGCGGCACGTTCGTCATCCCCGTGCTGGAAAAGGTGGACCGCCTTTCGCTGGAATTGCTGACCATCGATGTGCAAACGCCGGAGGTCTATACCAGCAAAGGCGTGCCGGTGAAGGTCGATGGCGTGGCCCAGATAAAAATCAAAGGCGACGACATCTCCATCGCCACCGCGGCCGAGCAAGTGCTGAGCAAGACGATTGACGAGATCAAGGGTGTCGCAACGCAAACCCTGGAGGGCCACCTCCGCGCCATTCTCGGCACGATGACTGTGGAGGACATTTACCAAAACCGCGATCAATTTGCCTCCAAAGTCCAGGAAGTGGCTGCCGGCGACATGGCCAACATGGGGCTGGGCATCGTCAGTTTCACCATTCGCAACATCCAGGACGGACAAGGCTACCTGGACGCGTTGGGCAAACCGCGTATCGCCCAAGTCAAGCGCGACGCCGTCATTGCCCAGGCCGAAGCCGACCGCGACGCCATGATCCGCTCCTCGCAGGCCACGCAGGCCGGGCAGGAGGCCAAATTCGCCGCCGACACCAAGATCGCCGAGGCGCAGCGGGATTACCAAACCAACGTCGCCTCATTCCAGGCCGCTGTCAATCAGAAAAAAGCCGAGTCGGACCTGGCGTATGATTTGCAGAAATTCAAGACCGGCCAGTTGGTCAAGGCCGAAGAGGTGCAGGTCAACATTGTCGATAAGCAGAAGCAGATCGAGTTGCAGCAGCAGGAAATCCTGCGCAAACAGCGCGAGTTGGAAGCCAACGTGCAGAAGCCGGCCGACGCCGAACGTTACCGGGTCGAGACGCTGGCCAACGCCACCAAATTCCAGCTCGAAACCGAAGCCGCCGGCGCCGCCTCTGCCGCCAAGGCCAAGGGATTCGCCGCCGCCGACGTGGTCAAGGCGACCGGTCTGGCCGAGGCCGAGGCCAACAAGGCTCGCGGTTTGGCCGAAGCGGCCATCATCGAAGCCCAGGGTTCGGCCACTGCCGAGGCGATGAAGCTCAAGGCCGAATCCTTCAAACAATACAACGAGGCGGCGGTGATCGAAATGATCGTGCGCATCCTGCCGGAAGTGGCGGGCAAGATAAGCGAGCCGCTGTCCAAGACGGAGAAAATCGTCATCATCAACAGCGGCGCGACGGGTGGCGGAGCCAGCAAAGTGACCGGGGACGTCACGCAGATCATCAGCCAATTGCCGCCCGTGATTGAGAGCCTGACCGGCATCAAATTTGAAAAACTGCTCGAACAGGTTCCCGCCCTGAGGAACGCCATGGGCGACGCCAAGGGCGGAGCCAAACAAACCCCGTGCTGATGTATTTATGCGCCTGTTTGAAGCCATCATCGCCGCCAATCATCGCGCGCTCCAGGGCGACCGGGGCGCTGGCCTTCATCTGGCCGATTATGAGGGCGAATTGCCGGTCGTGGCCCTGACCTGCATTGACCCGCGCCTGAACCGGTTGTTTCCGGGCGTGATGGGCCTGCCCGCGGAAAGTTTCATCTGGCTGCGCAACGCCGGCAACATCATCACCGGCCCGCTCAGCAGCACGATGCGCTCCCTGGCTCTGTCCTGCGCGGTCAAGGGCGGCCGCGAAATCGCCATCATCGGCCACACCGATTGCCAGGTGCGCCACATCAGCGTCGCTGAGTTGAGCGACCGGCTTGATAAACTGGGGGTTAACCGCCTTCAGTTGCCACTCAACCTGGGCGAATACTTTGGCGTCTTTGCCAATGAACGGCAAAACGTCATTCAGGCGGTCGATGTTGTGCGACACAGCCCGTTGATCGGTCCGCGCATCCCCGTGCATGGTTTGATGGTGGATATCGCAACCGGCGATTTGGAGTGGGTCGTCAACGGTTACGAAGGACTGCAGCAGCCGCAGGCGCAGGCGTCGTCGCTCGGCGTGAAAATGCCGGAAATCGGCGGCGTCATCAGCAATCTGGCCGACCGCATTGGAGCCGACTTGGGTGACCTGAAGTTTCCTGACGCGAAGATTGGCGAAGCCGCGTCTGGAGTGGCGGCTGAAGCAAAAAACTGGTTCTCGCAATTAAAGGTCGTCCCGCCCGCCCAACTCGCGCCAACTCCCTCGCCGCCGCCCGTTCCGGCTCCGCCTGCCGTACCGCGCCCCATCCCCGTCCCGCCGCCGATCCGTATGCGCCCGGGACGGCGATAATTGACTGACGCCTGTTTTGACTTCTCAAAAAGCTGGTTCATGCTAAAGTAAAAGCCGTGCATATGATCCCGCCAGATTTGCTGGATAAAGCAGTGGAACGGCTGAAGATCGAGTTTCAGCCCGATGCGATTTATTTGTTCGGCTCGCACGCCTGGGGCACACCCACGGAAGATAGCGATGTGGACCTGATGGTCATAGTGCCTTCCAGCGACGAACGCCCCATCCGCCGGATGCAACGCGCTCAACGATGTCTGCGCGGCATTGGCTTCGCCAAAGATGTGCTGGTCAACACCAGGTCTGAATTTGACCGCTACCGGCATTTGAACGCCTCGCTCTCGCACAAAATTTCTGAACAGGGTCGGAAACTCTATGGATAAGCCGGCGGTTGATCTGTGCCGCGCCTGGCTGCTCAAGGCGCACAGCGACCTGCACACCGCCCGCCAAATCGGCGGCCTGCCGGATGGGCATCTCGACGCAGGCATTTACCACTGCCAGCAGGCCGCCGAAAAGTCCCTGAAAGGATTTCTGATCTTTCACGGCAGCCCGTTCGAGAAAGTCCACGACCTTGGCAAAATCATCGAGCAGGCCAGTCGCATCAATCCCGCATTCCGGCAGCACGAGGATGCCGCCGATGCTCTTACACCTTATTCAGTTGCCTACCGCTATCCTGACGAACAAGGGTTTCTTGAACCGTCCCGCGAAGAATTTGATGAGGCTCTCCAACACGCCCAAGCCATTTGCGACTTTGTCGTCAGTCTGCTTCCGGCAGAAGCGCGACCGTGAACGGCAGCGCAACGGGACGACAATTGCATCGACAGATGCGGGCGGGGGCGACACTATCTAGTATTACTTTGTTAAGTTCTCAACACAAAAAGTGCCATTTGGGGCCCGTAAACATTGATAAAATCGACGATTTTCGGGAATGATGAAAGTCTTTGCAAACTCAGCGAACTCCCCTCGGTATTCAAAAAACTTAACAAAGTAATATTAGGCATTTTTAAATTATTTCCCGTATTCGGTTGACAGACCATTCCATTCCCCCATCCTGCCCCATCCAGCCTGTCCAGCCTCACAATAAAAAAATGTTTCAAAATGGTGCGAAAAGGTCGGATTAGGTGCGAGAAGATGCGATTTAGTGCGATGTTTCGCCCTTGAATCCAGAGAAACGCAGGGCGAAAGGCGCAAGGGAAGGCCGAGTAAACCACGAAATACGGGAACGCTGGCAGGGCAGTGCTCCTGCAGGGGCGCGGCGTCCAGGGGTCTGGAGCCGTCACACCGTCACAAATGTTGATGGTCAAGGACTTAAGCATGGCTGAACCCGTCACAAATGCCGACACAACCCGGCACGGAGCCGTCACAAACTGCCGTCTGAGCGGCAGGAAGGCTGAAGAGGCCGAAGTCCTGAAAAACCACGAAACGAAGATGGGCCACGGGATTACGATTAGGATTAAGATGAAGATGAGACTCCTCCCCCCCAAGCAGCCGGCCACCTGGAAATAAAATCACTTTGATTCACTTTGAGTAGTATGACCAGCTCAACCGTTGGCTGTTCTGTAAGGCGTTCCTGTGCAGATCTTTGCATACAATTTGGCCGCGAGAGCACTGGTTTGATTCTGTCTTAACTAAAATAATCATGGTTTGACCGGCGCGAATCAAGAGAAACGCAAAGCCGCAAAGGGCGAAAGGCGCAAAGGAAGACCGGGGTGCGGATTTGACTGCGACTCGCTGTGACGGCTGCGACGGGGTTTGAGGAATGTGTTTTTCATGGTTCTTTTTTTCTTTTTTTTGGATTGAATCGCTTTGAAACGGCCTGAATCACCCTGAATTCGGGCGGATAATTCAGGCCAGCCACAGACGGGCTTTTTACCACGAATTGCCTTGATCCAAGAAAGCCGGGGAAACCGCGTATAGGATCTCCGGAGTTATTCATGGGGTCAGGCCGGGCCTTGTTGCCAGCCCGGACCATGAGCCCGTGAATAACTCCGCTGGCGGGCTGGATTTTGCTACTCTGAGTCCGGTCGCCGGA
>JBKQUS010000028.1:0-12980 GCA_052325505.1 Limisphaerales bacterium
TTTGGCCTTGAAGGCCGCACTGTGTCTTTTCCGTTTTGCTTTCATAAGTCTGCTCTTTCTTATCTACAGCAGACCGGCAAAAGTCGAACTTAACCAGTGGTCTAAAAATAGGGGTCCAGCTCAGTCAGTACATGGATTGAGCAGCACATCCTGAAGATTGATACGCAACTCAAACCCTGCATCCCAAAGTAACAAAACGATCGAAAGGGGGATAAAGTGGTCGTCAAGGGGTGCCTTCCCCTTGTCAATCGGCTTGCCGCGCATTATATTCTTCTTGATTTCAGAAGGGCGGAGAATCGCTTTCGTCCTGAGAGGGACGGAGGAGGAAAGTCCGAACACCAAAGGGCGCGATGCCGCGTAACCCCGGGTTTTTTCGGGGATAGACGCGGGAGGAATGCTTCAAGGCATTTCGACGGAGAGTGCCACAGAAAACAAACCGCCCCGGCCGCAAGGACGGGGTAAGGGTGAAAAGGTGAGGCAAGAGCTCACCGCCCGGCCAGTAATGGCCGGGGCACGGAAAACCCCATCGGGTGCAAGGCCAAATAGGAAATCGAGGAGCGGCCCGCTCCGGGTTCCGTTACGCGGAACAGGTTTCGGGTACTGGCTGCTGAGACAAATGATTCTCTCCCCCGATTCTGTCGGGGCAGACAAAATTCGGCTTACAGCCCTTCTGAAATCTTAACGAACCCCTCTCCCTGCCCTCTCCCAGCTGGGCGGGGCAAGGGTTGGTCGGCAGACGCGCAGCAGTTCGACTCCAACGTATAATGCGACTACAGTCTTGCTGAAACCGTTCTCAGATGAGCGGCAAACCATTCCCGCGCCAGCCGGGCCACTTCCTCAAGCGCGCCAGGCTCTTCAAACAAGTGCGTGGCCCGCGGCACAATTTCCATTTTCTTTTCGCCCCGCAACTGCTCCAGCGCCGACCGGTTCAGTTCAATGACCTGTTTGTCCCTTTCGCCGACGATCAACAAGGTGGGGGATTGGACCTGCCGCAACGCCGTCCCTGCCAGGTCGGGTCGTCCGCCCCGGGAAACCACCGCAGCTACGCGCTCGGGCCGTTGCGCGGCAGCGAGGAGGGCGGCCCCGGCCCCTGTGCTGGCCCCGAACAGTCCGATGGGCAAATCCGGTTCGCGGTGGGACACCCAATCAATGGCGTGGACCAGCCGTTCGGCCAGAAGCGCGACGTCAAAGCGAAGACGTGTCGTCTGCAAATCCACCACTTCCTCGTCGGCGGTGAGCAGGTCGAAGAGGAGCGTTCCGAGGTTTGCTTCCCGCAATGCCCCGGCCACAAAACGATTGCGCGGGCTGTGCCGGCTGCTGCCGCTGCCGTGCGCAAACAGCACAATGCCCCGCGCCCCCTCCGGCGCCGCCCATTCGCCTTCCAGGGAGACTTTCCCGGCCGGCACCGTGACCTGCGGACTGTTCGCATCTTTCATAACTCCTCCTGTGACGTTTTTTGCTCCGGCCCGGCTGGCCGGAACGCCAGCCCTTTTTGCAGCAAATCACGTACCTCCTCGTCGGTCGTTTGGGTGAAATCATCATACCATTGCCCCACGCCGTGAAACCCATCCGGTGTCTGCGAGCAGACAGTCTCAATTCCCTCCCGCTCGAACGCCTTGAGGGTTTCCTTCGCCGCGACGGGCGCGGCCACGATAATCCGCGCCGGATGATGTTCACGGACCGCCATCACCGCCACCCGCATCGACGCCCCGGTGGCCAGGCCGTCGTCAATCAGAATCACAACACGATCCCGCAACTCCGGCATCCGTCTGGCGTGGCAGACCTCCTCGCGCCGTTCCAATTCCCGCCGTTCGCGCACAACGGCTTCATCAATCACGCGTTGCGAGATGCCCAGGGTCTCGATCAACGCCTCGTTCAGGAAGCAGACGCCCCCGCTGGCAATGGCGCCCATGGCCAGTTCCTCGTGGGACGGCACGCCTAATTTTCGCACCAGAAACGCGGCCAATGGCGCGTGCAATCTCCGGGCCACCTCGAAGGCCACCGGAATGCCGCCGCGCGGCAGGCCCAGAACAACGACATCCTCCCGACCGGTGAAAGTCCCCAATTTATCCGCCAATAACCGGCCCGCCTCCGCCCGGTCTCGAAATCGGAAGCTCACTCCGCCTATTCCTGGTTATGGGGATTCCTGGCGCCCTCGACCATTTGGTCATGCTCGGCTTCCTCCATCCCTTCCTCCGCCAACAGCACGGCGCAGGATTGTTCATCATCCAGCGTCTTCCTTGCCACCGGACGGCCCGCCTCGCCGGGCGCCTCATCCCACGTGACCAGCCCTGCAACGATGTCTTCCGTCGCTTCGCCGTCGGCCTCGGCGGTTTCGCCGGTCAATTCGCGTTTCGCCTCCATGAAATCATCCAGGTTGTAATGATTCGGCAGTCGGCCGTTGATGAGGGCGATTTCCCTCGCCCGCTCTTTCACCATGTCACTCGTCACCGTGCCGATCCCGGTGAAATGCTCGGAGATTTTTCCGGGGCTTTGATGTGACTTTTTCATAATGAACGTTAAGCCCGAAAGAGCGGGGCGTCAATCAGAGGTCCTCAAATCCGGGTTTGCATTACATTCTTTTGCATGGCGGATTGCGGCTCATATTCGTAATCTTAATCATAATCAGAATGCATCAATGCTCCCGACCCGTGGCCTGGAGGAGGATCAAAATAAGATGAAGATAAAAAGCAGGAAAGGCTTGTGGTGGTTGTGCGCCGCGCTGGCCGGCCTGGCGCCGGTTTGCGCCGGGGCCGCCCCTCCCGCCCATGTGCCGGCCATCATTCAACGGAACTATGACGCGGCACGCCACTACTATGAGTCCAATCCGGAGGATGGCGAGGCGGCGTGGCAGTTCGGGCGCGCCTGCTTTGACCGCGCCGAATTCCCGCGCGACAATGCCGAGCGCGCCAGCCTGGCCCAAGAGGGCATTGCCGCCTGCCGGAAGGCAATCGCCCGCCAGACGAACCTCGCCGCCGGGCACTATTATCTGGCCATGAACCTGGCCCAATTGGCCCGAACCAAATGGCTGGCCGCGTTGCCGTTGGTGGGCGAAATGGAGAAAGAGTGGACGAACGCCATCGCTCTTGATGAAAAAATGGATTATGCCGGGCCGGACCGGTTCGTCGGTTTGCTCTACCGGGACGCTCCCGGCTGGCCGGTCAGCGTGGGCGACACCCACAAAGCGCGGCGGCATCTGGCGCGCGCGGTCGAATTAAGCCCCAATTTCCCCGAGAATCATTTGAACCTTATCGAGTCCCACTTGGGATGGAATGAATACGACGACGCAGCGCGCGCGTCGGAAAAACTGCGCGCGCTCTGGCCGGCGGCGCGCAAGGAATTTGCGGGGGAATATTGGGAGGAATCGTGGAAAGATTGGGACCAGCGGCTGGCGGACATCCAGGCCAAACTGAATTCACGCGCGAAAAATGAGAAAAATGTCCGATGACAAAGAAGAACTTGTTGTGTGCCTGCTTGACGATTCGAGCCGGCGTGACTTTACTCAAGGCATGAGAACTGTCATTGGTCTGTTGGGCGCGGCCCTGTTGCTGGCCGGTTGCGCGCATCGCGCGACGATGCCCAATCCCGCCCCGCCTGTCCGGACCCAGCAGCCCAAAGCTGTCATCAAGCCCGATTTGCAGGCGTCCGGTCGTGTGGCCATGGTCAATGCCGAAGCCCATTTCGTCGTGCTGAGTTTTCCGCCCGGGCCCATGCCGCAAACCGACCATCGCCTGAGTGTCTTTCGCAACGGCCTGAAAGTCGGCGAAGTCAAGATCACCGGACCGCAGCACGAAAATGATACGGTGGCGGATATCCTCACCGGAGAGATCCAACTCCACGATGAAGTCAGGGAAGACTAATCAGCCTCTATTTGGGGCGATGGGTGAGCTTGACCCTGGAGCCTTGCGATTTGATGTGGCCCGGCACGTAGCGGCTGTCCCGGGCGTATCCGCACATACGGCGCAGACGGGCCTCTTCCGGCTCACTTAACAGTTCCTGAATAGTTTGCAGAAGCTGCCCCGCATCCAGCGGTTTTTCCATCAAGGCCCCAACGCCCGCCGCCATGGCCATTTCGGACTGCTGGCTCTGGCCGGTGATGATGATGATTGGCAGGGTCGGATTGCGGCTGGTGAAGCCTTCAAACGTGTCCCATCCGCTTTGGCTCGGCAGGCCGAGGTCAAGCAGGACCAGATCAATCTGCTTCGGGTCGAATTTTGTCAGCGCCTCCGGCCCGTCCCCGGACTGAAGTACCTCGTAGCCGACATTTCGCAACACACTGCTGATGGCGTCACGGACCGGTTCGTCGTCATCCACGATCAGCACCCGCTTTTGCGCGGGCGCAGCGTTTGCCCGCGGCTCAGCGTCTCTCATCGGACTGGCATTCATAAATCTATGTCATTCAACGGGCTGCTAACGGTTTCCTCCCAGCCCACGGCCTGGAGCGGCTTGATGAAATGGGTGAAATGGAACGGGACATGGGTTGCCTCACTTGAGGACGACGGCATGTGCTGGCCATGGGTCAAATGGGCGTCTGAGCGACTCTTGGCGGCCTGTCCGATCCGCTCCCCTGCGGTCACGGCAGCGAGGGACAGCGCTTCAAAAGATTTTAGAACAATTCGAGTTTTCATTCGTTTCAGGTATTATGATTAGTGTGCCGCAAATTTGTCTCCTTGAAGAAGCGGTTCCCATGCCAATTGGAGCGGACCTTGCTCTTTCGAGGGATGCAAGCGCCTGGAACGGCGCTGCGGCGGATTATGAATGAGATGAATGGAACAAATCATTCCATAAGTGGCGTCCCGAATGCCACCGGGACCGGCCCGTGCGCGGGATCGCGCCTGACCGGCCTGATCATGATGGCCCTGCTCGGCGCCGTCCTGGTCCTCTGGGTCAGCCGCGTCACCTGGCAACGGGTGGACAAGCTGCAGCGCGAATTTGCCGGCTTGAAGGCGGATAGCTTTTACCGGGGTGTCCGCATGCGCAACGACATCGAGCGCATGAACGAGAATTTGCTGCGCTACAGGCTGCGCGGCGACACCAACGATGCGGAAGCCTTTCGCAAGGGAAAGCGGGATTTCGAAAGCCGGCTGGACAACGCCAGCACCAACGCGACCACTCCGCTGGAAACCAATTTTTTGCAAATTGTCAGGATGGCTTATGCGGATTACTCGGTCGAAAGCGCGAAAGTGCTCGAGGCCAGCCGCGCCCACTGGAGCTCCACGCAAGCCAAAGATTTTCTGGTCAGTTATGAAAAAGTCCAGCAGTTGTCGGGGCATTTGCTCTCCGTGTGCGATACTTTTATCGACAATCAGCGCTCGGCCTTCGGCGCTTTTTTGAGGGGGTCCAACGCCACACTGGCCAATTTCAAGCGCCTTCTCGAAATCGCTGCCGCGCTGCTCCTCGCTTTGGCCGCCGCGCTTGTTTTGCTCGTGTACCGCGGCATGATCGCCCCGCTCCGGCTCCGCCTGACCGAAAGCCAGGCCATCATCGTGCGCCAGGAAAAGCTCGCCTCTCTCGGCGTGCTCGCCGCCGGTGTCGCCCATGAAATCCGCAATCCGCTCACCGCGATCAAATTCCGCCTGTTCAGCCTGAAGAAATCCCTCCCCGCCTCCGCCCAGGAGGACGCCGACGTCATCACCGGCGAGATCAGCCGCCTGGAGCGGATTGTGAAGGACTTTTTGCAGTTCGCGCGGCCGTCGGAGCCTGAATTGGTGGCGATGCCCGCGCAACGCATCATGCAGGAGGTGCATGATCTGTTGCAGCCGCAATTGGAAAAATCCGCCATCAAGTTGGAGATGGAGGCTTCCGAGCAGGGTTGGGTGCGCGCGGACAACCAGCAAATCAAGCAGGTCTTGATCAACCTCATTCAGAATTCAGCGGACAGCATCGGGCGGAGCGGTGTGATCAAGTTGCGCGTGTCCAGCCTGTCCGGCCCGGCCCGTAACGGCTCGAACGGGATGGTGGCGTTGGAGGTTTCGGATACCGGCAAGGGCATCCCGCCGGAGGTGCAGAAGCGCCTGTTTGACCCGTTCTTCACCACCAAGGAGGGCGGGACGGGTCTGGGCCTGCCCATCGCCGCGCGTATTGTTGACAAACATGGCGGCAAGCTCGATTATCAAACGGCGCGCAATCGCGGCACAACCTTCCGCATTTTGCTGCCCCGCGCCGGGAAAAATGAAACCTAAAATATTGCTCATTGAAGACGACGCCAGCACCGCGGCCTCCTTGCAAAAAGTGCTGCGCGCCGAGGGCTATGAAGTTGATACGTCCAGCCGCGGCGATGACGGCCTGGCCCGGGCCCGGGAACACGACTACAATGTGGTTGTAACTGACTTGCGATTGCCCGGCTTGAACGGCCTGGAACTGGTCGCCCAACTGCACGCCGCCAAGCCGAAGCAGCCGATCATTTTGATGACGGCCCACGGCACCACCGAGACTGCCATCGAGGCCACCAAATTGGGCGCGTGCGATTACCTGCTCAAACCGTTTGAAGCCGATGAGTTGTTCGATTTGCTCGCTTCAGCCGTGGCCAGCAGCCGGCTCATGTCCGAGGCGGTCGATATGGGCGAAGCCCGCCCGGACCGCTCGGCCATCATCGGCAACAGCCGCGCCATGCAGGCGATTTACAAGGAAATCGGCCGCGTGGCCGCCACTTCCGCCACCGTCCTCATTCGCGGCCCGACCGGCACGGGCAAGGAACTCATCGCGCGGGCGATTTATCAGCACAGCGACCGCGCGGACAAGCCGTTCATTGCCGTCAATTGCGCCGCCATCCCCGATGCCTTGCTGGAGAGCGAACTGTTCGGGCACGAACGCGGCGCGTTCACCGGCGCGCAAGCCCGGCGCATTGGCCGTTTCGAACAGGCCCACGGCGGCACTCTTTTCCTGGACGAAATCGGCGACTTGAACGCCAACACGCAGGGCAAACTGCTGCGGGTGTTGCAGGAGCGCTGCATCCAGCGGCTCGGCAGCGAAGTCGATGTCCCGGTGGATGTGCGGGTGCTGGCCGCGACCCATCGCGATCTGGAAGGGGCCATCCAGGAAAAGGAATTTCGCGAAGATTTGTTCTACCGCCTGAGCGTCGTCACCATCACGCTGCCGACGTTGGCCAAACGCGCGGAGGACGTGCCGCAGTTGGCCAAGTATTTCATCCAACGCTATGCCCGGGAACTCGGTCTCGACGCGCCGTTCGTCCAGCCTGAAGCCATTGCCTTTCTGCAAAGCCAGCCCTGGCCCGGCAACGTGAGGGAATTGGAAAATGTGGTGCGACAGGCCTTGCTGTTGGCCAAACCCTTTCCCGTGAGCCTCGAACATGCGCGGCAGGTCGTGGCCAGGGCCGCGCAACCCGCCGACGACCATCAAGCCCACGCCGCCTACATCGCGGATTTGCTGGCACGCGCGCAACGGGGCGAAATCCAGGATGCTTACTCGCGGATGATCGCCGAATTGGAGCCGGAGTTGTTCAGCCAGGCCATCAAGCTGGCGCATGGCAACCAGGCCAAAGCCGCCCGTTGGCTGGGCGTCACCCGGTTGAAAATGCGCGAAACGCTCGCGCAACTGGGCTTGCACCCCGCACAAGGCGGCAAGAATGACCAATGACCAAATCGTAATGACGAATTTCACCAAAAGCAGGGAGATGAGCGGGGTTTGTTCTTGTCATTGGGTCATTAGGACATTCATTGGTCATTAGGTTTTCGTCATTCGTCACTTCTTGCGCCAGCCAACTGGTCCTTTCCGTTCCACCGCTGGTTTGAATTGTTCCAGATTTCCAGCCGTAACGGCTGATTTTCCCTCCAAACAAGGCGGCGGGACGCCTTTTTTCGGACGGTATGGAAATTGCACACCAAGACCACGCCAGCCATCGCGGCTGGCGAACGAAAGGAATCCAATGAAAACGATTCGAATATGTACCGCAGCGGCAGCCGCCGTGGCGCTGATGAGTCTGGCGCAAGTCAGCCGGGCTTCCGGCAATGAATGCAGCGCTGCCCACAAGGAGAAGACCTTCACGGGCAACGTCACCGTTGTGGATCCCCAGGACAAGACCTTGTCGGTGAAGGGGCTGTTTTTCACGAGAAATTTCAGCACGGCCGCCGACTGCAAGGTGTCCCTTGAGAACAAACCGGACGCTTCCCTGGCGGAGCTTCGGCCTGGACAGAGAGTGTTGGTGCATTACGAGAACGATAATGGCGTGCTGATCGCCATGTGTGTCGCCCAGCGCGACTTGTCCTACACGGGCCGCATTACCGCCATTGACCCGGCGGCGCGCACGCTCGCGCTTAGGGACGGCCTGATGACCCACAACCTCGCCGTCGCGCCGGATTGCGCCGTGAGGCTGAAGGGTGATCAGATCGGAACCTGGGGCAACCTGCAACTCGGTGACACCGTTCAGGTCTGCTATGAACAGGCAGGCAGCTCGCACATCGCGCGCCGGATCGAGGAACATAGCGCCATGGTGACGGGCACAATCCAGGCGGTTGATGCCACCACCAGGTCCATCAAGGTTGAGACCGCTCATGGCGAAAAGCAGGTTCATCTGGCTGACAGTTGTCCCATCGTCATCAACAGCAGACTCAACGGAGGAATGAGTGATCTGCACATCGGCGACCGGGTGTCTCTCAGCTACGAGGATCGGGAAGGGGTACTGGTGGCTAATCGCGTCAGCCCGATGTCTGCCGCCATGACTGCGGAACCGGCCGCGCCTGCGCCTGCGCAGACCGCGAAGACCACCCAGCCGACATACATCGGCTACTAAGTCCAAGTCGGGCCATCAATCAAGGAGGGGACAAAGGGTGGGGAAGGGTATGAGGGTGAATGCTCCCGCCCTTCCGGCGTTCACCGCCGGGAGGGCGGAGTTTTTTGGTTATGCTTGACAGAAATTTATGGCAGGAACCCGTCGATAAACGTCAAATACCCCTGCCTCCCGTCAATTTTGGTATGGCGTTCGACAGATTTGACGAGCTCCCGCAAACAATCCACCAACAGTTGAAGCGGAATGGGCGGCATGTTCTCGGTGCCGGGAACCGGACTTGGTCCGCGTGCCAGCCGGAATTCGCACATGGCGTTGACAGCCTCAAATGCCGCGGCATCAAGTCCGCTCAAACCGGATGGCTTCGGAGTATGCCCACGCAACTCGGCCCGGTAAGTCTGGAAGGCGGCCTCATAGGCGCGGAGCGCGGTGTAATCCGACATTTCCGGGTGAGCGCGCCAGATTTCCACAACACTGGACTCCAGATTCTGGAGAACGTCGAGTTTTTCGTCTGCCCATTCCATTGCGGCTAAGTGGTTATTCAAAGATGTCCGGCATAGCCAGCCAGAAAACCCAAATTTCATCCTTCATCCTTCAGCCTTCATCCTTCAGCCTTTTCCTTTGACAACCGCCCACGGCGGGGGCAAAAGTTTTCGATGACGGAGCAGATTCTCATTCTGGATTTTGGCTCGCAATACACCCAGGTCATCGCCCGGCGCGTTCGCGAGTGCCATGTCTATTCCACCATCGCGCGCTTTGACACCCCCGCCTCCGAAATCGCCGCCCTCAAGCCCAAGGGCCTGATCCTGTCCGGCGGGCCGTCCAGTGTCTATTCGCCCAAGGCTCCCCTGCCCGACCCGGCCATCTTCAAGCTGGGGGTGCCGGTCCTCGGGATTTGTTACGGCCTGCAATTGATGGCCCAGTTCCTGGGCGGCAAAGTCGAGCGGGGTCTGAAGCGCGAATACGGCAAGGGGACATTGTCGGTCACGGATGCCGCCTGCGCGCTATTTGCCGGCCTGCCCGCCTTGCTCCAGGTCTGGAATTCGCACGGAGACAAGCTGGCCAGAATGCCCAAGGGCTTCAAGACCGTGGCCGCTTCGGACAACTCGGAGTTTGCGGCCATCGAAGACCGCGCCCGCCGGTTTTTCGGCCTGCAATTTCATCCCGAAGTCGTCCACACGCCGCGTGGACGCGAGATCATGGCCAATTTCGTCCAAAAAATTTGCGGCTGCGGCGCGGACTGGACGATGCGCCATTACGCGGACCAGGCGGTGGAGGAAATTCGCCGGCTGGCGGGCCAGGAGCGCGTCATTCTCGGGCTGAGCGGGGGAGTCGATTCAAGCGTGGCGGCGGCCCTGCTGCACAAGGCCATTGGCAGCCAGTTGACCTGCATCTTTGTCAATAATGGATTGCTGCGCGGGCGCGAAGAACACGTCGTGCGCGAAGTCTTCGAACGCAACTTCAAAATCAGGCTCCACTATGAGGACGCCTCAAAATTGTTTCTGCGCCACCTCAAAGGCGTGACCGACCCCGAACGCAAACGCAAAATCATCGGCAAAACGTTCATCGATGTTTTTCAAGCGGCGGCCAAACGGGCGGGAAAGGCCCGGTTCCTGGCGCAGGGCACATTGTATCCCGACGTCATCGAATCAGTGCCAATTGGCGGCAACCCGGCGGCGCTGATCAAGAGCCACCACAACGTTGGCGGCCTGCCGAAGAAGATGAAATTCAAATTAATCGAACCGCTCAAATGCCTGTTCAAGGATGAGGTCCGGCAGTTGGGCCTGGAATTGGGATTGCCGAAGGAAATTGTCTTTCGCCAGCCCTTCCCCGGCCCCGGCCTCGCCGTGCGCATCCTCGGCGAAGTCACCCCGGCGCGCTGCGACATCCTGCGCGCGGCGGACAGCATCGTGGTGGAGGAAATGAAAGCCGCCGGCTGGTATTACAAAATCTGGCAAAGCTTCGCCGTGCTGCTGCCGGTGCGCAGCGTGGGCGTGATGGGCGACGAACGGACCTATGATTTCACCATCGCCATCCGGGCCGTCGAATCCCAGGACGGCATGACGGCCGATTGGGTCAAGCTGCCCTATGATTTGCTGGAAAAGCTGTCCAACCGGATCATCAACGAAGTCAAAGGCGTCAACCGCGTCTGCCTGGACATCTCGAGCAAACCCCCCGCCACCATCGAGTGGGAGTAAAACGCGGCTCCCCGCCAATGTGGTCGAGACATCGCTGCGGGATATGCAGGCATATGACTTTCCCAGGGGATAAATCCAGAACTGGCGCTTCGAGCGTCATGGGCTAACGGCAGAACTGAGCCGAGCCGAGCCGCTGGCCTCGAATATCAAACCGGGAGCTCATCGCGGCGCCGAGTGCGGTGCTTTGTTAGCCGACAAATCTCGCATATCATCGTGAGTGAAAGTGATTGTAACCCCGTCAACATTGGTGGTGCTTGGCGGGTCCCATTCTTCTCCAATCCGAAACACGACCGCCAAATCATGGGCTGACAGCCAGCGTGCCGTCAGCACACCGCCAGGACCACAAGACAGTACATTGCCGTGGTCGCCTAATCTCTGATGCGGTCGGCGCAACGACAATTGCGGCCAATAGCCAGTCGTATCGTAGGAGCACATCTCGAAAACTGTGGCCACTTGGCGACCGTCAGGCGAAGGGATGTCCTGCTTGGAAACCATGTCCCAATTGGATTCAGAGCATCCAATCAAACACAGGCTTAGCAGCATTGGAATTGACAGACGCATATTCGGCTAACGTGGAGGCGAGCGATGGCTGGCCCTTTCGCGGCTTCCGAATAGCCAAGACCACTCCGGGCCAGCCATTCGCTCCGCCAAAAAGTTAGCGCAGCCTATCGCTCTCTCTCCGATTTGTTTCTTTGCTATCACAAGCATTCCTCATTGCCCGGTCTATTCTCTTCCTAATTTTTTTGACTACATAGTGAAAACCAACATTGCCCCAATTACCAGCAAGATTGTCTGAGAAGTCTGAGAGGTCAAACCGTATATGGGCGCGTTTTGGTGCCTGCCGTCGGCGTTTTTACGGCGTCAAAGGCGTCAACCCTCAGATCAGCAATTTGTTAAGCTCTGCGTCCTCTGCGACTCTGCGCGAATCAGTTCTTTCCGGAAGGGTTTTTGGTCTCGGCCATTGTGAAGCCCTCTTCCCCGGATGCTTCCGGGCTTCGCGAGGGTATTTCGTGGCAAGGACCCTTCTCTTTGCGCTGGCTGCTCGAATTGCCCATTCTCGCCAGCCTAAAGCTCTTGGCGGCGGGCAAGGCCGGGGAAGTCAAAGCCCTGCGCGGCGAACTGGACGGTTGCCTCCGGCTCCGCATCGGCGATTCTCATTCTCTTCCTGCGACTGCGCCAACGGGGGTTGGCTCCGGCGACTTTAGGCGTAATCATGTGGTGAACTTCTTTCTTATCCGGCTGCAAATCAAAGCCACCAACATAACGAAAAGACTCAAGGCCATCGGAATGCCTGAAAAGAATATCCAAACTTGCCTGAACGACTTTGCATCTTCGGCGGCATCATCAGAGGTAGGCGGGGGCGCGTCCGGCGCAAAATGGAAGAAATATATCAAAATGATTGTGGTAAGGACACTAAATGCAAAAGCTGGCGCTGCCATGAGAATAGCCGGACGAAGGCGACCGAGTGCGGCAGGGAATACCGCTGCAAAGGCAACTACCGTGCAGCCTATGCCTCCCAAATAAATCAAAATCCAAAACAGGCCGGGGCCTATGCTGTCTGCTAAAATAGCGTGCATAAACTACGCCCAACGAGGTGAGCTGAACCACCGCCGACTCGCAACGCCAACCGCGACAGCGGATAGGCAGGCGCCGACGGTGCTGGGCTCCAACAACATTGATATACCCATGCGGTCAATATGGCCGCTTCGCCGCGAAAATCGAGTGTTTCCCATAATCGTAAGCAGCGAAGTAAATCGTCAGAGGTCAGAGAGGCAAAACATACTGCGCGCTTCGTTGCCCGCCGTCGATGTTTTTTACGGCGTCAAAAGGCGTGAAATTGCAAATTCTGCTCTGCATTCCTTCCCCGAATATTTTCGGGGCTCCTTCTGCCAAATTTCCCTGTTCTTCCGAGGTTCGCCTATTTTCGCATATTTCAACATCTGAGAACAACCGTGCAACATAATTTTGAGAGTTTAAGCGGCCATTAGTTGAGCATATTTGCGAGCTTGAATGGCAATGGGAGAGCGACGGCGCTCCAG
>JBKQUS010000029.1:0-3195 GCA_052325505.1 Limisphaerales bacterium
GGGCGCATGACGTAAATTTTCAAAAAATGGAATTTCGCTCTATTTTTTGTTGCAAAGTATCTATATTGGTAGATACTTTTCCCATGAATGCATCGATTTCATTGCCTGACATCCTTCAACAAATCGCTCGAATCCAATCCATGGAGCGCGGCAAGCTCTCTGTCATTAAGGAAAGCGCTTCCGGCGCCTTCTATAAGCTGCAAGCCTATGAGAACGGAAGAAACCACACCCGCTACATTCCACGCGAGCAGGTTCCCGCCATCCAAAAAGCCATTGAGGGATACAAACAGTTTCAAACCCTCACCGGCCAGTATGCCCAAGAGGTCATTGCCCAGACGCGAGACGCCATCGCGGCCGGCTCTAAAAAAAAGCCCTCGCCCCGCAAGTCCTCCTCGCGCAGGAACAGGAAATCCAGCAACTCATAGCGCGATTTCAAGCCTCTGCTCCCAACGGAATGGAGGTGCAAAAGTTAGAGGCCCTGGTTCGGACGGCTATTTTCAAACCCGCGGCCGCGCTGGTGGCTTTCCTCTTGCAGGCGGCCGCGGATCAAATCGATGCCGCCTATCAACCCAAACCGGGGGAGCAACGCAAAGAACGCCAGCCCATTTCTGTCGATTGTCTTTTCGGTTCCTTTGTTCTGCAACGCGATTACTTCTACCATCCGGGCAAGAAAATCGGCCACTATCCAGCCGATGCCGCCCTGGGGATTGAAAACGGCAAGACGCCCGCGCTCCTGCGCCTGGTCTGCCTGGAGGGAGCCGACGAGTCGAGCTATCAGAAAGCGGAGGAGCATCTGCGGGAAACGGGCGGCGTCGATATTTCGGCCCGTCAGATCCAACGAACGGTCCAGCAAATCGGGGTGGGAGCCCGGCAGTGGCAAGAGCGCCAAACCCTCAAACCTCTGCCGGAATGCCAGCCCGCGCCCATTCTTTACCTCAGTGCCGACGCCACGGGCTTGCCGATGCGCCCAGAGGAACTGAAGGGGCGCAAAGGCAAACAGCCCGATGGCACCGCCAAAACCCGCTCCGCTTATTTGGGATGCGTTTTCACCCAGCATCGGCGGGATGAGAAGGGCCGCCCGGTCAGGGACTACGAATCGACCACTTATGTTTCGGGCATGGAGGGGGTGGAGAACTTTGGTCCCGTCCTTCGGCAGGAAGCCATCCGGCGCAACATGGGCCAAGCCGGACGAGTGGTCCTCCTGATTGACGGCGCCGCCGGCCTGGAGAACATGGGCCAGATCAATTTTCCTGACGCCACCCAGATCGTCGACTTCTGGCACGGAGCCGACCACGCCGGCAAAGTGGTGGAGGCGCTCCTGGGCGGCAAAGAGCATCCGCAATACCAAAGCCAGCGGAGCCGATGGGTGCGGCGGTTGCTGGGCAACGGAGTGGAAAACTTAATCAAGGAAACACGGCTGCAATGCGTGGGCCAAGCCCATGAGCAGGCGGTAGAAGAACAGTTGACTTACTTCGTGCATAATGTTCCACGAATGAAATACAGAACCTTCCGGCGCGATGGCTTGTTTATAGGCTCAGGAGTCATTGAGGCCGGTTGCAAAACGGTGATCGGCGCGCGCTGCAAGCAATCCGGCATGTTCTGGTGCAAACCCGGAGCCGAAAACGTGCTGGCGTTGCGCTGCATTAACGCCAGCCGCCGCCTCGAAGCGTTTTGGAAGGATCGCTTAAATCTCATGTCCGCCCGCAATGACTCCCTGGCTATTGCCGCGTAGAAGAAATCTGTCGTGCGCCCGCAGGACACTACTTGTTCTCCGCGCGACTTGAAGGATGGCGCGAGAGGCCGTATGCTGTGCGCTTCATGTTGACGATTTCGGATGTTTGCAAGGCTTACGGACCACAGACGTTGTTTGAAGATGTCGGGCTTCAAATCAACCGCGCTGAGCGCCTCGGCCTGATCGGGCCAAACGGCGCGGGCAAATCGACGTTGTTCTCGCTGATCCTCGGGACCGAGGAACCGGACAAGGGAACCATCACGCGGGAAAAGAATATCGTGATCGGACACCTGCCGCAGGAATCGGCGCCGGCCGGGGAGGGCACGGTGCTCGAACTGGCGATGGCGGTGACGCCGGAGATCGCGGAATTGCAACGGAAGATCAAGACCTGGGACTCGGAGCATCCGGCCGAAACGGACCATCACGAAAACATCCACGCCCGTTACGACGAATTGGGCGGATACCAATTGGAACCGAAGGCCAAGCGGATTCTGGCCGGATTGAGTTTTCGCGAGAAGGATTTTGACCGGCCGCTGCGCGAAATGAGCGGCGGCTGGGTCATGCGCGCCCACCTGGCGCGCCTGCTGACGCTGGAGCCGGATATTTTGATGCTTGACGAACCGACGAACCATCTGGACCTCGAATCGTTGCAGTGGTTCCAGGAATATTTGCGCGGGTATCCGGGTGGCATCCTGATGATTTCGCACGACCGCAATTTTCTCAACGAATTGACGACCCATACGCTGGAAATCCGACAGCGCCGGCTCGTCCGTTACCGGGGCAATTATGACTCGTGCCTGGAACAACGCGCGGCGGCCGAGGCGCAAATGCTCTCGGCCTACAAGAACCAGCAGCGGGAGATCGCGCACATGATGGAATTCGTCGAGCGTTTTCGCGCCAAGAACACGAAGGCCGCCCAGGCCCAGAGAAAGCTCAAGCAGATCGAGCGCATGGAGAAAATCGAGGCGCCGGTCAACGGCGAGAAGAAAATCCACTTCCGGTTTCCGCAGCCTGAACGCGGCGGATTGAAGGTGATCACGCTCAAAGACATTCATCATTCCTACGGCCCAAACGTGATTTACAGCGGCATCAATTTCCACGCCGAGCGCGGACAGCGCACCGTGCTGGTCGGGCCCAATGGCGCGGGCAAATCAACGTTGCTGAAGCTTCTGGCGGGCGTTCTCAAGCCGCAGTCCGGCGCGCGCGAACTGGGTCACAACGTCAAAAGCGGCTATTATTCGCAGTATCGGGTGGACATGCTCGATCCGGCGCGCACGGTGCTGGAGGAGGGGATGGACACGCCGCAACGGATCACGGAGGAATTCGTGCGGACGGTCCTGGGATGCTTTTTGTTTCGCGGCGACGACGTGTTCAAAAGGGTATCCGTCCTGAGCGGCGGCGAAAAGAGCCGTCTGGCGCTGGTGAAGCTGCTGCTGGACCCGCCAAATTTATTGTTGATGGAC
>JBKQUS010000030.1:0-3659 GCA_052325505.1 Limisphaerales bacterium
TGGTGGCGGAATGGAGTGCGAAATGGCGCGCGGGCCGCGTGGCGCCGGGTTGTCTGATGACCACCGGTCTTGTCGTGTTGATGGTCTGTGCCTGGAAACAGACTGCGTATTGGAAAAATAATGAAACATTGTGGACGCACACACTCGCCTGCACCACCGACAATTACGTGGCCCAAAGCAATATTGGCACCATCCTCTTCAAAAAGGGCTGCGTGGACGAGGCGATGGTTCATTACCAAAAGGCGCTGCAAATCAACCCCGGCTACTCCACAGGCCATAATAACCTTGGCAACGCTTTTCGCCAAAAGGGAAGAGTGGATGAAGCGATCACGCAGTACGAACAAGCGTTGCAAATCGATCCCGACAACGAGGAATTCTGCTACAACCTTGGCAACATGCTGGGTCAAAACGGAAGAGTGGACGAAGCGATCACCCACTTCCGACGGGCGTTGGAAATCAATCCCAACTTCGCGGAAGCCGAAAACAACCTTGGCACGGCCCTCCAGCAGGAGGGCAAACTGGACGAGGCAATCTGCCATTTCCGCAGCGCATTGCAGATCAGGCCCGACTATGCGCTGGCCCAAAATAATTTAGGCGGCGCTCTTCTGCAAAAGGGCGAAGTGGACGAAGCCGTTTTCCATTTGCAAAAGGCGCTGCAACTCAATCCCGGATACGGGAAAGCTCATGATTCCCTCGGCCACGCTCTCCTGCAAAAGGGAAGAACGGATGAAGCGATCACCCAGTTTCAGCAGGCGTTGCAACTCCAACCAGCCGATCCGGAAATCCTGAATGATCTGGCGTGGCTCCTGGCCACTTGTCCACAGGCATCGTTGCGCAACGGCGCCAAAGCGGTTGAGCTGGCCCTGCAGGCCAATGAAGTGACCGGCGGAAACAACCCTTTCATCCTCCACACCCTGGCCGCCGCCTACGCCGGGGCCGGGCGCTTTCCCGAAGCGGTGGATACGGCGCAACGCGCCTTGCAACTGGCCGGGGCGCAATCCAACTCCGCGCTCGCCGGGCAATTGCGATTTGTATTGACACTTTACCAGGCAGGCAGACCCTTCCCCGTGTCTGAACAGCCACATTGACCGCGAAATCCAATGATCGGCCACGAATCTTCGCTCAACGCACCCCTCGACGCCGGTCGCCGGGAATCATCCTGGCGCGCAACGGCAATTTGCCTGACGCTGGCCGCCATCACCTTCGCCGTTTTTGGCCAGACGCTGACTCACGAGTTCATTGGCTTCGACGACAATCTATATGTGTATAGCAATCCAATCGTTTCCCGGGGTTTGACGCTCAAGGGGTTTGTCTGGGCGTTCACTCATGTTCATTCCTCCAACTGGCACCCGCTGACCTGGCTTTCCCACATGCTGGATTACCAGTGGTACGGATTGCATCCCGGCGGACATCATCTCACCAGTGTCCTGCTCCACACTGCATCGGTTATCTCGCTTTTTTTGGTTCTGCGGCGGATGACCGGCGCACTTTGGCGCAGCGCCTTTGTCGCGGCGGTTTTTGCCATTCATCCTTTGCGGGTGGAATCCGTGGCGTGGGTGGCCGAGCGCAAGGATGTGCTCAGTGGGCTGTTCTTCATCCTGACCGTGGGAGCTTATGTCCGCTATGCGCGTCTTCCGTGGTCGTTGGCCCGTTATGGGTTGGTGGCTCTTCTGTTTGCCTTGGGGCTGATGTGCAAGCCGATGCTGGTGACGCTGCCGCTGGTGCTGCTGTTGTTGGATTATTGGCCATTACAACGGGTCGAAACGGCCCGGAGGCTCGCGCTGGAAAAACTGCCCTTGCTGGCGCTCAGCGCCGCTTCTTGCGTTGCAACGCTTTTCGCGCAAAGCGAGGAGATGCAAGCGGCTGGGTCTCTTTCACTGCCGTCACGCCTCGGCAATGCGGCGGCCAGTTGCATGATTTATCTCGGCCAGATGTTCTGGCCGTCAGGTCTGGCGCCGTTTTATCCCTATCCGCCCGGGCGCCTGCCAGCCTGGGAAGTGACGCTGGCCGGGGGCTTGCTGGCCGGGCTTTCATGGATCGCATGGCGGCAGAGGCGCGATCAACCCTGGCTCTTCACAGGATGGCTCTGGTACTTGGTAATGCTGCTGCCAGTGCTGGGAATCGTCAAAGTGGGTTTGCAAGCCCACGCGGATCGATACACCTACCTGCCGCAGATTGGGATTTATACGGCGCTGGCCTGGCTGGCAGCGGAGTCAAGAATCCGCCGTGCGGCCCTGGGCTATCTCATGGCCGGTGTGATTGCAACGCTGATGGTCTGCGCCTGGAGACAGACCGCCTATTGGCAAAACGATCAGACGCTGTGGACCCGCGCTCTCGCCTGCACGACAGGCAATTCTCTCGCCGAGATCAATCTCGGCAGCGCTCTTATGAAAAAGGGGAAACTGGACGATGCGATTTCCCGCTACCAACGGGCATTACAAATCGATCCACTCAACGCCATAGCCCACAACGACCTTGGCACGGCGTTTTTGCGGCAGGGAAAAGTCAATGAGGCAGTCGCCCATTACCAACAATCCCTGGAAATCAACCCCCGGGATGCGGAAGTCCAGTTAAGGCTTGGCAATGCCCTGGCGCTAACGGGAAAAATGGAAGATGCGATGATTCATTTCCAAAAGGCGCTGGAAATCAATGCGGACGATGCAGATGCCCATTACGACTTCGGGACCGCTCTTCTGCAAAGGGGCAAACTGGACGAAGCCATCAGCCATTTCCAACGGGCACTGCAAATTGATCCCGCCTTCGCCAAGGCCCACAGCAACCTGGGCATCGCGCTCAATAAGAAGGGCCGGGCGGACGAGGCCATCGCCCAGTTTCAAGAGGCCCTGCGCCTCAAGCCGGACTACGCCGATGCCCACTTCAACCTCGGCAATGCCCTCCTCCGCAAGGGGAGAACGGACGCTGCGATCGCCCATTTTCAGGAAACCCTCCGCCTCAATCCGGATCAAGAGGCTGTCTGGCTCAATCTCGGCAATGCTCTTCTGCAATTGGGTAACGCGGACGAAGCCATCACTGATTTCGAACAGGCCCTGCGGCTGAAACCAACCGACGTGCAAGCCCGGAACAACCTCGCCTGGCTCCTCGCCACCGGCCCGCGGGCGTCGTTGCGCAACGGCCACAGGGCTGTGGAATTGGCCCTGAAAGCCAATGACCTGACCGGCGGAACCAACCCGGTCCTTCTGCGCACGCTGGCCGCCGCCCTGGCTGAAGCCGGCCGTTTCCCCGAGGCTGTGGATACAATCCAACGCGCCTTGCAACTCGCCGGGGCGCAATCCAACGACTCGCTGGCCCGCCAACTGGAATATGAGTTGACGCTCTACCAGGCTGGCAATCCTTTGCATTTTCCAGAGCAACCGCATTAACCACGAAGACCGGAAACTGGAAAAAGAGCGCGTCTCAGACACGCTCGAGTCTTTTCTTCGTGTGCTCCGCATGGTAATCAATTATGGAATATGGTCCGCCAGAAATCGCCGCTAAAAAATCCTGTCCGCGAGGGCGGGCAGGCTCAACGCCAGCGGGCGGTGGTTGTTTGCTTGGTGCTGGCCGCCATCACCTTCGCCGTTTTCGGCCAAACGCTGACTCATCAGTTCACTGACTTCGACGATGAGACTTATGTGTATGACAATCCCATGGTCGTCCGG
>JBKQUS010000031.1:0-44131 GCA_052325505.1 Limisphaerales bacterium
TTATTGTCTCCTTTCGTAAACTTTGAGCGGTTCACGAACAGGAGGCTCCCCATGACTCCCGGAGCTGTCAAACTCTGGGAGTCTCTCCAGCAGAGCTGGAGGATTTATTGGGTATTAAGATTAGGAGGGGATGCCCAATTTAGCCTTTAGTCTTGAGTCTTCTTCAGCTAACTTCTCCGCCGCATGAATGTTGTCTCCCAAAGCGACCCGGATTTCAGCGATCAAATCAATCGTCTGCTGGCTCCATCCAGCTTGTTCGACCCCATCATCGAGCAACAGACCCGGGACATCATCAACGCCGTGCGCACGCGGGGCGATAAGGCCGTTGCCGAACTCACGGCACACTTCCACGGCCCGAAGCTCGACCCGGATCAGTTCGCCGTGACCCAGGCGGAATGGCTCGCAGCCTTTGTGCAGGCCGATCCGTCGCTGCGCAATGCCGTTGCGGAAACGCGCAAAAATGTGAAAAGTTTTGCAAATCGCTCCCTGCGCAAGGATTGGTCCATGCGCAACAGCCACGGGGCGATGGTGGGGGAAAAATTTGATCCGCTGGGCAGGGTGGGCATTTACATTCCGGGCGGGATGGCGCCGCTGGTGTCCACGGCGCTCATGACCATTCCGCTGGCCAGCGCCGCCGGGTGCCGCGAGATCGTGGTCTGTACACCGTGCGACCGCCAGGGCGCGGTCAATCCGGCGCTGCTCTACGCGGCGCGGGCGGCGGGCGCGACGGAGATGTACCGCATCGGCGGGGCGCAAGCCATCGCGGCGATGGCTCTGGGCACTCCGGCCATTTCGAAGGTGAGCAAGATTTTCGGTCCCGGCAATGCGTGGGTCGTGGCCGCCAAGCGATTGTTGTTCGGTTATGCCGCGATTGATTTGCTGTCTGGTCCCAGCGAATTGCTGGTGCTGGCCGATGACACCGCCGACGCTCCTTGCGTTGCGGCCGATCTTCTGGCCCAGGCAGAGCACGGTTCCGGGCTGGAGCGCATCTGGCTTTTGACAACGTCCGGCAAACTGCTGCGCGCCGTGCAGCGGGAGATTGCCCGCCAATTGCCCAAGGCCGCGCGGCGCGACCTCATTGGGCGCGTCCTGGACCGCAATTCCTGGCTGATCCATGTCGCTGATTTGCGGCAAGGCATCGAGCTGGCCAATCGTCTCGCGCCGGAGCACCTAGAAATCATGACGCGCGGCGCGGCACAGGTGGCGCGCAAGCTTGCCACCGCCGGGGCGATTTTTCTGGGCGCGCAAACGCCGACCGTGCTGGGTGATTACGTGGCCGGCCCCAGCCACACCCTGCCGGCGGGCGGGACAGGCGCTTCTTTCGCCGGCCTGACCGTCGATCAATTTCAGCGGCGGACGAGCCTGATCGCCTACACCAAGCCCGCTCTGAGAAAAGCCATGAAGACAGTCAAGAAGTTTGCCGATTTGGAAGGCCTCGACGCCCACGCCAAGTCCGCGGAGATCAGGCTGAAGTGATTAATGGGTTTGATCCCCGGCCGGTGGCGCAAAGGCTGCTTTCACGCTCCGATCGGCAAGCATCTTCCCCTTGAGCCAGATGATGTTTGTGGCGTCCCAGCGGACGATCAAAATGTTCGATTTCATTGGTCCCGAAAAACCGTAAAGCACATCGCCGCGTCTGTGCTGTAGCGGGGAGATCCCATTAACCCCGAGAATCGTCGAACGAAAGAGCCGGGTGATTCGCGCCGGCTCCCCGTCAACCTTGACGATTTGACCGGCGGAAAGGCCGCCGGCTTTTTGAGGCGTCAACGGCTGCTCCGGCTCAATCGGCGCGCACAGAGTCCAGTTGGCGGCGTTGGAATTGATGCCGGACATGAGGAGGCAATTATGATTGTCCTCATCGGTCAGCTCGTATTCGTGGCGGGAGAAGCGGAGGCCAACTTCGTCAATTTGCACCAAGGCGTGACTGGCAATGCGATAGCGCGTGCCGTCGAGAACGCCTGATTCTCCGGCAAAAAGGGGCGATGGGCCTGGCTGGAAAACGAAGGTCGCAAGAGGCGGGCGCGCCGACGGATGCGCGAAGGAGGCCAGGATCAAGAACATCGCGCCGATCACGCCAATGCACAGGAGCGGGGCCAGCACACGAGCGTTCAGAAAACTTCGCCCTCCGGTCAACGCAAAGGCCACTCGCGCCAGGCCGCTGAGGTTGAAAGCAGAGGCGACCGCGCCGCCGGGGATTGTTCTGCCCGAATAGAATTCCACATCGTCGCCCGTCCAACTCACGACGATCATTTTGTCCCCGGCCTCGGCATTGAAATAATTGGCGTGCTGGCCGGCAACAACCCCTTCCGGCACTTTCCCCTCGATGGCATAAACGCACGAACGATCCACACGGGTAACAAGGACGGGCGTGCCGTCGAGATTCACCCCGTCGCCGACGCACTTGTCTTTCGCTTCCTTGGGCGTCATCGGGAGCCTTGGATCGAACATTTCGAATAAGCGCCATTTGCCGCCAAGCCCGGTTTCCTCGAAAACCAGATCGGCGTAGGATCCACCGGATGTTTCAAGATTGAATTCGTTCCAGTAATAGGTCTGGCCTCCTTCCTGGACACCGAGCACGGAGCGTCCGATCACGCGGTAGGCATGTCCAAAAAAAGTGGCAGCCATGCCGATGCGGATTTTGGTGGGATTGGCAAAGCTCATGTCAAACAAAGAAATGGGGAACAAACCGGCTCAGGTTCCCGGTGATGCGCCGGGTGTCTTCGCGAATCCCGAGGCCCGCCGCCTCGTGGTCCACGACCCAAACTCCGCAAACCGGATGCTGGCCGTCAAAATCAGCCATGGGGGCGGGCGCTTGATAAACGTGCCCCTCGCATCCGTAATTGCCGCCGGTTTCCTCGACGACCACGCCGCCTTCGACCCAGGTGACGTTGCCGCCTTCACGGCCCAGTTTCGGCTTGCGCACGTAACGGCCCTCGAGCGGCGCGGGCAATTCGTAGGCCGGCAGGAGATTCGGATGGTCCGGAAACAATTCCCACAACACCGGCAGCAGCCCCTTGTTGCTCAACAGCATCTTCCAGGGCGGCTCGATCCACTGCACGGAATCATCATCCAGATGAGCGCTGAATTCCTCGTTCCAGAGCCATTCCCACGGATAGAGCTTGAAACAGCGCTCGATGGGGCGGAAATCGAGGTCAACAAATATATTCCGCCGCGAGTCCCATCCGATGTCGTCGATGAAAACCGGCTGGGTGGACGCGCCGGCCTGCTGGCAGGTGTCGCGGAGGTAGAGCACGGTCATTTCGTCCTCGGCATGTTCGCGGACGCCGGTGAAGTGGATGGTTTGGCCGCGGCAGCGCCGCCAGGCGGCGATGAGGCGTTCGTGTATGGAGTTGAACTGGTCCGCGCGCGGATGAGTTTCCCGGAGCCAGAACCATTGCGCCACGGCGGCCTCGATCAGGGCGGTGGGTGTGTCGGCGTTGTATTCCAGCAATTTCGGCGGCGACACGCCGTCAAAACTGAAATCGAACCGCCCGTAGAGGCTGAAATCATCGCGTTCCCACGAACGCAAAATGACCGACACGGCGGGCGGGGGAATTCCCAGACGCGCCCACCAGTTGTTCTTGATCACCGCTTCGGCGGCGTCAATGCAGAGAAAATGCAGCGCGTTGGCGGCGGCTTCGAGGATGTCCACTTCGCGCGCGGTCAATTCGTAGCAGGCCGATTCATCCCAATAAGGCCCCGCCTCGTGAGAATGATATGTCAGACCGACACTCTCGACCCTGGCGGGCCAGTCGGGACGGCATTGGATGTGGTGGCGTTTCATCAGGAGTGAACGTAACCGCCGCTTCCGGCGGTGCATCCAAATCCGCCTCGGGTGACATCGGTCCGCGCCATTTCGGCCCTGGCCGCAGCCTGGGCTGAGGGCGAGGAAATATTGGTGATGCTCTGGCAGGGCAACGCGCCCCATTGTCCGCCGTAAAAGTACTGCCGTTTGGCGGGATCAAAATGATTATAGGGCAGCGGAAACCACGCGCAAAAAGGCGCGTGATAATAGCCCGCGCCGGGAACGTAGTAGTTATTGGTATAGACGTTGGCCGCGCTCAACGGTCCCCCGGCCTCGGGCGAGTAGCTGGCCAGCGCGCCGGCGGAAATGCCGCTGAGCAGAACAAGGCGGATGCGTTTGCTGCGTTTGGTCCGTTTGGTCATTAACTGTCAAACACCCTGCGCCAGTCGGCCATTAGAATCAATTACAATGCCGGGGGATTTTTGGAGCCGGGGGCAAGCGCGGCTGGATTCTACTCCGAAGGCAGCCAGCGGGGGCCGAAGATTTTTTGCAGATTCGCCTGGCCAATCAGCACCCCCGTCCCAATCAGCGCCATGGCGGCCCAAAACGTCCCGGTAAAAGGCTCGCCCAGGCAAAAATGCGCCCAAGTCATGGTGCTGATGGGGACCAAATTGTTGAAGAGATAAACTTGACTCGTTTGCCAGTGGCGCAGGGCGTTGTTCCAGAGGGCGAACGCCCCCACGCCTCCGCCCAGGATGCAGAAGAGCTGAATCCAAGCCAGGTCCGAGCGCCACGGAACCCTGACCATCGAAACTTCGATGAGCGCGACGGGCGTGAGCAGAACGCCCGCCCTCCAAAAAGTATGCGCCGTCACTTCCGCGCCCGACAAATCCCGGCCCAGTACGCGGCACTGGCGTCCAAAAGCGGTCCAGAGCACGCTGGCAACCAGACCGAGGATTTCCCCGGAAACCCTAGCCGTTCCATGGCGCAGCATCGGCCAAAACAGGACCAGCACGCCGGAAAAGGCCAGCGCCGCCGCCCCGTAGCGTTGCGCCGACTTCCAATGCTTCTCCGGCTGCCCTTCCCACAACAAGGCCCAAACCGGGGCCGCTCCCAAGTAAAGGGCGACGTGGGCCACAGAGGTCAGCTTGAGCGCGCCATTGAAAATCACGATATACAGGGCCAGGGTGAGGCCGCTCCGCCACCACAACTGGCGTTTCAGTTCCGGTGAGAGCGGGCGTTCGGCGCCGAAGAGCCTGGTCCAGCGCAACAGCCCCAACAGGACCAAGCCGGCCAGGACAAACCGCGTCGCGCCGATGGTCGCAGGGGGCCAAAAGCCGACCAGGAATTTTATCCCGGTGTTGTTGGCGCCAAACAAAAACACGGCCAGCAGCAGGCTGCCGGCCAGCGCGCCGTTATGGGGTCTGGTCCGCACACGGCCCACAATCGGGCATTCGGCCGGTTGAGACAAAGGGAAAATGAAGTGAGCGGTGGGTCGGACGGATCTGACAAGTCTGACGCTGAGGAGCAGAATTTGAGATCACTAATGATTGACAAACCGGGCCGGGTGGGGCAAATTACACCAAAGAGTTGAAGGGTTTTACCATGAAACATCGGCTGCTTACACTGGTCGCGATTGTCAGTTTTGCCTTCCTGGGCGTGGTTGGCTGCAAGGATATAAAAATTGACACGGCCCAAGTCCGGGCCGGCTTGCAATCCCTGGGCGATGCGCAAAAGGTCCAATTGGAAGTGGCCCTTACCGCCATCGACGGCGGCCGATACAAGGATGCGCTGCTGCCGTTGCGCAAAGTCGCCTTCAGCGCCAAGCTTGACAGCAACCAGCGCAAAATCCTCGGGGACACGATCGCCAAGGTCCGGGCCCACATCGACAAGGGACAATGAATCCGGTTGCGAGCATCCTGATTTTTCTGGCCAAGGAGGCGGTTTTGGGCTAGGTTCTACCAGGAAGCAAAGGAGTTGTGAAAGCAAGAAAAGGAGCATTTACGTTGATCGAATTGCTGGTCGTGATGGCGATCATCTCAATTCTCGCCAGCATGCTGCTCCCGTCCTTGGGCAAGGCCAAGGAAAAAGCCATCACGATTAATTGCGTCAGCAATCTCAGGCAGATGGGCTTCGCCATGCAAATGTACGGAGACGACAGCAATGACTGGCTGCCAGTTTCCCATGCGAATATATTGGTTCCGGGCCAGGGCGCCTTCAACACCCCCAGCCCTTCCAACGCCTGGACGGCCGTTCTTTTGTCCTATTACCAAAACACCAATGTCCTCCGCTGTCCCGCCCTGTGCGGGCGCTATAATCAATCCGGCTTCAGCTATTTTATGGGGTCGGAGGCTTTTTCCGTGCTGGCCAGCACCACGAACATGGTTTCACCGGCCAGCGTAGTTCTGCGCAGCATCAACAACCCTTCTTGTTACGTTCTTTCTGGCGACTGCAACTATGCCTCAGACCCCACCAACGCGGACCTGAATAACATGGATGTCGATACGTTGTTCTCGCAGACTTCGCCCATCCATAACAACCGTGTCAATATTTTGTTCGCCGACTGGCATGTCAAGAATTACAAAAACTACAATCCCGGCGAAATCACATTTTCCCCCAACTCCACCAACATTAACTGGTCGGCGACGGAATAAGCCCTGCGGTTCTTTCGACCGGTTCCAGCGTCATCGGTTCATCGTGATCCAAATACCTGGCGCAAATGCCGAAGAAGGCGGCCTGTGTTGTCGCCCGCCTGATTTCGTATAGAAACTGGTCCGCCGGGGCGAGGCCTTCGCCGATGAAGTTCATGAATTTTTTCAGGCGCTGCACTTGCGCGGTTTCGCGCACGCCCGGGGTGGCCTCGGCCTCCCAGAGAGTGTAGATGTAGGAGAGAACTTCCCTCCCCGTGGGCAGTGTGGCCGGCTCGCCGCGCCGGCGCTGCCGGATCTGGCTGAAAAGCCACGGGTTGCGGATGGCCCCGCGCCCGATCATCAGCCCGCGCGCGCCCGTGCGGGCCAGCAAAGCCGCGGCCTGGTCCGGCCCATGCACATCGCCGTTGACCAGCACCGGGCAAGGCAGTTCGCGGGCCGCCTGCGCGATGAGATCGTAGCGGATGCCGGGACGGTACATTTGCGCCACCGTCCGGCCATGCACCGTCAGCAAGTCGATGGGATATTTGGCGAACAGGGCCAGCAGCCCGTCAAACGGCGCGGGGGAATCAAAACCGATGCGAGTCTTAACAGTGAACGGAATGGACACGGCCTCGCGCAGCGCGGCCAGGATGGCCTCGATCTTGGGCAGATCGCGCAACAGGCCGCCGCCCGCACATTTGCGATAGACGACCGGCGCGGGACAGCCCAGGTTCAAATCAATGGCGGCAATGGGGTACTGCGGGAGTTCCCTGGCGGTGCGGACGAGGGCGGGGATGTCGTTGCCGATCAGTTGCGCGACGACCGGTCGGCCGGTCGGGTTTTGCGTGATGGAATTGAGTATCCATTTTTCCAGGTGCGAGTCGGCATGGACGCGGAAGTATTCCGTCCAATAGACGTCGGCCCCGCCGTAACGCGCCATGACTCGCCAGAAAGCAAGATCGGTCACGTCCTGCATGGGGGCCAGGGCTAGGACGGGTTCCGGGCCGCGCAAAAGCGCCAGAAATGTTTCAGGCGGAGTCATTTGAAAATGGCCGGAGACAAGGCACCGGGGAATTATACAGCGGATGGGAGGCATGTAAAAGGGTTTAAGGGGAGCCATTTGCGCGATTGACAGTTTGGGGCGGGAGGCTATCTTTTCACGCTCTGATGAACGGATGGACCGTGAAAGGGGTTGTTGCTTCCTGATAAACATGGCAACGTCAATCAAAGATCATAAAAGAGCATCATGAAACGCCAGTATCAACCGTCAAAAATCCGGCGCAAACGACAGCACGGCTTTTTAAACCGCAATGACAGCAAGAGCGGACGCGCTATTTTGCGCAATCGCCGCCGGGTCGGCCGCAAGCGCCTCACCCCGGTTTAATGCGATCATGGCCTGCCCGCCCAGCGCCCGTTTGCGTTTGCCCCGCACCAGCCGCATGAAATTGCCCGGAGATTTCGCGCGCGCCAAGGCGCAGGGACAACGCTGGGTCAGCGGCTGCCTCATCGCCAATGTGCTGGCGCGGCCGGAGTTGCCAGCCAGCCGTCTGGGGGTGGTGACAAGCAAGAAGATCGGGAACGCCGTGGCGCGCGGGCGGGCGCGGCGCTTGTTGCGCGAAAGTTTCCGGCTCCATCAGCATGATTTGAACGGCGCAGTGGACTTGGTTTTGGTGGCACGGCCGTCCATCGCCGGACGGAAGTTCGCGGAGGTGGAACGGGATTTTCTGCGGGTAATGCGTCAGGCGCGGCTGGAAAAGGAGCGTTCATGAACATCGCCCAACGGGGATTGGTTTTTATCATTCGAATTTATCAATTGATGCTTTCGCCGGCGCTGGCCACGGCGCTGGGGCCATCGGGCCGCTGCCGCTTCACGCCAAGCTGCTCGCAGTACGCGCGCGAGGCCATCCGCCTCCACGGCGCGATTCGGGGCGGCTGGCTGGCTGCGCGGCGGCTTGGCCGATGCCATCCCTGGGGAGAGTCGGGAGAGGATTTCCCGCCCCCGGCGCGGAGTTTCAAGGGTGGAAGGTTGAAATTATGTAAAGCGGGACATTTTCATGGATCGTAAATCCATCATCATTCTGGCTGTAGCCGTGTTGCTGCTGTTGGGCTTGTCACCCATTGTGGACCATTTGTTTCCGCCGAAACCAGTGCCCGCCGGGTTGACGGCCCTGACCAACGCCCCGCCGGGAAAAGCGCCGGCCACAGCCGCGAGCGCCCCCGCGTTCGCCGAACCGGTCCCGGCCCCAGCCGTTCCGCTGGTTTTGCCTTCCGCGCCGGAAGAGACTTTGACGCTGACGAACCAGGACCTAATTTTTCACTTCACCTCGCACGGCGGCGGGTTGAAATGGATTTCGTTGAAGAATTATCCGGCGATTATCAGCCGCACCAAGGACACCTTCACGGAAACGAACATGGCGGCGCTGAACAGTAAAGCGCCCGCGCCGATCATGGCCCTGCTGGGCAGCAACGCGCCGCAGGGCGACAATTACTTTCACTTGACACGAAACGGCCAGGTTGTGACGGCCGAAAAGACCCTGTCCAATGGATTGCGGGTGGTGAAGGAGTTTGATGTCGGGACCAATTACCTTTTCACCGCCAGCCTGCGCTTGGAGAACACCCGGGCGCAGCCCCTGGCCATCCCCGCGCGCGAGGTGGTGATCGGGACGGCGACGCCGATTGGGCCGCTGGACGATCCGACGACGCTTGGAACGTATTGGTACAACGGGCTTAAGGCGCAGAACATCCGGCAGGCGTGGTTTGCCAACCGGACACTGGGCTGTATCCCTGCCGGACCGCCGCACACCGTCTATGAGCAAGGAACGAACAACGTTGTTTGGGCGGCGGTCCACAACCAATTCTTCACCCTGGCCACCATTCCCGGCAACGCGGCTCCGCGGGTCATCATTCATCCGATTGCCATCGCCCCGCCGGAGATGGTGGGATTGACCAACGCCACCAGCGCTTATTTGACCAACGGACTGGAAGTGGCCTTGTGGTATCCGGAAACCAACCTGGCGCCGCATCAAACGACCGGGAGCGCCTACACTTTTTACGCCGGCCCCAAGGAGTACAACCGTCTGGCGCAAATCGGCACGAGGATGAACAACAATCTGGACCTAATCATGGATTTCGGAGGGTTCACCGGGTTCTTCTCCAAGCTGCTGTTGATCTCGTTGAACGGGCTGCATGCCGTGGGGTTGGGCTACGGCGGGGCCATCATCGCCATCACGCTCATCATCAAGGGCATTTTCTGGCCGCTGACCCGGGCCAGCACAAAATCGCAGAAGCGCATGCAGGCCCTGCAGCCGCAGATGAAGGCCATCGCGGACAAATACAAGGATGACCCTGTCAAGAAGAACCAAAAAACGATGGAATTCATGAAGGAACACAAGGTCAGCCCGCTGGGCAGTTGCCTGCCGACGGTGATCCAGATACCGGTGTTCTTTGGCTTCTATTACATGCTGCGCGGCGCCATCGAGTTGCGCGGGGTGCATTTCCTTTGGGCGCACGACCTTTCCCAGCCGGACACGGTGGGGTATTTGCCTTTTCTGGGCGGATTTCCAATCAACCCCCTGCCGCTCTTCATGGGCGCGACGCAATTGTGGCAGTCGCACATTCTGCCGGCCTCGCCGGGCATGGAACCCGGCCAGCAGAAAATGATGCGCTGGATGCCGCTCATGTTCGTCGCCATGTTCTACAGGATTTCGTCGGGATTGGTGCTGTATTGGACGGTGTCCAATTTGTTGAGCATCCTGCAAACCTACGTTACAAGGACGACGGACGACACGGCCGCCGCCAAGCCGGGGGCGGTTGCGCCGAAGAAAAAGGTGTAGCCATTCGCAAGCGGTTGATTATGCTTGGCCCGACGCACTAAACGACAAATGAAATATGCCAGAGCAACCCAAAGCCATACTCGAGCAACTCCTGAAACTTTTGGGGGTTGAAGCCACGGTCGAAGAACACAAGCTGGAAGACGGCATCTTTCTGGACGTCAAGTCAGACGATTCGGGGCGCCTCATCGGCCGGCAGGGCCAGACCCTTTCGGATTTGCAATACGTGACCAATCGCATGCTTTTTCAGCAGGACCAGTCCAGCCCCAAGGTCTTGATTGACGTGGGCGGTTATCGCGCCAAAGCCCGCGAAGTCCTCGTGCAAAAAGCCCAGGCTGCCGCGGAAAAGGTCCGGCGCTGGGGTGACGTGGTGGAATTGGAGCCGATGAGCGCTTTTGACCGGCGCATCATCTACAACGCGCTCAAAGACGCCCCCGGCATTGAAGCTTCCAGTGTGGAGGCAGAAGGCACGGTCAAAAAGGCCATTCTGCTGCGTCCCAAGCAGTGATCGGGATCAGCGCTCGACCATTTCGAGGTCATTTTTGCAATTGCGCTTGCCATCGCGCTAAGCAATGGGCATTAAACACCGCCTGAATTTATGAATGAAACTCCTATTCGTGTTGCGGTAACCGGCGCGGCGGGCGCCATCGGCTATTCCATTTTGTTTCGCATCGTCTCCGGCGAAGTCTTTGGCCCCGATCAACCTGTGATATTGAACCTCGTGGACATTCCGCAGGCGCTGCCCATCCTGCAAGGCGTGATCATGGAACTGGAGGATTGCGCGCCGGTCGCAGTGCAGAAACTGACCGCCACGGCGGATTTGGACGAGGGTTTTCGCGGCATCAACTGGGCGTTGCTCATCGGCAGCGTTTCGCGCAAGCCAGGAATGGAACGCAAGGACCTGCTGGCCATCAACGGAAAGATTTTCACCGGGCAGGGGCAAGCCTTGCAGAAAAACGCCGCGCCAGACCTGCGCGTGCTGGTGGTTGGCAATCCTTGCAACACCAACTGCCTCATTGCCATGCAAAGCGCGCCGGAGATTCCGCGCGAGCGCTGGTTTGCCATGACGCGCCTGGACGAGAATCGCGCCAAGGCGCAGTTGGCCAAAAAGGCCGGGGCTGGCGTGGCGGACGTTTCCAATCTCGGTGTTTGGGGCAATCACAGCCCGACGATGTTTCCGGATTTTTATCACGCCAAAATCAAGGGTCAGCTCGTCACCGACGCGATCCGGGACGAGAACTGGCTGAAGACGGAATTTGTGACCACGGTGGCGCAACGGGGCACCGCTGTTTTGAACGCGCGCAAAGCCGGCAGCGCGGCCAGCGCCGCCAATGCCGCCATTGACACCGTGAAATCCATCCTCACGCCGACGCCGCCCAACGACTGGCATAGCGTGTGTGTGTGTTCGGACGGCAGTTACGGGATTGAGGAGGGATTGATTTGTTCCTTCCCCGTTCGCAGCGACGGCAAAAAGCTGCAAATTGTGCAGGGCCTGGAGTTGAACGAGTTCAGCAAGGGCAAAATCACGGCCTCAGTCAACGAGCTGAAAAGCGAAAAGACGATGGCGGTGGAATTGGGGTTGGCGAAATAGTGCGCCGAGCTAAATGACGAATGACGAAATCCAAATGACCAATCAATGCCCAAATGATCCAATGACGAAGTTTCGTCATTCGAGCTTTGTCAATTAATTGGTCATTCGTGCTTGGACATTAGTCATTTCTCTTTTACTTCGCGGTTGGCGGCGCAACGTGCGGTTTGTTGGGCGCGGAAGTCTTCGTAAGCCTTTCGAAAATTGGGATGTTTGTTGCCGAGAATGGCGGTGGCCAGCAGGGCGGCGTTGATCGCGCCGGCTTTGCCAATGGCCAGCGTCCCGACTGGAACGCCGCCGGGCATCTGCACCATCGAGAGCAGGGAATCCAGGCCTTGCAGGGATTTTGACTCCATCGGCACGCCCAGGACCGGCAGGCACGTCTTTGCGGCGGTCACGCCCGCCAGATGCGCCGCGCCCCCGGCCGCGGCTATGATCACCTCCAGGCCCCGCGCCGCCGCGCCCGAGGCGTAGTCAAACAAAAGATCGGGCGTGCGATGGGCCGAAATTATCTGGACTTCGTGCGGCACTTGCAAGTCGGCCAGTTGTTTGGCGGCGTGCTGCATCGTTTCCCAATCGGATTGGCTGCCCATGATGATGCCAACCAGCGGTCGTGTGTTTGTTTCTGCCATGATGGACGCTTGCGTCTTTTCAGCGAACTCAGGCTGCGCGGCGCTGGTGGCGTGCTTCTTTGCGACACGGCGAAGATTGCCTTCCGACCAACCGTCAGGGAGTCTTGTGTCAGGGCGCGGGTCCGGGCAGTGCTCATAACCTGGAATCGCCGCTGATTCATGGCCGGCCTGCCAGCGTTTGTATTGCGCTTTGAGTTTGACGTAGGCCGCGCGGAATTTCCCCCGCTGTCGCTGCGACCAGAACGTGCCGAGTAGCTCGCGGAATTTCAGAGGAAGTGCCGGTTCCTCGAGCGTCTGCCAGAAGTCAGGGCCGGCTTTCCTCTTTTCAAGCAGAACCTGCCAGTCCTGATTCTTGATAAACGAATAATAGAGATTGCGGATCGTCCCCTTGCCCCATCCGTGCGCACTGTTATAGCGCCGTGCGATGGCCGCGACACCTGCCGTCACATTTTCCCCCGCATTGATTTCTTGGATAGCCAGCATCCGCGACATTACCAAGCTTTTAAGATGCGGCGGCAACTTCTTAAATTTGGGGTCATTTTGAAAATCGCGTGACATGGAGATTAATTTCGTCGCGGTTTCTCGTGCGGCACCTGCAAGTCGGCCAGTTGTGTGGCGGCGTGCTGCATCGTTTCCCAATCGGATTGGCTGCCCATGATGATGCCAACCAGCGGTCGTGTGTTTGTCTCTGTCATGATGGGCGGAGTTTAGCGGCCAGAACTCAAAGTTCAAATGCAAAGTTATTTCGCATTCATGGTGTTAGAAGATGATGATACGCTGTTATTCGGGACTGAATCGAATGGCGCTTACAATTCGTGCGTTCTCGCAACAACACGGAGCGGATGAAAAATCCGGGTATGGTTACCTAATCCGTTGTAGACAGCATCACGGAACTTTGACATTCAAATCTGCGTAATCTGCCTCATGTATCCGAATACTCTCGCCGGAAACAAACTGCCATCCCTCTGCCCAGCCAAACTCTTTCATATCCTTCCCACCAATAACAAATTCTGCCCTTTTGGTTTCCCCGGTTGTGGGGCTGTTCACCTCGACAACTACTTTCATGGTTGCATTGGAGTTGTTATGAATTTGCGCGACCAAACTTTTGCCGACCAATGCATTGCGGAACGATACCGAGACCGGCATTTCTGGCTTGCAACCTCCCGACAGGGCGGCTAGTGCAATGACCAAGACGATTTCGGCAATAATGGCTTTCTTCATACCTCCCATTACGTCAAAACGGCTTAAATCTTGCAAGCAATCTTTCATGCCGGACCTCGTGGCCGATTCTGAGTTAATCCAACGAGATTCAGGCTCAATATTATTTCGCGGCCTGGTCGAGCGCGTTGAGCACGATGGACGGGGTCAGGAAAGTGGGCAGGACTTGCGGGGCTTTGGCCGGGTCCTTCGAATAGACCAGCACCAACGGGACGCCTGAAGTGTTGAAACGGCGGAGTTCCTGGGCAATGGCCGGGTCCTGCTGGGTGTAGTCGGCTTTGAAGGCCACCGCGCCGATTTGCCTGAGCTTGGCGCGAGTGCGGTCGATCTCAATGCTGCTGGCCAGGTTGAGCTTGCAGGTGAGGCAGCTTTTGGCGGTGAAGTCCACCAAAACGGGATGGCCGGCGCGGCGCGCTTCCTCCACCGCTGACGCGCTCCATGTCTTCCAGTCGATGCCGGCCATTTTGGTTTGGGGCGGCGAACGCCATTGCAAGCGGGCTTCGAGGACGTACCAATAATCGGCGCCGAGCAGTAATAGGCAAATCACCGCCGCCAACGCCCGGCGACGCGCGCCGCGTTGCACGAATTGGCCCCAAATCCAAGCCGCCAGCGCCAGCACGACCAGGAACAATCCGAGCCAAAGCTCGTCGTCTTCCCTGCTGGAAGAAACCCACATGAGCCAGACGGCAGTCGCAAGCATGGGAAAACCCATGGCGTTTTTGAATTTCTCCATCCATGCGCCCGGCTTGGGCATCAGCTTAAGCAAACGCGGATTGCAGCACAGCAGAACAAAGGGAAAGGCCAGCCCCAGTCCGACGGCAAGAAAAACCAGGATAGTGATCTGCGGCGGCTGGGTGAAGGCGAAGGCGAGCGCGACACCGAGAAACGGGGCGGTGCATGGGGTCGCCAGAAGGGTGGCCAGCACGCCGTTGAAAAATGCGCCGGGAAACCCCGGCTTGGCCGACAATTCGCTCGCCGCGCCCAAGGCCTTTCCTCTGAGGGTAATTTCAAAGACGCCGAACAGATTCAGCGCGATCAACGTCATCAGGATGGTGAGGATGACTTGAAATTGAGGATTGCGAAAAGCATCCCCCCAATTGGCCACGCCGCCGGCGCGTTGCGCCCCGATGGCCAGACCTGTCAGAACCAGGAATGAAACCAACACGCCCAGGCCATAGACCGCGCCCAGTTGCCGCACGCGCCGCGGCTCCTCCCTGGACTGATTGACAAAGCCCAAAATCTTCAATGCGATCACGGGCAGCACGCAGGGCATCACGTTCAGGATCAGGCCGCCCACAAAGGCGAGAAACAGCATGGCCAGGATGGAGCCGGTTTGCGCCAATGCTTCCGCCTTCTGGACCACGGCGGCGGGTGGTTGGATGGCCAGATGCTCTTCCTGCCCGAAACGGTCGGCGGAGTTGGTCCTGCCGGCCAGGACGCCATCGATTTGTTTGGGCCAATCGCCTTCGCTCTTCCCGACGACTTTGTGGAAGCGAATTGTCCCCGCCGGACCGGACAGTGATTCCGTCGTTCCCTCCACTTCGAAGGTCGCATTGGAGTAAGGGTAAAAATCGGCCGGGGCGGCGTTGGTCTTCCATTCCAGAATCAGGCCGTGGGCGTTGGTCATGGGCGGCTTAATGTCCCAAAAAGCCGCGGCATTGGAGACCGTATCCGGCAGGGGAACTTTTTGGCGCCAATTTTCGATGACTGCTGCGTCCGGAGAAAGTCTGGCCGCAGCGCCGATGGCCAGCGTGGCGGAGACCTCCTTGTCGGCCATCACGCAAATATCAGAGCACTCCATCCATTTGGCGGAGGCGGTGAGCGTCAAAGGTCCGGCGGGCAGGGATTTATCCAGCGTGAGGGGAACCAGCAAAACCACCCGGTTCGTGTAAATATAAGTGACAAGCGAGGTGTCGCCGGCGGTGTCGATCTCCTTTTCGGGCAGGGGCCAGTTGATTTCGCCGGCTGTTACGCCCTTGGGCAGGGTCCATTTGATTTCGGTGGCCTCGCCGGCATCGCCGCCGTTGCGCCAATAGGTATGCCAGGGGCTGGGCATGTCCATTTCGAGGCCGGCCCAAATGACGTCACCGGGCCGCGCGGATTCCGCAGAGAGCAAAAGGCGGATTTGTGTTTTGGGGGCGGCGAAGGCGGATGCCGCGAAGCAGAGCATCAGAAGAAAGCTGATGACCCAGGGACTAATGGGACAAGTCGGACAAGCAGGACGGATCAGACAACATTCGTGTTTTGGACATGCTTTCATCATGATCCACCAATCCACACCCCCGCCAACCACCGGCGCGCGCTATTTGGGGGCGGTGTCGGCTTCGGCCACGGGCGCGGTCTCGGCAGCGGGCGCGGCGGCACGTGTTTTGGCCGGCGCGCGTCCTTCCTTTTCCTTGACCAAAGTGGCGCCCTTGCCGATGCGCTGGCGCAAATAAGTCAATTTGGCGCGGCGCACGGAGCCTTTCCGCTCCACTTCCACCTTGTCAATGCGCGGCGAGTGCAGCGGGAAAACGCGCTCGACGCCCTCGCCGTAACTGATGCGGCGGACGGTAAACGTGCAATTCAGCCCGTGTCCCCGGCGGCCGATGACCACGCCGGAGAAAATCTGGATGCGTTCCTTGTCGCCTTCGACCACTTTGGTGTGGACGCGCACGGAGTCGCCGACGCCGAAAGCGCCGGCTCCCTTGCGATACTGTTCTGTTTCAATTTTGTCTAATAATGCCTGGTTCATAAAATCATTCTTTCAACAAATCCGGCCGTCGCGCCTGGGTCCGCAACCGCGCCTGTTCCCGCCGCCACTTCTCAATCTCGGCGTGATTGCCCGACAACAGCACCGGCGGCACTTTTATGTCCCGAAATTCCGCCGGCCGCGTATAGTGCGGATATTCGAGCGATCCCTGGCTGAACGACTCGTCCACCGGACTCTGGTCATCGCCCAACGCCCCCGGCAACAGACGCGTCACCGCGTCGATCACCACCATGGCAGGGAGGGAGCCGTTGGTCAGCACGTAATCGCCGATGGACAATTCGTCATCCACCAGCGCCTCGCGCACCCTCTCGTCCACGCCCTCGTAAGCGCCGCAAATAAAGAGCAACTCATCCTGTCGCGCCAACTCCCGCGCGACGCCCTGCTGAAACGTCCGGCCCGCCGGGCTCATTAAAATGACCCGGGTTTTTTCCCCGGCCAGCGCTTCGACCGCTTCAAAAATCGGCTCCGGTTTCAACACCATGCCGGGCCCGCCGCCGAAGGGCCGGTCATCGACCGTCTTGTAATTATCGTGAGTGTAATCGCGAAGATTATGCACCCGCAAATCCAAAAGGCCGTTTTTGCGGGCCCGCTGGACAATGCTCACATCAATCGGTCCCGTGAACATTTCCGGGAACAAAGTGAGCACATCAATTTTCAAGCTATGCCGGAGGCTTTTCCTCCACGATTTCCAGGGAGCAGCGCAACGATTTCCGGGCGCTGCCCGCCAGCAGGAGTGAGCGCAGGGCGTTGATCGTCATGCCCTGGCGTCCAATCACCTTGCCCACGTCGTCGGGATGCAGCCGCAGTTCGTAAATCGTCAGGGCGTCCTTGACCACCGGCGTGACCGTGACGGCTTCCGGATGGTTGACCAACCCCTTGACGACGTACTCCAGAAAGGCTTGCATGGGACAAAAAAACTAGGCCGGCGCGGCGGCGGCCTTGTTGAGTTTCTTCAAAAAGCTGGCGACAGTTTCACTGGGCTGCGCCCCTTTGCTGATCCAGTATTTGGCCCGTTCGAGATCCATCTTGTAATTCTCGCCCTTTTTGAGGGGTTGATACGTGCCAATTTCCTCGATGAACTTGCCGTCCCGCGGACTGCGCGAATCAGCCACCACAATGCGGAAATAGGGGGCGTTCTTTGTGCCGACCCGCTTCATACGAATTCTGACTGCCATAGTATAAAAACTTCCTGTGGCGGCGGCGAGCCACGAATTCAGTTCAACCGCCCGCCGTTCACACGGCGCCCAAAAGGGAGGGTGACAATATACTCTGTCCATCCTCATTGCAAGCGCTCATTTTCGTCATTTTTAGGCCGACGCGCCGGATAAATGGCGCTTGAATTGGCGGCAGGCTTCGGCGTGGTCAGGGGCGTTGAGGATGGCGGTGACGGCGCAGATGCGCGTCGCCCCGGCTCGGAGGACTTCGCTGATGTTGCCCAAATTGATGCCGCCTATGGCGAACCAAGGTATCGGGATGTTCGCCGCCGCCCAACGCACATAGTCCAGAGTCACGGGCGCGACGCCTGGCTTGGTCGGGGTAGGATAGACGGGGCCGACGGCTAGGTAAGCCGGACGGGCGGCCAGGGCGCGGAGCGCTTGCGCGGACGAGTTGGTGCTGAGGCCGAGTAACGGAACGTGTGACGATACGCTTGGAAGCTGGGATGCATCCGTCCAGCCTGCTCCGAAAAAATCTTCCTGCCCCAAATGGCAAATGTCGGCGCCGATTTTGCAGGCGGTTTCCCAATGATCATTGATGACCAAGCCGACGCCGGCCCGATGGAGCACAGGCTGGATTTGTTCAGCCATGCGGCAGACGTCGTCGGGGCTTGAGCCTTTGGCGCGGAGCTGAATCAAATCCGAACCGCCATCGCAGAGTTGGCGGGCGACGGTCGAGACCTGGCGCGCGCCGAGCCAGGTGGTGTCAATGAAAGTGTAAAGGCGGCATTGCGCCAGCGGCTTCATGGTGCGGATTAAGATTACGATTAGGATTAAGATTAGGAACCGGCAATCCAAATCAGACCTGTTCCTCGATTAATTCACGGCGCGCGCTGCCCAGCAATTGTTCCAAGAAGCTGGTGGTGTACACGCCGCGGCGGAAATTGGGGTCCTGCATGATGGCTTGCTCGAAGGCGATGGTGGTTTTGACGCCGGTGATCATGTACTCGCCCAAAGCCCGGCTCATCTTGTCCATGGCCTCGCGCCGGTCCTTGCCGTGGGTGATGAGTTTGCCGATCATGGAGTCGTAATTCGGGGGAATGGTGTAGCCGGCATAGACGTGGCTGTCCACGCGCGTGCCGGGACCGCCCGGCGCATAATACATCTCCACCCGGCCCGGGCTGGGGCGGAAATCGTCAAAAGGATCCTCGGCGTTTATTCGGCATTCGATGGCATGGCCGCGCATGCGGACGTCGCCCTGGGAGATGCGCATCGGTTCGCCCATGGCAATGGTGATTTGCATCTTGACCATGTCAATGCCTGTGACTTCCTCGGTAATGGGATGTTCGACCTGGATGCGCTTGTTGACTTCAAGGAAGTAGTAGTTGCCCTGGTCATCGACCAGGAACTCGACGGTGCCGGCGTTGGTGTAATGGGCGGTCTCGGCAATGCGCACGGCAGCTTTGCCCATTTTTTTGCGGAGGTCCTTGAATTTGCCATCGATGAGGGGTGAAGGAGTCTCCTCGACCAGCTTCTGGTTGCGGCGCTGCACGGAGCAATCGCGCTCACCCAAATGGATGATGTTGCCCCGTTGATCGCCCAGGATCTGGAATTCGATATGGTGGCAATTCTCGATGTATTTTTCGATGTAAACAGCGGAATTGGCGAAGGCCTTCTCGGCTTCGGTTCGGGCGGCATGAAAGCCCTTGATCAGGGAAACATCATTGTGCGCCGCCCTCATGCCGCGTCCGCCGCCGCCTGCAATGGCTTTGATCATGACCGGGTAGCCAATCCGTTTCGCGACGGCGAGGGCGTCCTGTTCGCTCTCGACCGGTCCTTCGGAGCCGGGCGGGGTCTGAACGCCGGCCCTTCTGGCCAGGACACGACTGGACGCCTTGTTTTCCAAGGAATTCATGGCGCGGGAGCTGGGGCCAATGAACCGGATGTTGCAGCTTTCGCACACGTCGGCAAAGTGGGCGTTCTCCGACAAAAAGCCGTAGCCGGGATGGATCGCATCCACGTCGGCAATTTCAGCGGCGCTGATGATGCGGTCGATGCGCAAATAGCTCTCATTGCTGGGTGCTTTGCCGATGCAAATGGCCTCATCGGCCATCTGCACATGCATGGAATTGGCATCCACTTCCGAATAAACGGCCACGGTGCGGATGTTCAACTCCTTGCAGGCACGAATGATGCGCACGGCGATTTCGCCACGATTGGCCACCAGTATTTTTTCAAACATGGGTAATTACCTGCCGGATCGCGCCGGTCAGTTAGGCCGGATGCGAAACAATGGCTGACCAAACTCGACCGGCTTGGCGTTTTCGACGAGAATATGAGTCACAACCCCTTTGACCTCAGCTTTGATTTCATTCATGACCTTCATGGCCTCAATCAAACAAACTACCGTATCGGGCATTACTTCCGCGCCGACTTCCACGTAGCTCGGGGATTCCGGCGAGGGAGCGCGGTAAAACGTGCCGATCATGGGAGATTTGATCTCCTGCAGCGACGGCGAAACGGCAGCGGCAGGCGGCTCAGGCGCCGCGGCCGGCGCCCCTGGGGCCGGCACCGCCAGCGGCACGACATAGGGGACGACATTCGGCTGATCCTCCGTTGGCACAACCACACCTGACACGCCCCGCTTGAGCTTGATCTTGAAATCCTGGCGTTCCAACTCAAACTCGGAAAGGGAGTTTTTCCGCATCAGGTCGATGATGGCCTTGATATCTTTTAAATCCATGAGGCCTCCTTGAGGAATCTCTTTAAGTCGTCGTAGGTCGAGATCATTGCTTTCAACAAAGCCGACGTTAGGGACACGGGCGCAGGGCGTCAAGTCCTAAATTTTCTTGAATTTCCTGCAAAAAAGCGGTCATTTTTTCGCAAAAAATCTTAAAATAACGCCAAATTGATTTATACGTTAACGTTAATTCTCATTATTCATGGCAAAACCCATCAAAAAGAACATTGGCCACGCCAGAGCGGGAATGTAGAGATGATACTCAACTACGCTTTGCAAACATAACCCGACCAGCCCAAGCCAGACTGCATAATTCAACCCCCGAATGCTCTTGGAACGGTAACGATACAGCCAGGACAGGCAACCGATGATCATTGAGGCATAGGCGAGGAAGCCGGGGATGCCCGAATCGCAAGCCTGCTCCAAATAGTCGTTGTGGCAAAGGCGGGTAAAATCATCGGACGGACGCTTGATCTGCGCGTAAGGGACTGAGAAGGTTCCAGGGCCGGTTCCCAGCAGGGGATGTCTGGCGGCTATTTGGAGCGCAGCCCGCCAATAGACTGCACGGGTGGTGACGCTGATTTTTTGTTTCTCAAAGGACGTCGCGTAACGGATTCCAAAGCCTGCCATTTCGATAATAATCACGCTGCAAATCAAGATTCGCTTCCATTTCGTGGAAAGTGCGGAATGGCCCAAAACGGCCATGGCCAGAACAAGGGCGACGAGGCCCCCCCCCTTGGAGCCGGACCAATACAAGCAAGCCAACCCGCATCCGCCGAGTACGACCACGAAAGCCCGACGCATGGCCGTCCGAACTTTTGGGGTGATTTGCCAAAGGAAAGCCAGCGCCACGGGCAACAGCAGCACGATGCAGCCGGCTAGGGCGTCGGGATTGGAGAAGGTGGAAAAAATTCGGGTGCTGCCGAGCCTTTTCAGGTAGGCGGGATTATTCAACAGGCCCGGGGGCAAATCCTTGAAGTCCTTCATCGAGAACAGCAGGCGACGGGTCGCTTCCAATCCTCCAAAATGCTGCTCGAAGCCGGCGCGAAGGACCCAGCAGAAAGCCAGGGCCAATCCCGTCCACAACGGCCAGGGATTCCGGACACCCTTCAGGCCAAAGTAGCCCAGGTAGAATAAAATGACGCACGCCGAAAAATGTTCCAGGGTCACGGCTGACAGTTTCGGGCTGACGCTGTGAGCTGAAGCGATCAATTGCCATCCGAGCCAGACGAGCGGGAGGGCCAGCGGCCATCTGAAACCCGTCCCCGGCAGGCCGACCCCTGGTAGGGACGCGCTGCCGCGCATCCGCCATAAAACGCTGGCCAGCCCCGCCACGATCAGCGGCAGCATAAGCCAATAGCCCCATTGCACCGGCCACGACTCATAAATGGCAGCCTGGGCATTCTCCGGCGGCGTGAGGACGTTGTCCAAAATGACCGGATCACCGAACTTCAATATCGCGACGAAGAAGAAAAGTCCCGCAACGACGCCAAAGACTTCGGGGCCACGCTGGCTTTGCGCGGTTTGTGCAATCGTTTTTTGGTCCACGGCTGCCATCATATCAAAAGCATCATCTTCGGACAGAAAAAGTTGACTTCAGGATTCAGCCTTTACAAACAAATCACTTTGACCCGGTGCGACTGGGTGCGACGGGGTTTGAGTGGAATCATATTTCTGGCCGGAAATCAAAGCGATTGTCGCCCACCTACCGAGGATGCGTTGATGAGGGATTAGGATTAAGGATTTTCGACCCCCTCCCCCACCCATACCCCCGAAAATTTTTCGCAAAATCCGAAAAACACTTTCCGCCCATTTTGGATGGAATGGATTGGAAGGCAGCGGGTTCCAACTGCAAAATGACAAAATTTCATTTTTCACATTTTTCGGATTCCATCATTGCTCATTCCGGGATCCCTGAAAAGGACAGGGCAGAACAAAGGTCCTCTGTTGCAACAGCTTTATCTTTAAAGGCGGAAGCTGCCCCGGCGACGGTGGCGGCCTTAACTTATCCATTGTCAATTCTCCATTCTCCCTTATTCATATTTCATTAAACGAAGACTACAGTTAACATATCCTTTCGTCAACAGATATTTGAAAGAATTTTGCAAAAGGCTTCAGTTTCGCCAAAAAGAGCGCGATAGAGTTTCAACTTTTCACGACGCGAGGCACGGATATGGATCATGGGACGCCATTCAATGAAGCCATTGCTTTTGCGAATCAATTTCTACAGACTCCAACTGTGGATTCGGAAAATGAGTTTTTGCGCGAAGAGCCGCCCGCGTTTGGCGGTTCCGCCAGACCGTCGCCCATTCTGATTTACCTGCGGCGCATTGAAGCCGACCATCGCGAAGGCAATGACACTGAACACACGCATCGCCCGGCGTTGAAGTCTCTGCTGGAAACGCTCAACTCGCGCATCACCGCCACCAACGAGCCCAAACGCATCGCCTGCGGCGCTCCTGACCTGGCCATCATCCAGAAGAATTCCGGCCTGCTGCTTGCCCACGTCGAGGCCAAGGACATCGGAGTTTCGCTTAAGGAGGCAAAGAAATCCGACCAGCTTAAACGCTACCTGCCCGCGCTCTCCAACCTCCTGCTCACGGACTACATCGAATTTCGCTGGTTTGTGGATGGCGCGGAACGCGCGAAGTTCCGGCTCGGTGAAGTGAAGTCCGATGGCGAAATCATTCCGGACCATGCCGCCATTGCGCCGGCAGAAAAAGTCCTCAGGGAGTTTCTTGAGCGCGATCCCGTGCGGATTGAGGGGGCGGAGGAACTGGCCCGCCGGCTGGCGCGTCTGACGCATCTCATCCGCGACAGCATCGCCACCGCCTTCCAGACTGGCAATGCCTCGACCGTGCTGACCGATTGGCGGGAGGTCTTCGCCCAAACACTGCTGCCCGAACTCGCCGATGAGGGGAAAGAAGCGGAATTCGCCGACATGTTCGCGCAAACGCTGGCCTACGGTTTGTTCTCAGCTCGTGTCATGTCCGGGTCGTCGCGGCAATTCACGCTGGCTGAAGCCGGCCGGCTGATTCCCAGGACCAATCCGTTCCTGCGTGAATTCTTTGACCTCATCACCGGGCCGAAATTGGAGGACGAACCGTTCATCGGTTTCGTGCAGGACCTTGTCACGATGCTGGAATGCGCCGACATGGCAACGATTCTGGAGGATTTTGGACGGGGCGTGGAAAATGGCCGCCGCCGCGATCCTGTCGTCCATTTCTACGAGACGTTCCTCTCCGCGTACGATCCGAAGTTACGCGAGCTGCGCGGCGTTTATTACACGCCCGAGCCGGTTGTTTCGTACATTGTCGAAAGCATTGATTGGTTGTTACGCGAAAAATTCAGTTTGCAGGACGGCCTGGCCGACAAAACGAAATTCACGTTCACGCTCAAGGACGGTGAGAATGAAATCCCAGAGGAATCCCACCGCGTGCTGGTGCTTGACCCGGCCACCGGCACGGGAACATTCCTCTTTGAGGTCATCGAACAAATCCGCGAACGCTTCGAGAAAAAGCATCAGGCCGGACTTTGGCCCGCTTATGTTCACGAACATCTGTTGCCGCGCCTTTTCGGTTTTGAATTGCTCATGGCGCCATACGCGGTGGCGCATTTCAAGATCGGCCTTGAATTAAGCGGTCGCCATTTGCCCGAACTCTGGCGGGCCACCTGGGCCTATCAATTCCAGCGAGACGAGCGCGTCAACATCTACCTCACCAACACTCTTGAAGGCATCGAGCACATCACGCACCAAGCCGGCCCGCTGGCCGCTTTGACCAAGGAAGCCAACGAAGTTTCGTCCATCAAACGCCACCGTCCGGTCCTTGTCGTCTTGGGCAATCCGCCTTACTCCAATTTTGGGCGACAGAACCGCAATGACTTCATCCTCGGCCTGCTGGACGACTATATCCATGGAGAGACAATGCTAAGCCCCCCTTGATGATCGGAACCTCCATCACCACTCCCATTTCAAAGAGCATTTGTTACCAATTGTCGCCTTTGGAACTTTTAGTGCGAGTTCCTTACCATCGGGGCTGACATAAAGTGCTTCTTTGATTTCCTTTTCCTGCACATCATTGGTATCTGTCGATCCACTTGTCGAGGGGCGCGTGCTCGTATGCCTGCAACCGGGCGAGCAATTGGTCCATGTCGGTCTCCAAAAGGAGTGAATTCAAATACTGCATCTTTAGAAAGCGCTGCGCCACAAGGTTCTGGATGAAGGCAAACAGGGAATCATAAAATCCCGCGACGTTGAGAAACGCACAGGGTTTGGCATGAAGTCCGAGCTGAGTCCACGTGAAGACCTCAAAAATTTCTTCCAGTGTTCCCACTCCACCCGGCAGCGCCACAAATGCATCTGAAAGATCAGCCATTTTGGTCTTCCTTTCGTGCATGGAGTGAACAGCATGAAGTTCCGTCAATCCCCTGTGAGCGACTTCTTTATCAATCATCATTTTTGGAATGATGCCAATAACGCGCCCACCCGCCGCAAGAGCCCCATCGGCAACGGCCCCCATGAGGCCCACCTTGCCGCCGCCGTAAACAACCGTAATTCTGCGTGACGCCAGCAAGCGACCAAACTTCGATGCGGCTGCGAGATATTCAGGAAGCAGGCCGGGGCTGGATCCACAGTAAACGCAGATGGATTTGATGTTCATAATCGATGACACCATGTTGCCGATTTCCCCGCGCTGTCATCCATATCTTGCGTACATACCCGATTCTCCACAGCAAATCCGCTGTGCGATAGTTTCCAGAGATTCAAATCAAGACGGCCTTTCTGCGAATGCGATAGGGCACCGCGTCCTCTTTAACATGGAATCCGATTTCCTTTTTCGCCTCTTCGAGTGGCGGGGGCGGGGCCATGAGCTGGCGGATAGCGTCAAAAACGGATTTAAACTGGGAGTCGTACTTTGCTTCCAGAGCTGCAAGCTTGCGGGCCAGAGCGGCGTTGGTGAGGAGCAATTCACGAAGGCGCACGAATGCGCGCATGATGGCGATGTTCATCTGAACTGCCCGCTCGCTGTTGAGCACGCTGGAGAGCATGGCCACGCCTTGTTCGGTGAAAGCGTAAGGACGGTAACGGCGTCCGCCGTGAGTGGAACTTGAGGTTTCAAATTGAAACCTCAAGTTTCCGGCTTCCTCTGCGGTAAGCCGGAACATGAAATCCATGGGAAAGCGCCCGACATTGCGTTTCACCGCCAGATTCAATGCCTTGGTTTCGACACCGTAAAGCGCGGCAAGATCATGACTCAACATGACCCTTTGCTTGCGGATCAGAAGAATCCGCCGTTCGACTTGCAGGGCGAGAGCATCGGTTTTCATGCGGATGTGGCTTCCTCTCGGATGAGGTGGTCACAAATTGTGACCACCTCCGCCTTCTCCTCTGTCAGTTTCACTTTCATTACCGGCCCTACAGCTTGAGTTTCAGGAGGCCGACTTCGAGGGCGAGGGCTTCCTGGACGTTGGAATGGAGGTGGCGTTGGAGACGGTCCACTTCTTCCAAGTTGGCCAGGGCATCGGCGGGGGAAATGCGGCGGGCAATTTCGCCGGCCTCGCGCGCCAGGTCGGGGAAGGAGAGCAAACCTTCCCGCGCCGGCAGGGTGTGCAGCCAGACGTCGCGCAGCCACCATTGAAACGCGCCAATCAAGTCCGCCCGCTGACGGCGATATTCCGCCTCGATGGCGGCGGACAATTCGTCTTCCAGCTTTTCGCGCATTTTGGCCTCGAGATCATCGTATCGTTCCAAGGGCGAGCGCGCGGTCAGGGCTTCCTCGATGGCGGCTTTTTGTTCGGCCAGTTTTTTCGTAATAATGCCCAATAATCTGTAATGGCCGAGAAGTCCTTGTTTGCCATTGGCGGCGGTGGCGCTGAGCGAGGCCAGCCAGGCCAGTTGCTCCGCGTCAAAATGGGCTTCGTCGCCGCCGAAAGACAGGCGCAGGCAACGTGACAGGATGGTTTCCAGAAGCCGCTGCGGCTCGGTGCTGAGGAGGATCAAGATGGATTTGGGGGGCGGCTGTTCGAGGGTTTTCAAAAAGGCGTTGGCAGCCTGCACGGTCAACCGGTCCGCCGCCACAATGATGCCCACCTTGAACTCCGCCACCGTCGGCTTCAAGTTAACCATCTGCATCAGATCCCGAATCTGGTCGATGCTGATGATGCGCGTTTTGGACTCCGGCCGGATCCACAGCACGTCGGGATGATTGAAGCGGTCGATGCGGCGGCAGGGGTCGCAGGCATCACAAGAGTCCAGGGCCAAGCCGTGGGAGGCGCGGCGGGGGGGGGACAGGCAATTGACGGCCTTGGCCAGGGTGCGGGCCATGTCCTCCAGTTCCTTGAGCGAGTTGCCGGCAAAGAGATAAGCGTGCGCCAGGCGGTCGCGTTCCAGGCTGCGCTGGAGCAATTGGGTGACTTTGACCTGTTCTGGAAAATCGGAAAACATCAGGCGTCCTTTTGCTCCAAACGTTTGACCGCCAGCGGGATGCTGCACATTCGCCGGTCGTCCATGATCAGATCGATCGAGTAGAGGCCGGTCTTCTCGAACTTCAACTGTTGGATGTTGACGATGAAATTGCGCGAGATGAAAGTGGCGTCGGGAGGAAAAGCCACCTCGAGGCGGACTTCCGTGGGCGGCAGGATGGGATGGCCGTCTTCATCCGCGAAAAGGATCCGCATCTGGTGCGGCCCTTCCTCCGTGCGTTCAAAGGCGATCCGCAAAGCAACGGAACATTGGGGATGCTGGGCAGGCAATGCGGGGGCGTAGATGGTGTCGAACGTGCCCAACAAATTCAACTTGCCGTTGTAGTCTGTAGCCGCGTCGCACAAAACTGCCACTTGAATGGTCATCGCCTTGCGGGCGAGTATAGCGCAGGGGCGGAATTATTCAGCAACAATTTTGGGGAGAAGTAAGAAGTCAGGTCTGCCTGGGTTTCACGAGCAGCAACAGGACTCCGCCGACCAGCGCGAGCGCTCCGACGGCAGGCGGGATGAAATGACTGTCGGTGGTCGCAATGTGCATGCCGAGGAACTCGATGGGTTTTCCCGGGGTTGTGAAGCTCAGGCCCGAATAGGCCAGCACCACAATGCCCAAGGTGACCAAAAGGACGGCTACAATCGTTTTTGTGTTCATATTTAATCTGTAAGTTAATTTTTTGCCGGCGGTGTTTCGGAGCGGTGGTTTGCCGCCCCGAAGCGAGGTTCACCCACGCCTGTCACACGACTTTTCGGCCGGAGATGAGCCTGAGCAAAATCATCACAATGGCGATGACGAGGAGGACATGAATGAAACCGCCCATAACGGTGCCGGTCACCAGCCCCAGCAGCCAGAGAACGATAAGGACCATTGCAATAGTGTATAACATATAATTTTCTTTCGGTTGATCTGCCGGCTGGCGCGCTATTGCGCCCGCCGGCAAAAATTTGACGGTTTAATTGGCGGCCACAGGCACGGCGATGGTCATGTTGTTGATCACGCTGTTGACGCCGTTGATGTCGGTGGCGAGCTTGGTGACGAGGATCTTTTCGGCGCCGTTTTTGGCAATGCCGCTCAAAGTGACGACGCCTTCCGATGTTGAAACCATGGTGTGCAAGGCGCTGGTCGAACGGTGCGACAGCAAGGCCGACTTGACTTCAGCGGTGATGGAGGCGTCGTCAATTTTGTCACCGATGGTTGAATCCGGGGCTGGCGGAGTCTGGGCAACGGTCATGTCGTTCTTGACCTCTTTGACGTTGTCGATGTCCCTGGCGTATTCGGTGGTGAGTTCCTTCTGCGCCAAGCTGCTCGCTTCACCCTGCAAGGTGACGACACCGTCTTTCGTATAGACCGTGGTCCCGAAGCCATTCACATGGCTGTGGAACAACAGCGCGGTTTTCACTTTCATGCTGATCCATCCATCCGAATGTTCAGCCGGTTGTTCACCAATGATGGTCAGTTGATCGTTCACGCTCGTGACGCCGGGCAGGCTCGCCACGGTATTCTCCGCCAATGTTCTGTGGGACGATTCGGATACGGTCCCGGTCAGGGTGACGACGCCGTCTTTGGAACAGGTCTTGATCGAATCGTCCTTGAGGTACGTTTTGTACACATAAGACTTTTTGGCCGCTGACTCAATGCGGCTGTCCGTATCGGATGCCTGCACTGAAGTAGTGGTGACTGTGATGGCGCCCATGGCTACGAAGAGCGAGAGCAAGCCGTTTGTTTTCATTTTCATAATATTGTATTAACTTATTACTTTGTTACTGTTTTTCCTTTGACACTTGAGCCACACTAAGCGATCCGCCGGTTCTTCGCCATGGGGTGTAACCCTATGGGGTGTTCACCCCATATACAAATTGCAGCAATGGCCCGATGCTTACGGTGGATTGGCGGCGCGCCGTTGAGAGCCCCGCCGAATCAGGTACGACGACATGAAACAAAAACTGACCGGGTTGTCGCAACAATATGTGACGAGGTTGCAAAAATATCTGCGGCAAGGTCCGCGGGCAGACTTGCAGCCGGCGCTGGGACTGGGCCGCCGGGCGGCGGCCCTTGGGTTGGAAACGCTGGATCTGGCGCGAATTCACGAGCAAGCGGTCACCACGCTGGAATTAGCCAGCCGGAGAAACGGCTTCATCAAGCGGGCGGAGATTTTTTTTACCGAGGCCATCACGCCGATAGTGGAGACGCAACGCGCCGCGCGGCAGAACAAAATTGACTTGAGGCGCCTGAACGAGAGATTGAGCCGGCGCACACTGGAGCTGGCCGCCACCAACCGTCAGTTGAAGAGGGGCGTTGTCCGCCGCAAGAAGGTGGAAGCCGCACTCAAGAAGAGCGGAGAACACTACTGCAAGCTTTTGAAGAATTCCCTGCAACTACAGGCGGGCTTGCGGCTACTGACGCACCAGGTGCTGGCTGCGCAGGAGGATGAACGCAAGAAGATCAGCATTGAACTTCAGGACGAAATCGCCCAGACTTTGCTGGGCATCAATGTCCGGCTGGTCTCATTAAAACAAGAGGCCCGGAGCAATTCCAGGGGCCTCAAGGATGAAATCGCCAGCACACAACGATTGGTGATGAAATCGGCCAAAACCGTGCGCCGGGTCGCCCGCGAATACGGCAGGCTATGAAACACAAATTTGCAAAACGCTATCAGGCGGCGTTGCTGACCTATCTGAAGCAAGGCTCGATGGGGCGCCTGCAACCGTCGCGGGGCATGGGCCAGCAGGCGCTCAACGCCGGGCTGCAGACGCTGGACATGGCCAAACTCCATGAGCAAATATTGCTGACACATGTGCTGCCAGGCCGGGCGCCCGGCAAACGCGCCACGCTCATCAAGCGGGCGGGGACTTTCTTCACTGAAGCCATAACCCCGATCGAGACAATTCATCGCGGCGCCCGCCAGGCCGCCATTCACCTGAATCAAATCGTCGAGATGCTGAGCCAGCGCACCGTGGAACTGGCCGCCTCCAACCTGGTGTTGGAACAGGAAATCACTCAGCGCAAGGCGGTGGAGGAGGCGCTCAAAAAAAGCGAGCACCATTACTCAGAATTGCTGGAACAGTCGGAGCGCCTTCAGGAGCAGTTGCGGCGGTTGTCCCGCCAGATTCTGTCGGCGCAGGAGGAGGAGCGAAGGGAAATCAGCCGCGAATTGCATGATGTCATCGCCCAGACATTGACGGGCATCAACGTCCGGCTGGCGGCCTTGAAAAAGGAGGCGGCGACAAACACCAAGGGTCTTGACCGGAATATCGCCCGCACACAGAGGCTGGTGGAAAAATCGGTGGACATCGTGCATCAGTTCGCCCGCGAGTTGCGCCCGGCGGTATTGGATGATCTCGGTCTTATTCCCGCCCTGCATTCCTTCATGAAAAGCTTCACCGCGCGCACCGGCGTCCGCACACATTTGACGGCCTTTGCCGCAGTGGAACAATTGGACACGGCCCGGCGCACGGTTCTCTTTCGCATCGCGCAGGAAGCATTGACCAATGTGGCCAGACATGCCCAGGCCAGCCGGGTGGAAGTGAGCATCCGGAAACTGCCGGACGGCATTTGCATGAAGATAGAAGATGACGGCAAGTCGTTTCAAGTGGACCGCGTGTTGCGCGGCAATGGAAGCAAACGCCTGGGATTGCTCGGCATGAGGGAGCGATTGGAGATGGTTGGCGGCCGTTTTGATGTCGAGTCCGTTGCGGGCAAAGGCACTACTATCATTGCGCAATTTTCGACCGGCAAAGCCGCGCGGGGGGGGGGGAATCGTTGATGGGGTCCGCTGAATCCAAACTTAAAAGTCCATGAGACTCCAACTTACACTGCTGGCTCTTCTCGCGGCCAGTTGGGGCGAAACCCAGGGAGCGCCGCGCCGGGCAAACGGCGCTTCGACCAATCGTATTCTGATCATCGATCCAAGTTCCATGCCAATTGCCTTGGGCAAGGCCACTCTGACCATCGGCGCGCTCCAGCGCGTGGACGGTGTTTATTCGGGCGATTATAAGATCAAAGTGTTTCCCTACTTCTTCAAAAAGGAAAAGGGCCGGCTGGCCATCGTTGTTTCGGATGAGTCATTGGCCATGCTCAACCAGGGAAAGGTCACGACAATCATGGGAACCGCCACCACCAGCGGCAAAGGCGGCGTGAGCCGGCACATTGATGCCATTGCCACGCCGGCTGACATCAATCGTGGAACGCTCAAACTGTGGTTCGCGGCGGGGGAAAGGGAAATGATCTTCGAGCCGGCCTATCACTTTGCCGGGAAAGGGACGGCAGCGCTTCCAGCGCAGGGGAATGAAACAAAGCTCACCTCCAACTTACAACGCCGCTTTCCTGTTTCGGATGGCGAAGCCCTGGCAGCGGCCGCCAAACAACCATGAAAAAAATCACTGTACTGCTGGCCGAAGACCATACGATTGTGCGCGAGGGACTGCGCAGGATGCTCGAACTCGAAGACGACCTCGAAGTGGCCGGTGAAGCGCAAGACGGCCGCCAGGCGATTACGCTGGCCAAAAAACTTCGTCCCAACGTGGTGTTGATGGACATCGCGATGCCCCTGCTCAATGGATTGGAAGCCACCCGCCAGGTGCTCAAAGCCCTTCCCTCCACCAGGGTCCTCATTCTCTCCGCGCACAGCGATGACGCGTATGTCAAAAACGCCAGCGAGTCCGGCGCGGTGGGTTTCCTCCTCAAACAAACCTCGGCCCATGAGGTGTGCCGGGCCATTCGGGAAGTGAACAAGGGAAACACGTTTTTCAGCCCCACGATTTCCAAGCGTTTCGATCATCTCAATCCGACATTGCCCAACCACGCGAGAGTGCTCAAAAAGAATGGCGTCAAACTGACTTCGCGCGAGATGGAAGTGCTGCAATTGATCGCCGAAGGCAAGGCCAACAAGGAAACCGCGTCGGAACTCGGCATTGGCATCAAGACCGTTGAGAAGCATCGCGAGCATCTCATGCAGAAGCTCGGCATCCACGACACCGCCGGACTGACCCGCTACGCCATCAGCGCCGGCATCATCGAGAGCAGCGTGCAGTTGACCATTGTCTGAGGCTGAAAGCCCTGTTGATGAATAAAACCAGCCTCTCCTTCTGGATGACTGTGGCCGGGACGGTTTGCTGGGGTGTTTGTTTTTGGTGGATGCGCCGGCTTTCCATCAAGCAGAATTTCCTTTTGGACCAGCTTCGTGACCAGGGCAAACGCATCGAAAAGCTGTCCAGGATCGAGCATGATCTCATCAAGGAAGTGCATCCCCAGGTCAACGAGATCAAGGAGGGGATGGAAGAGATGATGGCCGTGGTCAAGGAGAACTCAAACACCGCTCCTCCTGAGCGCGAGATGCTGGATTCCCATTGAACCCGGAACTGCGTAAAATGAATGATTTGCCTGGCGGCAGAAACCGGCGGATTCTGGCCATCGCCTTGAGGGCGAGCGCAGCGCAGGGGCGGAATTATTCAGCAACAATTTTAGGACGTGGAGATTAGGATTAGGATTAGGATTGGGATTAGGATAAAGTCGCCGGGACATGGATCCTCTTTGCCCAGTTGAGAGCGGGAAGTTTTGGGAAAAAATCCGGGCTTGGGTCGCGGCTCATCCCAAGTGGACGCTGGCACTGGCGGTGGTCATCTTTTTGGGGCCGTTCCTGGCCAAACCGTTCAACATGGATGATCCGCTCTTTGTTTGGACGGCACGGCAAATCCAATCCCACCCCTTGGACCCTTATGGGTTTAATGTGAATTGGTACGGGACAGCGTCGCCGATGTGGGGCGTGACGCAGAATCCGCCGCTGGGGGCTTATTATGTGGCACTGGCGGGCGGGATATTGGGCTGGAGCGAAACAGCGTTGCACTTTGCGTTCCTGCTGCCCGCGCTGGCGGTGATTTTGGGAACATACCGGCTGGCCCGCCGCTTTTGCGATCAACCGTTGCTGGCGGCGCTGGCCACTTTGTTCACGCCGGTTTTCCTGGTTTCAGGCACGAGCGTGATGTGCGACGTGCTAATGCTGGCCTTTTGGGTGTGGGCCGTGGTGTGGTGGGTGGAGGGAATGGAGCGGGATGTCTTGTGGCCGCTGGCCGGGGCCGGAGTGTTGATTGCGTTGGCCACGCTGACGAAATATTTTGGCGCATGTCTGATTCCGCTGCTGGCGGTTTATGGGTTGATGAACAAGCGCCGGTTTGGATGGTGGGCGGCCAGCCTGCTCATTCCGTTGCTGGCTCTGTTTGCCTACGAATGGGCCACGCAAACAGTGTACCAGCACGACCTTCTTTGGAAAGCGGTGACTTACGCCAGCCACAAGAGCGGTTTTTTTACCGGTGCAAGGGCAGGCACTGGGATGACAGGCCTTGCATTTGCCGGCGGAGGCGTGGCTTCGGCCCTGTTTTTGGCGCCGTGGCGGTTGTGGCGGCCATGGGCCTTGCTGTCCCTGGCAGGCGGAGTGACATTGCTGGATTTTGCGTTCTTTGGCGAGGATGCGCTCCAGCAAGCCTACCACTGGATTCAAGGCTGGCACCGCATATCTTTGGAAGCGCAATTCGTCTTTTGGACAATTGGAGGGGCACTCGTGCTGGCCCTGGCGGTGGCGGATGTGTGGAGGGGCCGGGACGCCCGTTCGTGGCTGCTGGGCTTGTGGGTGACGGGAACGTTTGTCTTTACAGCAGCCTTCAATTGGACGATCAACGGACGCTCCATTCTTCCGATGGCACCGGCGGTGGGGATTCTACTGGCCCGGCGATTGCAATCACGAGGCGGAGCGAATGAAGCCATTCCCGCTGTTGGCCGTCGCCACATCGTGATCGGATTGGCTGCCAGCGCGCTGCTGGCCTTTCTGGTGGCGCGTTCGGATTTTCTTCTTGCCGTTGCCGTGCGCCAAAGCGCGCTGCAAACCTACGAGCGGTGCGGACACGGCGGGCAGACTGTCTGGTTTCAAGGTCACTGGGGTTTTCAATACTATCTGGCGGAGTTGGGCTGGCAGGCGCTGGACAAGCGGCACCCAGCCTTCCGTAACGGCGATATTCTGGCCGTGCCGCTCAACAATACCAACCTGGACCCTCCAGCTGCCCCGAGGGACGCGTTTTATGTCAACGGACCGCGGTTTCTCACCGACATGAATCTGTACGCCGGGGCGGGGTTTTACAGTTCCTCGGATGGGCCGCTGCCTTTTGTCTTCGGGCATGTTCCTCCGGAGAATGTGGCGATCTATGTTTGGGACTCCAGGGGGTCAGGGAAGCCGTGAGGGACGGGACTGGTCGGACGGGTCGGGCGTTTGTTGTTCCTGCTTGGAGATTGGTCGTTTTATGAGCACTCTCATGGAATGAGAGTTGGCGTGTTATGCGGAGGGATGGCGGAGTTGGATTGGGTGAGCGAGCTCGGATTCGGATCCATTGAATGGATGAGTTTTGCCGGGAGCCAGGCCGCGCCGCCCCATGCCGATTGGAAGCCTTTCGCCGAGAAACTGGACGGCGAATGCGAAGCGAGGGGGATTCGCATTTCCGCTATTGGCGCTCTTTACCAAAACCCACTGGATCCCAAACAAACGGAAATGGCCGCCGCCATTTTTCGCCGGGCCATCGAGGTGGCGGCGCATATCGGTGTTCGGACGGTGGCCGGTTTTGCGGGAGCAGTCATCGAATTGGGGATGAATGAGCGCGGCGGCAATCCGGTGTACAAGCCGTTCGAGAATTATTTCCCGCAACTGCTGGGTTTTTGGGAGCCGCTGGCGCGATACGCGGCGGAAAAGGGCGTGCGCATCGCGTTTGAGAATTGCCCGCAAGGACCCTAGCATCTGCCTGTGATGCATTACAACGCGCTGGGGCAGCCCGCGATGTGGGAACGGCTTTTCAACCAAAGCAAATGCGAGAATCTCGGCTTGGAATGGGACCCGAGCCATTTGATGTGCCAGTTCATCGATCCGGTGGCGAACATCCATAAATTCGGCGCGCGGATTTTTCACGTTCACGCCAAGGATGCCTGCATCAACCGGCCCCTGCTGGAGACTTACGGCATTTGCCATCCGGGTGTGGCGGAACATCGTTTTCCGGGGCTGGGCCAAGCGAATTGGGCGGAAATTGTCCATGCCCTGCTGCGCGCCGGGTATGACTCCGATCTGAACATTGAAGGCTGGCACGACCCGGTCTATCGCGATCACGACGACGAGCCGGAGCGCCCGCGCGGGCGGAAATTGGAGGAAGCGGGCCTGTTGATTGCCAAGAGAACGCTGGAGCAGTTCACGGCTGGAACGGAATAGAGAACAAAAAACGCGGCTAACCGCCAAGCCGGCGATTAGCCGCGCCCACCAACAAACCGCAAGAACCGCAGCCGGCTAATCAGCGGTCGCGGAACTCGCGCTGAAGCGTGCCCCGCGGCGGCCCGGGAAAAACGACATGGGACGAAAGCGAATGCCGTAACTCCATTTGATCCTCTCGTTCCAGCTTGTCGTTATTGATGCAGCGCGCGCGTCCATGCGATCAATCAATGAGATGGCCGGGCCGCCGGAATGTTCCAAACAATTTGGAATTTTTTCCGGCGGCCGGCGCATTCCTCAGGGCTGGCGTAAGTCCCTGAAAATCAAAAATATGCGAAATACGGGTCATTCATGCGTCAATTGGGAGCTTGCGAAATTCTTAGAAAAACATCCGGGCCGCAGATGGCATCGAGGCGTTCAAATGAGGAGGTGTTGGTACCATTGCCGGAGAAGGTGTTGGTGTAACCGGGAACAGATTGCCAGGCGCCTTCGACTAAATTGGAGCTGAATTGCGGGATCAATTGAATGGTATTGGTGCCGCCGGAAAAGGTCAGGACGATGTTGGTTGTTACCGAGGTTCGGAGAATGGTTGCCGATGGCGGTGGCTGGGGAGGGTTGACGGTGATTATCCCGTAAAAGTGATGGATGTTGCAGATATAATACAGAGTGGCCGGATAATTTGTCGCAGGAATGGTGAGCGTGACGCTGCCCGAACTGACGGCTTGCGCGCTGGCGCCGCTGTACGGGGTGGTGGTGTTCGGGGCGGTGCAGATGTCCACCGGATGAAAGGAAGCGGTGTTCATCGTGAAAAGGTAAGTCGCCCCCGCGTTGAGGCTGAAGTTCAAGCTGTCATCGACGTTGGCGTCCTGCGCCGTCTGCCCTGAACTCTGGTTGTTGACGTCGAACTCAAATTGAGCGGCGGGAGTGGTCACGGTGTAATTGGGAGGGGAAATAATGACTTGAGCCTGGGCAATTGCGGCGGCGCCGAGGCACAAGCCCACGGCCAATATTTCTGTTTTCATAACGAATCCAGCGGTTGTTTTCATGGTGCTGCCTTCCTTATCGCCGGACCCCGGCGAATGACAGCCGTTCACCATTGTGAGGCGCGAAACGTTTATTTGTTCCCGAGCGTTTGGCGATGTGGTCGGCGGGACGCCTGCTCCGCCCACGGAAAAATGAGGCGCGAGTCAGGGCCAGGCATAAGCCAGGGTGGCGAAGATGCCTTGTGCAGAGTAATCGTTGAATGCCCCGGCGCTTGGCTCAGCATAGTTTGAATAAATGTAACGCAAGGTGGCGGAAAGGTGATTGTTGATTTTCTTGTTGATCCCGAGGGTCAGGTTGTGCCGGGTGAAATCAAGGCCCAGCGGCACGCCATCGGCGGCATTGTTTTCGCCGTAGCTCGCTTCTGAAAACGAATAGCTGGCGCTCAATTCGGCCGATTTCCCCAAGGCATAGCCAACGCTGGAGACCAAGGTGCAGCCATGGCCCTTGTAGGGCACGATGGATGGATCGTTGTTATCCGCCGTCGTGGTTGTGGAATCGCTGTAGGTGAATGCGCCTGAAAAATAAAGAGAACGCATCGGGGTCAGCGCCACATTGAATCCGTAATCGCGCGCATCATAAATTCCATCAGTCAGCGGCCCGCCCGGGGAAACAGCGCCGGGGACTGGTTCTGTTTCCGTGTTGTAATCGGATTTCACGATGTCATAAGAGAGCGTGGTTTTGAGCCACGATGCGGGATGCAGGATTAGTTTGGTGTCGAAGTCGCGCGTCAGAATCCGCCGGGCAAGAATGAAAGAGGGGTAGCCGGAGAACGGCGTTGCAGCAAGGACGTTGTTATAAGTGGTGTCGCTGGAAGCATAATGGTACTGGGCATTCAAGGAGACCCACGTCCAGGGTGAAGTGTTGAAACCAGTCCGGATGTCTTGAAGGTCATTGTCGGCGTCGGTTTTGCGGTTGAAAGCCTGAGTGACACCGCTGGTTTGCTCTTGAAATTCGCCGACCTGCTCCTGGGAAAAGCGCAAGTCGGCAAACAAAACCGTCCAGGGAATTGCAGTGAAGCGGAAGGTTGCATTCTGAATCGACTTGAATTTGTCGAGATCGGAATCATTCGACACTGGATTCAAAATGAACAAGGAGGGAACAGAGGGAAGTCCCGAGCTGAGGTCCGCCTCGCCAAAGCCTTCTTCATGCGTCCATTCATTTTGTGAGGCCAGCGACAGGCTCCAGGGCCCCGCCGGCGCGAAGCGGCAGGCCACGCTGAAGACATGTGATTCGGTGCTGAGCGTCACCTGCGGGCTGCTCCAGTAATCGCCGAAGAAGGGGGTGTTGACGGCGCTGGTTGTGGTTTGGTTGAAGGAATCGCCGCCCTCCAACCTCGAATAATAATAACCGGCGGACACGTTGCACCAATCCCGCACCTGCCTTTCCAGCGTAAACGTGCTCATGCCCTGGACTGAATGATAATCATCCCGCGTCTGGATCAGGGTATCAGGCCCCGGACCGGCGCCAAAGATGTTCGGCTCAACATCGAGATTATTCTGGCTGTGGATTTCGACGCGCGCACGTTCGTCAAAATTCCAGCCGGCCCATTCATGGGCCACATCGAGCTTGATAATGTGCGTTGCCTCATCAATGGACGTGGTTGAAGGATAGATGTTCTCGCCTTGCACATAACCCCAATCCAAGGTGGATTCCGTTCCGTTTCGATACTGGTATTCATAGCCCAGCGTGATTGCCGGGAAATTCGGCAGGTCCAGACCGATATCCATCCAGGCCCGTCCCTCGTTGAGGTACAAGCCGGAATCGGCCATGAACTCAGGCGGCTTGACCATGGGATCATAAGCCCCGCCGTTCTCAAAGTACTCGCGCCATTGCTCGAATCCAGCATGGATGAAACCCACGTCGTTTTTGGTCAGGGCGAGTTTCAATTGAAAATCCTGATCAGCGGAAAGGTAATGCCCTTGGGCTGAAGATTTTTCATCGGCAGTGACCGGTTCATCATAGGAAAACGATTTGACACCACCGGAACCACCCTGGCGCGTCTCCTCCAGCTCGCGAAATTTTCCGGTGTTGCCGTGGACGGCAATGTCACCGAGCGACAACTCCGCGTTTATGGCGGGGCCTGGCATGGAGTTGGAAACACCCCAAGCCCCCCCCTGGTCGATCCAGGCGCGCAACAAGCCGATTTGCAGGTCCGTCAGACTGCCCTTGCCCGGCGGAGGCATCTCGATTTCGTCGTCCGCCTTGGAAACGTAGCGGATCAGCGGACTTTTGGCGCTGTCGCCAGGAATGATATCAACGCCTTCCTTGCCGCCTTTGAGCGCGGCCGCCTGATCGTCAAGTCGAAAACGGCTCCTTGGTCTTTCGCCTCCATGGCAGCGGATGCAGTTTTTTTCAAGGATGGGGCTGATGTCGCGGTCGAAGTCAACCATGACGCGGGCCGGCGACGGCAACCTGGCCCCGGGAATTTCGGAGGCCACAGCCGACGGGCCGATGAACAGCAGGACGAGCGATGCCGGCAGCGTTTTGAGCAAATATTGTCGGGAGGGTGGCATGGACAGGGCGGGATCAATACCTGAGCCGCGGATCGAGGTTTGAGCCGTGAACGGCTGTGTGACAACCGGACGTCCAGCATGTTCCCATTCTGAGGAACGAGGTGTGCAGCACGTTGCCGATGTAGATTTGTCCGGGGGCGGAGGCCGGGCCCGGGACCTGGGCGTGGCAGCGCAAGCAGAGGTTGGGATCGCTTTGCGTGAGCAATTTTCGATTCAACGACCCATGCGGATTGTGGCAGACGGTGCAGCCCTCGCGCAACGCGTCGTGTTCGAAAACCACAGGGCGGGTTTGTTGGCGATGACATTGCGCGCAGCTTTCGTTCCAGCGGGCCATGGCCAGTCCGCCCGCGGGTTTGAAGATGTCCCCGCCATGAGGATCGTGACACTGCACACAACTCATGCGAGCCTCCAGGACGGGATGATGTTGCGGCAGATGAAACTGACCCTCGATTTCGACGTGGCATTGGAAACAAGCGGTCGGATCCTTGCCAGGATTGATGATGAATTTGGCCCCGCCACCGGCCTCGATGTGTTTGCTGCCGGGGCCGTGGCAGGATTCGCAGCCAGAGCCGCCGGGCAGGGCGTTCCTGCCCGAATAAGCGCGGGCATGAGGACTGGCGGGGAATTTCGAGACAATGGCGGCATGGCAATCCGCACACGCCTTGTTGCCCGCCAAATAGGCGCCGGGGATGCTCAAAGGGACGACGATCGCCCGGTCCGATGAGCAGGAGTCAAGCAAAACGACAACGGAGGCGGAGCCTGCCACGGCCAGAAGGGCGGCAAGCCAGCGCAGGAACCGGCCGGGCAAACGAGTATTAATCGCGTTGGTAATCAAGATTCATTGCGGTTCGATAACGGCGGCGCCACTGAGACCGCCGGTGGTAAAGAATCCGTACCCCGCCGGCAACGGATGGAGGACAGCCCCATTGAAACGGACGGCATTGCCGGACCCAGGATGTTTAAACAATCCTGTGAACATCCCCGCGCTCAATCCCGTGAACACTCCGGCGCTGTCGGAGATGGTCACCACTATATTGGTGAACGAGCCGCCGATGCCGTTGGGGTTGACCGCGATGGCTTCGTCAATGGAATCCGTCAAGTTTGCCCCGGAAAGCAACACGGAGACATTGGCGGCATTGAGAGCGTTTGTGCCTGCAACTGCAGCCGGATAAGCGCCCATCCAAAGAGACAGATTGGTCAAAGTGAATCCGTTGGAATAAGACCCTGGCGCGCCGCCATCCTTGAACCACAACGCGCTGTTGGTGGAAAGGCCGCCGGAAGAATTGGTGAACGAAATCCAGGAAAGAAGCGAACCTTTGCCACCGTACAACGAGGCGTACAAAGGCATTTGGCCGTTGCTGGAAAGCTCCCCGGAAGCAGTGGCGCCGGCGCCGTCACTCATGAAAAGGCTGAGGCGGACTCCGCCCGCCGCGCCGACCGCGGCTGTGCCATAGCTGTATCCCGCCGGGGCATTTCCCGCCGAGCCAGGCATCGCCCATGTGTAGTAGCCATCGTAGTTTGTGGCACGATGCGATTGGGCAAAGGCCGCGCGACGGGCGGTGAGTTGCGCATCGAACGTGTGATTCGCGTCGCCAACCGTGCCGGTCAGCGTTTCCAAGCCGGTCAGGTCAACCAGGAGAGTCAAGATGAGGGGGGGTTGGACATTGCGTTTCAGTTCGAAGGCGGCGCTGCCATCCGCATGAAGGGTGGTCGAGAACGGGGTGGAAACACCCGCGATTTTGATTTGCCCGGCCAAGCCCCCGTTCCTTGCGAGTGTCGCGGCGAACCAACCCGATGTATCATTGGACAGATGGGTCGTATCCCAGAAAAGGCCGGAATAGGATCCGGCCACGCCGTTGCTGGCGAACGGGCTTGGAATAAAGTTGGCCGCCAGGGTTGCGTTGGAGACGGATGGCATCACGAAAGTGAGGGATCGGTCGCCGGACTGGACTATCCCGCTCCAATTCGCAAACGCACGGCCCTGGCCCGGAACAGCGGCAACGGAGTAGGCATGGGCGACAATGAGGGATTTGCCGTCCAAATTCGGAAGCACGGCGCCCGAGTTGGGGGGATTGATCGTCACCGCCAATTTTTCCCTTGTGACCGAGGTGAGAGGCTCGACGGTCAAGACGGCATTGCTGCTGGACACCGCGCCAAATGCGTTTGAGACGAGGACAGAGTACGCGCCCTGGAGGTTGGGGGTGGCGGCTTCCAGGAACAAGGCCGTGTTGGTCTGGCCCGGGAGCTTGGAGTCGTTAAACAACCATTGATATTGCGGCGCAGGCGAAGCTGTGACTTCCACTTGCAGTGTGACAGGCGTTCCGGCCAAGACATCCAAATTCATCGGCTCCTCGACGAAACTGATGGGAAAACCCGCGATGAGCACCGCATTGGAACTGGTCGCTGACCCTGAAAGATTGCCAACGACCACTTGATAGGTGGCGGAATCGCCGGTGGTGACATTGCTCAAAATCAGCGAGGAGTTGGTTTGACCCGAGAGATCGGCCGAGTTGCTCTGCCATTGGTAGAACGCGGCATTGGAGGCTGTGACGGAGAAAGTCACCGTTGTGTTCGTGAGAACAGTCTGGCTCTGCGGTTGCACGGTGATAACCGGAAACCCAACGGTCAGCACCAGGAGGTTCGCATTGGAACTGGCCACCGTGCCTGCCAGATTGCCAACGATCACCCGATAGGCGGCGGAATCGGCGGTCACGACGTTGCTGAGGATGAGGAAGGCGTTGGTTTGACCCGGCATATCGACCCCGTTGGTTTGCCACTGGTAAAACGCGGCGTTGGAAGCAGTAACGGAAAACGTCACCGTCGTGTTGGTGAGGACGATCTGGCTTTGCGGCTGCGCGGCAATAACTGGCAGCGGGGGGAGGCTGAGCACGACCACCATGCCAGTCATGTTAAGCGGGGGATAGAAATGAAGAGTGCATTCGTAGGGGTAATTTCCCGCCGTGTCAAAAGTATAGCTGCAAGGCAGGTTGACCCCGCCGCAAATCGGGTCCGAACCGGTTCCCAGCAATGTATGCGTGTCACTGCCCGCCGGCGTCCAGTTGACCGTGTCGCCCACATGGATGGTCACGATCTCCGGGCTGAAATAGTAGTCACCGTAGAGGACGTTGGTCGTGACGGCCCGGACGGAGCCAGCCAGGAGGAGCAACCCTGCGGATAAAACTCCGGTTGCGGGGCGGAAATGGCATCTTCTGTTCATTTCTTGTGGCGCGATTGGGGAGAATAAGACAGACCCAGTATTGCGCTTCCCAGTGTGGAATTAAGCGTCGTAGCGCCGGTATAAACATATTCCTACCACTGAGAGGCTGGAGCGGCGGTTTTGTTCCAACCGGATTAGGAACAATTGCGCTGCGCGTTCAGATGCGCCTGAGGCACCGAAAAGCGCGGCGAATGCAAGGGCTTTACCATTCGCTGCCAGACGATGATGGTGGAGGGTCTGCCTCGTTGAGCAAGTCGGCGGTGTTATCCACGGGCGGCGTCAAGCCGGTGAAGTCACTGATCACTTTTGCGTCGTAGGGAGCGAACATGCCTTCATCGACGGAATTGGTGTTATAACCGGTATTGTTGCCGATGACCCCTCCGCCGTCGAGGCGCAGACCGTATGAGGCGACAATATGCCTGGCGTGATTGACGCGGATGACGCGATTGTTGAATTGGTCGCTAATCAATGTGTCGCCGTTGCGCAAGCGAATGGCACGGGAGGGGGTTGGCGCCGAGATGCTGCCCGGGCTGTTGGTGGTAAAGTATTCCCAAACAATTTTATCGTTGGCATCGACTTCCACGGCGCGGGAATTGGCGGCATCCGCCAGCAACGTGTGGCCATTGGGCAGGCGGCTGGCGAATTCGATTCCGCTGGCCGTGCCGCCAGCGGTGAAGGTCCTGGCAATGACGTCGTCGCGCGTTACTTCGATGGCGCGATTGTGACCCTCGTCCGCAATAAGGATGTTGCCGTTGGTCAGTAGTTCCGCAGAGTTGGGACTATTGAGTTGATCGGAAGCGTTGGTGTTGTTGCCCGGATATGACCAGACGATGTTCTTGTCCAGAGTAACCTCGATGATGCGATCATTGCCCTGGTCCGTGATCAGGATGTGGGACGTTGGCAGGTAGGTGCATTGAACAGGGCCGTTCAATTGATTTGGGCCGAAGCCGGATTGTCCAAACTGGCCATATTGCCAGATGGGCCGGCCGAACGAATCGACAAGAAGGACGCGGTTGTCGGATGCGCCATTTGTGGCGTTGGGATCAATGCCTGACGGCGTCCCGGTGCCGGCCATCAGCGTCCAGGTGCCAATGCGTTCCGCGTCATTGACGCCGATGATGGAATTGGCGGAAAAATCGTCCGGCCCGATTCCGAAGGACCAAACGATATGTCCGTTTGGTGTGATCTCAACGACCCGGTTGTTGAATTGGTCGGCGATCAGAATGTTGCCCGACTTGTTGAAATTGCGGCCTGGCGGAGTGCCCGGGACCGAGGAATAGTTGGTTACGACCAGGAAATCCACCTCGGCCGAATTCGTGGCCGTGCCGTCGGCCGTTCCCGTGGCGGTAATCGCGTAAGGGTCAGGCTGAAGGTTGGTGAGCGTCAAAGAGAACGGCGCGGACGTGACACTGCCCGCCGAGTCGCCATTGGTAAAAAACTCGACGTTGGTGACATCTCCGGAAATCGTCGTGGTCAGATTCACCGTGGCAGGGGAGGCATATATTTCGCCCGTGCCCGGGGATGAAATCGCGACAGACGACCCCGACACCGATCCGCTCCCGGAATCCACAGTGATAGATCCGGGAAACAAGTGAATGCTGCATTCGTACGGAAAACTGCCGGCGCTGGAGAAGGTGTTGGTGAACGCAGCGGGGTAATCCATGGTGTCTGACGCGGTCCATGCAGGTGTCGCGCTCGTGCTGGTGACGTTGTGGTTGTTGGCGTTGGTTTGCCATGTCCAGACCACGGTATCACCGACGTTAATGTTGGTCGTCGCCGGGACGAAGGCGAAATTAATGACGCTGACGTTGGCGATGGCGGCGGACGCGGTGGAAATATTTCCGTGCGCGAGGCACACGCCGGCAAGGAGAAGGGCTCTGACAATTTTGGAATTTAATCTCATATCTCTTAATTATGTTGGATAGGTGAATGGTTGGGCCTGCGCGAAAAAGCGGACACAGGTAAAGAGAGACATTGAAAGCCAAAGCAACTATGAATGCACCTGTGATCCAATCCAAGAACAACCGGAAGAAGTTTGACAAGACCTTTAAACAACACGCTGTTGAGCTCGGGCTCAACAGCGGCAAAGCGGCCACGGCAGTGGCCGCGGAGTTGGGGGTTCATGCCCAAAGGCTCAGTGCCTGGAGGAAGCGCTTCGCGCCGCCGCCCCCAGGGGGGGAAGGGGGCGGCGGCGCGAAGCGCAGCGCCGAGCAATTGGAGGTCGAGAACACCAGTCTGCGGCGCGAGAATGACTATCTGCGCCAGCAGCGGGATATTTTAAAAAAAACTTTGGGCATCCTCTCCGAACCCCCGTCCAACGTTTTCAACGGATTGACGCGATGAAAACCGAGCATCCC
>JBKQUS010000032.1:0-15320 GCA_052325505.1 Limisphaerales bacterium
GGTTGTAAAGAATCTCGACAGAAGGCCCCCGCCGTCTTGGCCCACTATCAATTATGCCAGCCGCCACATTTAGGTTCGCTCCGGGTGCAAACTCGGATAAAGTGGGTCCTTCAGTGCGGATTCGCGTCCATTTTTATTCGTATTGCAAAGATCTCACTGGCTGCGCCTCGGCCTCCGAATGCGTCGAACCGGGCAGCCGCGTCGGGGATCTGTTGCAGGTGCTGTTTGCTCGCTTTCCCAAGCTGGCCGCCGCCCAGAAATCCCTCCTCATCGCCGTGGGGGTGGATTATCAGGGCGCGGATCATGTCTTGCAGGACGGCGACGAAGTATCGTTGTTTCCGCCGGTGCAGGGGGGCTGAACATGCGGCGCGAATTGAGCATCACGACGGATAAGATCGATGAAGCCGCCCTGGTGCAACACCGCCAATTGGCCGGTGATATGGGCGCTGTGATCTGCTTTGTGGGCGTGGTTCGCGGCTTGGAGGAAGGCCGGCCCATTGACGCCATTGATTACGAGGCCTTCACCGCGATGGCGCGCCACCAGTTCGACCTGATCTTTGACCAGGTGGAGAAGCGCTGGCCGGTGGCTTCGGTTCGGCTGGTGCATCGTGTCGGGCGTGTGGCTGCCGGTGAGCCATCGCTTTGGGTGGAAATCATCGCCCCGCATCGGGAAGAAGCCTTTGCCGCCTGTCAATTCATCGTCACGGAGATGAAGCGACTGGTGCCGATCTGGAAGAAGCCATGCCCGGCTTAAGCCGTTCGCGCTTGCCTCGCGGCTGAACAGGCGCGAACATTTGCTGTCTTGCTTTATGGTGAGTCTTTTAGCGTGGAAAACCCTCCGCCGCCATCCCCGGCAGGGGGATCGGTTGGGCTGTTTGGGCCGTGTATTGTGCGGCCTCATTCTTCTTTTGGCGGCGGCCCTGCCCGCCTGGGCCGAGCCGAAACTGGAGGTTTCTCTGGACCGCGGCCAGATCAGTCTCGGAGATTCCGCCGTTCTTTCCATGAGCTTCGAAGATTGTTCCCCCTCAGAAATGCCGAATCTGCCTCCAATTCCCAATCTGGAATTCGGCGGCCAGTCGTCGGAACAATCCTACTCCCTCGTCGGCGCCACCCTGACCCGCAAGACGGTTTATTCGCTCGAATTGCATCCCACCAAGGCCGGCACCTTTGCCATACCCTCCATCGATGTCACCGTCGGCGGAACGCATTTGAGAAGCCGCCCCATTACGTTGAGGGTGCTCAACGGAAATGTCCCGCAAGCCGGCGGCGGCCCAGGGTCGGATACGGCATTCGTTAGGATTCTGCCAGCCACCAATGTCATTTACCTGGGCCAGATCCTTCCGGTGGAGCTTCAATGTTATTGCCAGGACAACGTGGCCAACATCCAACTGCCGCAGTTCAGCAGCGATAATTTTATCGTCGGCGATCTGCCCAATCCGCGGCAGCGGCCCTCCCGCGTCCGGTTCGGTAATACGCTCTACAATCTCTTCAGCTTTCACACCTCGGCCACTGCCATCAAAACCGGCGTGTTCACCCTTGGCCCGGCCACGTGGAGCCTGGCTGTGTATTCCGGCCAGCGCAATTTCTTCGGCTGGTCGGAATCTCATCAAGCGACCTTCACCAGCGACGCCCCTGAAATTCGCGTCCTGCCCGTGCCGACCAACGGCGCACCGCCCGGTTTCAACGGCGCGCTCGGCGACTTTACCCTGGCGCAATACGACGCGGGGCCAACGACCGTCGGAGTCGGCGACCCCATCACTTTGAAGATTCGCATAGTCGGCCGCGGCGCTTTTGACACCGTGACGCTTCCCACCAGCAACGAGGCGGAATGGCGCGAGTTCAAAACCTATCCTCCAACGGCCAAACTTGACACTTCGGATCCGATGCGGATCGAAGGGTCGAAGTATTTTGAGCAAGTCATTACTCCCCAGAACACGGAGGTCAGGGAGGTGCCGCCGTTTGTCTTCAGCTTCTTTGACCCGGCCCGGAATGACTTTCGCACCTTGACCCATCCGGCCATCCCGTTGACCGTCCATGCCACCGCCGCGACACCGCAACCGACCATCATCTCGACAGGCCCGCAGGCGCCGGAACAGGAACAAGGCGAGGAAATCGTCCACATCAAGCCGCTGGAGGGAAAGGTCGCGGCGGTTGGGCTGCCGCTCATTCAACGGCCGCAATTCCTGGCCTTGCAGGCGGTGGCCCCTCTGGCCTGGCTGTGCGCGCTGGCACGGCGCAAATACAGGGAGAAGCTGGCCAACAACCCGCGCTTGCGCCGTCAACGACAGGTCGCCGCATTGGTGCGGCAGGGGCTGGCGGATTTGGCCCGGTTCGCCGCCGCCAATGACGCGGAAAAATTCTATGCGACAATCCTGCGCCTGTTGCAAGAGCGCTTGGGCGAGCGCTTGGACCTGCCGGCTCCGGCCATCACCGAAGCGGTGCTGGAGGACCTGAAGGCTGTGCGGCCTGAAACGCCCGCGCTCCTGCGGGAATTGTTCCACGCCTGCAACCAGTATCGCTACACGCCGGAACGCACCTCGCAGGAAATGGCCTCTCTCATCCCAAAAATAAAAACCGCCCTGCAAGATTTGCAGGCCATGCCCGCCGCGCCTACAAGAACCACTCTTCCTCAGGGCGTTGGCATTTTCCTGCTGCTTCTGACGGCGATGAACCTTCGCGCTGAACCTGTGCCGGACGCCTTCACTCAGGCCAACAGGCTTTTTGAAGAAGGCAAATACACCCAGGCTGCGGCCGCTTATGAGAAAATCATGCGGACGGGCGTTTCCCCGGCCCTTTATTTCAATCTCGGCAATGCTTGGTTCAAAGCCGGCTATCTCGGGCAGGCCATTTGCGCCTGGCGCAAGGCCGAGGCCCTCGCGCCGCGCGATCCTGATATCAGGGCCAATCTGCAAATCGCCCGCAACCAAGCTGGCGACAATAACCCCGCCCTTCCTGGCAATCGTTGGACTCGGTGGGTGGGGCGGTTGACGCTGAACGAATGGACCATGGCGGCTTCCGGCGCGGTAGCCCTGTTTTTTCTTGTCCTGACCGCGCGGGAAATATGGCCCGCGTTTGCAAAATCCAGCGGGGGCGTGACCGTGCTGCTGGGTTTCGCCTGTCTCTGTTTGGCCGCGTGCCTGGGCCTGGCTGTGGACCAGCGGCTTATTGAAAAATCCGCCGTGGTCCTCGTTCCCGAAGCGGTGGTGCGGCTGGGTCCTTTGCCGGAAGCGCAAAGCGCCTTCACCGTCCACGACGGCGCGGAGTTGCTTGTTCTGGGCAGCGACGGCGACTGGCTGCAAGTGACCGACTCCTCCAAACACACCGGCTGGCTGCCCCAAAAGGAAGTGGCAATCTTGCCATAAACAGATTAGTCCGATCAGCCGGACCATCCCGCCCCATCCGCCTTGTCAGTCCCATTTCCACTTGCACCAAGTTGGACAACCGGGCAGGTCGCAAAGGCGGAAACGCCCTTGAACCACGAACGGGCCTGGGGGGTGATGCTCGTGATTTTCCCAAAGCAACGCCATGATCGGATTGACATCAAACAATCGGGTCACGAGAAGCGATGGTTCCGCCATTGGCGCGGATGGCGGACAACCCGTCACCTTCCTTCCCAACGGAAAATTGGTGGCGCGTCATTGAACCGCCGTCTTCCGCGATAAACTGTGCGACTCGCGCCTTGGAAAACCACGATGGTCAGTGGCCGGTCGTGCTCCCTGGATTACACCACAAATCATTCAGGATGGTAGTGTTAGTAGCCCACGCATTCAAAATGACCCAAGGGTCGCGACCGGCACTGCCGTCCACCCTGGCAACTTGGATGCCGTTTCCATGACGCCGGGAGAAGCTTGAATCTGAACTTTCTTCCAACGGCTTGTTTGCAAAGTCGCCCCAAAAACCAGCGCTCAAATTTGTTTCGTTATTCTCCCATTCCAAGATGCTTCTTGGCTTGAACCTGGATAATTGATAAGGGGTTGTGACGGCTCCGTAACCAATAACAGCACCATTCCAGACATAGCTGGTGATGAGTTCAGGTCGCTGCAGGTAAAGCGCATTCACCACATCCATGGGACAAAGGAACAACTTTGGATTTTTGAGGTAATAATAAAGCTGACCAGGGTGCGTCGGCGTCGGGCTTCCGGTCTCAAGCGCTTGAATGCCGGTGAACCAACTTACCTGCTGGTCATAGTCTTTTTGAAAATTCGCGCTGGAATGGGGGGCAGTCATCGCCGGCGGATTGGAGGCTGTAACCCAGTTATCCATAGTTACTCCCCAACTGCAATGTGGCATAATGTCGCGGTTGTCGCCGCAATACATGATCATCGACATCATCGTCTGCTTGCAGTTATCGATGTCGGTAATGGTATAGGCGCGATTTTTGGCGGCGGCCAGCGCCGGCAGCAGCATCGCCGCCAGGATGGCAATAATGGCAATCACCACCAGCAGTTCGATCAACGTGAATCCAGTCCGATTTGGACGGGCAGCACGCGTGGTCGCGCTAAACATACATATAATGCATTGGCGTTAGTTTCGCATCAGAATTAGAAACCGTATAGTCATCAGTTTTCACTACAAGGGGAATGGCGAATTGCCAACGGGTAATTGCAACGTGATTCCTGGTGATTTGTTTGGGCGCTTTCATTTTGGCGGGCACCTCACGCGCCCGACCTGATGAAAATAGCTTTGGGCAAACCGGCCCGCCGGGTTTATGCTCGAATGGTATGCTGCGAAAAAGGCGCATTGCTGAACTGATGGGATGGGTCGTCTTGCTGGCTCTGGGCTTGGACAGGGCGCAGTGCCACGGCCAGGAAGCCAGGCCGGACGCGGCACCCCCTGCCAATTGGGTTATCCCCATCCCGTTTGATCCTCAGGCCAGGCTGCAACCCGTGGACCCGTCGGAGCACTTGCGATGGATTTTGAAGGACTGCCAGATCAACGCCCAAAACAACGAAATTTTCAACCACGAGGTGCGCCAGATCCTCAAGCCCTCCGGGGTCAACCAGGGCTCTCTGATTTCGATTGACTACGATCCCGGCTATCAACTGCTCACTTTTCATTGGGTGACGATCTGGCGCGGGACGACTCCCTTGAACCGCCTCGATCTGAATAGTGTCGAGGTGGGCCAGCGCGCCCCGGATGCCGAGAAGTTTCTTTTCAGCGCCAAAAAATCGGCTGTCCTCGTGCTGGACGACGTCCGGGTGGGGGACGTTATTGATTATGCTTATAGTTTACAGGGTGACAACCCCGTCTTGGCGAGCCGCTTTTCCGACAAGGTGCAATTGCAGGCGAATCATCCGATTGACCGATTGACCACGCGCCTGCTCTGGCCCCAAGGCCGAAGTTTGTATGTCCAGAATCATCGAACTGACCTCAAATACTCGGCCGCGCGCAAAGGCGCCGTGACGGAATTTGTCTGGACTGTGGCCAACGTGCCGGGCTGGCGCGAAGAACCGTCTCTGCCAATCTGGTATCAGCCTTATCCCTGGGTGCAATTGAGCGAGTTCCAGAAGTGGTCGGACGTCAATCGGCTGGTGTTGGATTTGTTCACCAACACCGGGCCGCTATCGCCGGAATTGACGCGGCAGATCAATGAATGGAAAAGCCTGCCGGACGCGGAAGACCGCGCGCTGGCGGCGTTGCGTTTCGTGCAGGATGACGTCCGGACTTTGGAAAACGACAGCGCGGGTTCCGGCTACAAGCCGGCCGCTCCGTCCGCCGTCTTCGACCGCCGCTCCGGCGATTCCAAGGACAAGAGCCTTCTGCTGATCACCATGCTCCGCGCCCTGGGAATTGACGCCTGGCCCACTCTCGTCAACACCCGGCTCCGGCAGAGCGTGGTGAATTTGCACCCGTCGCCCACGGTTTTTGATCATGTCGTCGTGCTGGTCAATCCGGGTGGGCAGAATTACTGGCTGGATGCCACCGGTCGTTATCAACGCGGTTCGCTGGCGTTCCGGTCCTGGCCCGATTACGGCTACGGTTTGGTGGTGCATCCAGGCGCAACGACCCTGGCCGTCATTGCCCCCTGCCCGGTTTTGCCAATGACGACGGTGACGGAATACCTCCACCTCGGAGTACTGAAGCAGGACACCGGTGCGGCTGCCGTCGTCGGCTCCGCCGTAACCCAGGGCCTGGTCAGTGAGTTAAAGGTGGTCACTGTCGCCCAAGGGCCGGACGCGGACCAGTTGCGGGAAAAGTTCGCCACCACAACGCGCGATGAAATCGAGAAGGATGCCCTTCATGCCCTGGTCAATCTTTATCCCGAAATCGACCAAACTGCGCCACTGATCTACACCGACGACGAGCGGCGGAACCAGATTGAAGTTGATGGGTTTTACAGCGTCCGAAACATCTGGAAGCCGGTGCCAAAGCAGCTTCTTTCCCAGTGCTGGGTTTATCCCTGGAACGTCAAGGCGGCGATAAAACCGCCAGCCAATGTCGGGCGCACAATGCCGGTGGACGTGCCTTATCCGGTGCATGAGATTTTTCGCGCGATATTCACGGTGCCCGTGCTGGCCCTCATCGCCCCGGACGAGCAAACCATCCAAAACCCGGCCTTCTACTTCCATCGCACCGTGGCTATGACGCAGGTCAACATCTCGTTGGAATACGAATATCGTTCCCTGACTGACGCGGTGTCACCGGAGGCCTTTCCAACTTACCTGCGGCAACTGGACGCGGCGGCCCAGTTGACGGATTACGCCATCGTCTCATATTAGCCGGCTGCTTCGACAGGGAGTCTTGACTGGCGTTCCGCCAAACCCCACAATACGCCTCAAGTTATGTTTGAAATGAGAGCTTCCAAATTGCCGGGCCTGGCTATGCTGGCTGCCGGCGTCGTCTGTATTAACTTTATTTGTAACGCCAGCGCCGAGGACCTTGTGCCTCTCCAGTTGAAACTGCCCGCCCCCGCCTTCATCGGCACCCCTGCGGACAGCGCAGCGGGGCCGGACGTGGAAAAGCCCACCGGCAAGCCGCGCCCGCCCTTGATGGTGCCTCCGGGCCTGAGCAATGTCGCCCTGGGCAAGCCCGTCACAACCAGTTCCACCAATACCCCGCCTGAAAAGTTGGCCAAAATCACCGACGGCGACAAGGAAGCTGAGGAATCCAGCATCGTCCTTCTGAGAAAAGGCGTGCAATGGGTGCAAATTGACCTGGGCAGCCCGCAGGAGATATATGCCATCGTGGTCTGGCACGCCCACGACACGGCGAAGGTGTGCCATGGCGTCGTTGTTCAGGTCGCCGACAACGCTGGCTTCACGCAAAATGTCCGCACCTTGTTCAACAACGACCGGCAGAATGGCGACGAACTGGGAGTCGGGACCGACCGCGAGTATTTCGAAACCTACGAAGGCAAATTGATCGCAGCCCACGGCGCGAAAGCCCGTTACGTCAGGCTTTATTCCCGCGGCAGCACCGACAGCAAAATGAACGAATACACCGAGGTGGAGGTTTACGGCCGGCCGGCCAAATTGTAGGAAACCTCACTCCTTGCTTAACAGCCTCCGGATGGCGCGCAGTTCCTGCCGCCGCTGCGGGGTCGTTTTGACCGGCTTCATCTTAAGGTCCTTGAGCGCATCCACAATCACTTGTGAAATGATGAGGCGCGCATTCTTTTTATCGTCGGCGGGAATGGCATACCAGGGCGCATGGTCCGAACTGGTGGCGCTCAGGCACGCCTCGTAGGCTTTGATATACTCCTTCCAGTATTTTCGTTCCTTCAGGTCGGCCATGCTGAATTTCCAGTTTTTCTCCGGTTCTTCGATCCGCCGCAGAAATCGCTTGCGCTGTTCCTCCTTGGAAAGGTGCAGATAGAATTTAATGATGCGCGTTCCGTTGCGGTATAAATGCTTTTCCAGGTCGGCAACAGACGTGAAACGGTGTTTCCAGAAGTCCTCGTCCCGGCCTGATTCCTCCGGCAACCCCTGGGCTTCGAGCAATTCCGGATGGACCCGCGTCACCAGCACCTCCTCGTAATAGGAACGATTGAAAATGCCGATGTGGCCCCGTTCCGGAAGGCTGCGCGTCGTGCGCCACAGAAAATCATGTTCCAGTTCCGCTGCGCTGGGCTGCTTGAAGCTGAAAACCTGGCAGCCTTGCGGGTTGACCCCTGACATGACGTGCTTGATGGCGCTGTCTTTGCCGGCCGCATCGGTCGCCTGGAAAATGAGCAGCAACGCGTAACGGTTAAAGGCGTAGAACCGGTCCTGCATGGACTGAAGTTCCTCGATGTGCCGTTCGAGACACTGTTTGTAATCCTCGTCCGATGTGTAGAACGGCTTCACTTGCGTCGGCCACTGTTTGAGCCTGACCTCCCGGCCAGATGGCACGCGAAACTCCTCCGGATCAATTTTCAAATTCTTCGACACGAAGAGACTGGTAAGCCATCAGACCGCCAAAAGCAATGGCACACGCAGATATTCAATCATCATAACCGTGCGCCTTGGCTGGCCAGCACGCCGCGAAAACCAGCGCTCCCAGCCCCGCCACGATCAGCAGCCCCTTGAACACCGCGTCCCAGCCGTAATTCTGCGCCAGCCAGCCCAGCCCCCACCCTGATAGCACCGTGCTGCCGTAGCCGAAGATGCTGGTCAGACCCACAGCCGTGGCCGCGGCGCGTTTGGTGGCCAGGTTGGCGGCCGCCACCGCCACGAGGCATTGCGGGCCGTAAATGAAAAAGCCGGTGGAACAGAGCAGCACCAAGTTGATCCATTCGCTTTGCCCCGCCACCTTCCAAAATAGAAAAAGAGAAAGACCTGCCAGCGCCATGTAAACAAGCCCCACTCTCATGGCCCGGCCGCCGAAAAGCCGGTCGGTCATCCATCCCGCCGCCAGCGCCCCGATTCCGCCCACCAACTCAAACCCCGCCACCATATAGCCTGCGTGGACAATCCGAACATGTTTCGTCTCCGTCAGCATCGTCGGCCCCCAGTTGAAAACCGCGTAGCGAATCGTATAAACAAAAAAATTGGCCAGCGAGGCGAGCCAGACATATTTGCTCTTAAAAACCTGCCGCACCACGAACGAGTTGAATTGCGCGCGGCTTTGCGCCCCGGACGCGCCCTGTGTTCCTTCCACTTCCGGCAGTCCGACCGACGGCGGGGTGTCAGGAAGGCAACGCCAAAGATACCACGCCCCCAGCAGCACGATGCCGGCCGGGACAAAAAAGCACGAGCGCCACCCCCATTTCTCCACCAGGTACCCGCATAAAATCAAAATCAGCCCGCCCCCGATTTGATGAGAGGTGTTCCAGATGGACATTTTGGTTGCCAGTTCCTTTGGCGAAAACCAATGGGTCGTCAACCGTGCGCAGGGCGGATAACCCATGCCCTGAAACCAGCCGTTGAGCATCCAGATCATGCCCAAAGCCAAAACCATCGAGTTCATCCCAAAAAAAATGTTCAGCGCCGCGGACCCGGCCAGACCCGCGACCATCATGGCCCGCGCGTTGGCGCGGTCGCCCAGAAAACCGTTGGCAAATTTCGACACCCCGTAGAGCAGGCCGTGCAAGGTCAGAAACAGCCCCAGATTCTGCTTGTTGATGCCGAGAGTCTTGTTCATCGCCGGCATGGCCATGGGCAGGTTCTGCCGCACGAAATAGAAGAGCGCATAACCGACGATGGTTGACAGAAGCACGCGCCGTCGCCAGACGCGGAACTGGCCGCGGATTTCCTCCGGGTCGCTGAGGGTGACCGGGATCGGCGGGTCCGGCTTGAACAAAGCGGTTAATGCGTTGCCAGCAATGGCACAGCTTGGACATCGGGCGCGCCAGGGTCAACCGGAAACGCCGGCCGTCCAAGTGCCGGGCGAACCGCAACGAGATGCAGACTTTGAGTGACGGGGCAGCCGGGGGAAAAATTCCGCTCCTTCGCTCACTGTCAAATGGGCGGTGATCTGTCACGCTATGTAAAGAATTGCCAAACGTCTCCGGATGGGTTTTAACTTCCGCCGTGTTGTACCAACAGACATTGCGGCAATCGGCGGGCTTCTCGGGCGTCGGCCTCCACAGCGGCAACAGCGTCAAAATGAGCTTTCTGCCCGCTCCTCCCAATTCCGGCATCCGCTTCCGCCGCGTTGATTTGGAGGGCAAACCCGAAATCGAGGCGCGCATCGATTACGTCTCCACCACCAATCGCAACACTTCCCTCGCCAAGGGCAACACCAAAATCCACACCGTCGAACATGTCCTGGCCGCCTTTGCCGGACGCGGCGTGGATAATGCCATCGTCGAACTCGACTCCAACGAGCCGCCCATTGCCGACGGCAGTGCGCGCGAATACGTCAAAATGATCGAGGCGGCCGGCGTTGTCGCGCAAGACGAACCGCGCGAAGTTTTTCACATCCAGACGCCCATCTCGTTCGACAACGGGGAGACGACCATCTCCGTCTTTCCGCACGAGAGCCTGAAGATCACTTGCACCAGCGCGGATTCCAAGGGCCGCTTTACCCAGTTCTACAGCGTGACGGTCACCCCTGAAACTTGGGAACGCGAACTGGCCCATGCACGCACATTTTGTTTCTTTGAAGAAATCGAATACCTGATCAAAAACGGCCTGATCAAGGGCGGCAGCCTGGAGAACGCCGTCGTCATCCGCGATGACGCCATTTTGACAACTGAGCCGTTGCGTTATACGAACGAGTTTGTCCGCCACAAAATCCTCGACATCATCGGCGATCTTTCCCTGGCGGGCAGGCCGATTACCGGCCACGTCGTTGCCGTCAAGCCGGGTCACGCCGCCAATTGCGAGGTGGCCCGCCAGATTAGCCTGCAAATGCGCAAGCCTCTCGAGGCTGCCCAAAGTTTCGCTCCCCCGCCCCAAGCCGCTCCCGCTCCGGAGGGCGAGGCCGTCTCGGTGCGCGATGGCGACGAGTTGGACACCGACCGCCTCTTGAAGATTCTGCCCCATCGCTACCCGTTTTTGATGGTGGACAGAATAACCAAGATCGAAGGCAACAAAATCGTCGGACTCAAAAATGTCACCGCCAACGAGCCATATTTCCAAGGGCATTTCCCGGGCCATCCCATCATGCCCGGCGTCTTGCAATTGGAAGCCATCGCCCAAGTCGCCGGCATCATGATGCTCAGGCAGGCGGAGAATTTCGGCAAACTGGCGTATTTCATGTCCGCCGAAAGCGTGCGCTGGCGCAAGCCCGTCCGGCCCGGTGACACCCTTGTCATCTCCGTGGAATTCATCAAGTCGCGCGGCAAGATTGGCAAGGCCAAGGGCGTCTGTTCCGTCGATGGCCAGACCGTCAGCGAGGCGGAAGTGACCTTCATTCTTTTTGATAGAACATGATGAACTCGATCCATCCCACTGCCGTCATCGATCCCGAAGCGCAGATCGGCGCGGACTGCCTCATCGGGCCTTACTGTGTCATCGGCGCTCACGTCATGCTGGGCGCGCGCTGCCGGCTCCTTTCCCATGTCGTCCTCGACGGCCACACCACCCTTGGCGAGGAGAACGAAATCTTCCCTTTCGCCTGCATCGGCCTGAAAACACAGGACTTGAAATGGAAGGGCGGAACGACCCGCACTCTTATCGGAAGCCACAACACCTTTCGGGAAAGCGTGACGGTGAACAGCGCCACCGACGACGGCGACGTCACGACCATCGGTTCGCACAATCATATCATGGCCTACAGCCATGTCGGCCACGATGTCACTCTGGGCGATCACATCATCATGTCCAACGTGGGCACGCTCGGCGGGCATATCACTGTCGAAGATCATGCGAACATCGGCGGCCTGGCGGCGGTCCATCCCTTTTGCCGCATTGGCAGCATGGCGATCATCGGCGGCTGCTCCAAGGTCACCCAGGACATCCCCCCCTACATGATGGCCGACGGCGATCCGGCCGAAGTCCGGACCACCAACAAAGTTGGCATGGAACGCCACGGAGTATCGAAAGAAGCCCAGGCGGCTCTCAAGCAAGCCTACAAGATCCTGTTTCGCGCCAAACTCTCCACCCCCAACGCCCTGGCGCGAATTGAAGCCGAACTCCCCCCCCTGCCGGAACTCCGCCATCTGGTGGAATTCATCCGCCAAAGCGAGCGCGGCATCAGCAAATAAAAATAAATTCACTGCGACCGGGTGCGACTGACTGCGACGGGGTTTGATTGGAATCATATTTTTGGCCGGAAATCAAAGTGATTTTGGCCCATCTGCCTGACATGCGCATGCAGGAAGGCTGAAGTTCTTAAAAACTACGAGCAGCGACGGAACGAACCGGTCGTGCCTGACCTCTTCAATGGCTGATTTACTTTTGCATACTGCCTTCATAATCCAGACTTTTCCTTTCATCATGGCACAGGCAGATGGACAAATGCTGTCCAGGTGAAAATATTTCGGGATGCCGACGCAACCCGGCACGGAGCCGTCACAGGCGAAACGCGCACGCCCCCCCGAGGGCTTTGGAAAGTGTGATTTAGGAAATAAGGAATGGAAAAGCGGACTGTCGCGGCTAGAGCAAATACCAATTCTCTGACCCCATCAATTCCAAATCGACTGCTGAGGAAGGTTTACTGTTTGTGCAGTCTGTAAAATGATGCCCCATTTCCTGTCTGGTTGGTCCAAACAATATTTGTGCCGCCTTGCAACACTTCGGCGGCATTTGTTACTGGCAGCCATGATCCGCCGGCGGACAATGTCCCACTCGATTCCAGAACGAAATCATTTGCCCAACCGGGCCAGGTCACAGTTAAGAGATTTGTGGAGCAACTAATTTGCAAAGCAGGAAGGACCACTGTGTCAAACGACACTTTGCGGATGCAATTATTAGCTATATCCGATACATAAAGGTTTCCGATGGCATCCAGGCACAACCCCATGTGCTGGACAGACGACAGATACCAGGGATAGTTACCGTTAAACTGCGCGGCGAAGCCAGGTCCATCCGTGTAGCCCGCCACACCTGTGCCGGCGACCGTGCTAACCCATCCAGATGGGCTGAGCTTCCGGATACGCACAGTGTCGCTTAGATAAATATTGCCTGAAGCATCCACGGCCGCGCCTGTCAAGTCTGTAAAGCCAGCCTGCGAAGCAAAGCCATCTGAAATTAAACCGCTCCCGCCAGCAATTTCATTGACAGCACCGTCGGGGGCAATCAACCAAACGACATTCCCCGTGGCGGCATAAAGGTTGGTGGCCGAATCCAACCCCAGGCCGACACTGACTGCCCAGCCTCCTGGACAGGCGCAGGCCGTGCCGGCCAACCCCTGCACGGAGCCGTTCGTGAGTATTTTATAAGCCTCCGCCCAATGCCCGACATAAAGATTGCCCGCCGGACCTGCGATGAGCTGTCCAATGCCGGCAGCAAAATTACCGATCCCAGGGCCGCACTGCGTTATATTGGCATAAACAGCGAATGTGCCATCAGCGCCGATCTTACAGATGCGGTTGCAATCACCGCTGTCCCCCACATACACATTCCCGGTAGGATCGACGCACACGCCGACTGGTTCGTTGAAGAACGCATTGGCGGCAGAGGGACTTCGGGAGTTAAGCACCGTTCCGTTGCCGGCATAGGTGATCACCTGGCCGGAAGGCAGTATCTTGCGAATACAGTTGTTTCCAGAATCAGAGACAAATAGATTCCCGGATGAGTCCATGCAAATGCCTTGTGGAAGCGAGAATTTCGCCGCAACCCCCATTCCATCTAGAAAACCGGCTGTTTGACTGCCCGCAAAGGTGGTCACGGCAACATTGGTTATCATATCCAGAAGCCCATAAAAAGCGGATGTGATGCCACTGGGCTCAAACCCGCTGACATAAGCTTGTGCCTGTAGTGTGATCTGATTGGTGAATAAAATGGGCCGTGTATAGATCGGAGAATTGGTGGTTGGAGTCGATCCATCGACCGTGTAATAGATCGTCGCGGTGCCATTGGTGCTGGTGATGGAAATCAACGTGCCGTTGGTTAGCAGGCCCGGATCGGGTGCAAATTGTGGCACACCCATTTGGGCCTGGACATAAGTGACGCTGGTCACGGCGCTATTAATGTAACCACCCGCAACAGCAAAGGCGTTTGCTGTGACGCCTCCATCTAACGCTAGTGGCCCCAAGTATGGTGTCGAATTGGTGGACGGAATACTCCCGTCCAACGTATAATAGATGATAGCCCCGGGTGTTGTACAGGATAACAAGATGGTCGTGCCGTTCGTGTAAGTTCCAGACGGAGGAGTGAAGACGGGAGCTGCTGCCTGTGGAAATGAGTACGTCGCGGTGGCCGAATTGGGCCCAGCGTATCCATTGGCTACGGTAAGAGCTTGGACGGTGAAAGGTCCGGGGCCGGTGAAGACAATGGGCGCGGCATAAACGGCAGAATTGGTGTTAACCGGTGAACCATTGGTCGTAAAATAAATCACGGCTCCGGGAGTCGCGCAGCTAATTGCAATGAAGGAGCCGTTGGAAAGGTAAGTGCCAGAAGGTGGCGAGAACACGGGCGGGCCGACCTCCGCCCCTGCCGCTGCCTGGAGAACGGAAATGTCCTGACCCAGCAAGGTTATTTGGGCGGTGCGGGATATTCCGGTATTGGTGGTAAATGAAAAACTTACAACCCCGTTAGTGACGCCGCTAATGGTCAGCCAACTCTGATCGCTTGTGGGAGCGAACGGGGTGAGCAGATTCTCGTTCGCGGGCAACACCACAGGCAAAACATCGTTGCCGGGAGAAGCGCTTTCCAACTTTGCGGTGGGGTCCACGAAGGCATACGGCAGTTCTTTGATCGCGCTGTTACCCGTGTCGGCGACGTAAACATTGTCCGCAGAGTCCAACGCTACTCCAAGTGGGTCGCTTAGCCCCGAGGACACTAATGTGGTTACCGTGTTGTTTGCCGCTGTCCATTTCTTGATTGCGTTGTTTTCAGTGTCGGCAATGTAAACACTGCCTGTGCCGTCCACAGCCACGCCATAGGGTGCGTGCAGCCCCGAGGACGCCAATGTGATAACATTGCTGCTGGCCGCCACCCACTCTTTGATCGCGTTGTTGCCTGTATCTGCGATGTAAATATTCCCAAAGCTGTCCACCGCCAATCCCTCGGGATAAGATAATCCCGAGGACACCAATGTAGTGACATTGCTGTTCGCCGCCGCCCACTCTTTGATGGCGCTGTGGCCGGTATCCGCAATGTAAACATTACTTGCGCTGTCCAGCGCCACTCCGAAGGGTTGACTTAAACCCGAGCGCACCAATAGCAATCATGACCGTCTGGATATTAGTAGTTGAATATCAACTGGTTGCAAGTACTGCCTTCCAAAATCGGTGGGGCTGAATCTCTAAGTATTTGATGCAGAGGCTCTTGCTCAAAGGCGTTCACGCTCAA
>JBKQUS010000033.1:0-16015 GCA_052325505.1 Limisphaerales bacterium
CCACAATCCCTGCTCTCCGGTGTATCGCGCTTCTCGAACCGTGGAATACCGCCCCACCCCCACCATTCCCGGAACTGTCAAACTCTTGGAGTCCTCCAGCAGAGCTGGAGGATTTATGGCGCATTAAGGCCATGCGCCGCCTGATTTATTTTGCATCGCTGTCGTTCGCCCTCCTTCCCGCGCGGCTGGCGGCGCAATCAACAAATGGGCTGATCAATTCCTTTGAAACCAGCGTCGACCTTCAGCAGTTTATCCCGAACAATTCCACAGTTTCGCTTTCGACCAACGGCGTGACTGCCGGGCAACATTCAGTGATGGTGGTTTTCAGTAATGTAAGCTGGCCGAACATCTATTTTCCGGTCGGAACCGGTTTTACCAACGGCGACTGGAGCAATTGGGCCGGGCTGGCGGTCGATGTTCTCAACACCAATGCGCGGCTGGTTCCGGTGGACATTCGCGTGGATGACAACATTCTGGCCGATGGGGTGAATTATTGCCAGACCGGTTCGTACACAGTTGGCAGCGGACAGGCCGGCACTCTTTACATGGCTTTCCCGCAAAGCATTCCTCCCGGCATGAAGGCCGGCCCTCCCGTACTCACCAATCCCCTGGCGATGTCGGTTTACGGAGTTCCCCTGGATTGGTCAACCATCGTGGCGTTCCAGATTTTTCTGCCGCAACCCACCAACCAAACCGTCCTGTTCTTTGATAACCTCCGCCTCGTCCCCCTGCCCTCGTTGACAAATATTGCTGACCAATATGGCCAATACACTGGCTCCAACTGGCCCGGCAAAGTCCTTCAGGATAGTGATTTTGCCACCCAGAATATCTCGGAACAGCAGTGGCTTGCCGCCCATCCCCGTCCCACGGACCGGGACACTTACGGCGGGTGGCAGGGTGGTCCCCAACTTCGGGCGAGTGGTTTTTTCCGAACCGCCTTCGTAGTGAACGGCCGGGAAACCAACGCCGCGACCGCGCCGCCCAACCACGGACGCTGGTGGCTGGTGGACCCCGCCGGCCAGCTTTTTTTCTCTTTGGGCGTGGAGGTGGTTGATTACGGTGAAACCACGCCGGTGACAGGCCGAGAAAGCCTGTTCTCCTGGTTGCCGGCGACGGGTGACCCCTTGGCGGCATTCTCCGAGCCAGGGACGAATCGAACCGCGAATTTTTACGGCATGAATCTGTATCGCAAGTATGGCACCAATTGGAATGCCCAAGCCAGCGAGAGGGTGTTCAATCGACTGGATTCCTGGGGCTTAAATACGCTGGGAGATTGGTCGGACTCGAATCTGTACAGCGGCCATCGCGTTCCTTACACAGTCCCCTGTTGGTACAGCACTTCCGGCCTCGCGACGTTCACTTCCGCTGCCCAGACAATGGTGGACGTGTTCGATCCTGCTTTTCCCGGCCAGTTGTCCGCAGGCATCTCACCGACACTCTCCGCGTGGATGAACGACCCGTGGTGCCTCGGGTTTTTTGTGGACAATGAACTGCCTTGGGGCGGATGGAGCGACGACATAACGGACGAGTATGCGCTTCCCGTGGGCGTGCTGGGCTATAATGGAGCGCTGCCATCGAAGGCTGCATTCGCCAGCCTGATGCAAGCCGAATACTCGACGATTGCGCAATTGAACGCCGCTTGGAACACCAGCGTCGCTTCCTGGAGCAGTTTCTCGAATTCAGCCGTCACTCTGCCCACGACTTGGACGCCAGCCTCCATCACGGACATGAGCGCCTTTCTCACCGCTTTCGCTGACCATTACTTTTCGGCGGTGAGCAACACCATCAAGCAGTTTGCGCCGAACCAGCTTTACTTGGGCTGCAAATTCGCCTCCTACCCCATCGAGGTCGTGGATGTGGCGGCCGATTATTGCGACGTGCTTAGCTTCGATATTTACGTCCGTTCGCCCGATTCCAACACCTGATCCTTCACCCGCGCGCTCAACAAGCCGTGTCTCAGCGCAGAGTTCCAGTTTGGCTCTTTGGACAGCGGCATGTTCAGTCCGGGATTGGTGCAAGCCTCCAGCCAGACGGATCGCGGCGCGGCCTACCAACAGTACGTGCGCGGGATTCTGTCGCTCCCCGCGTTCGTCGGCTGCCAATGGTTCCAGTATTATGACGAACCGCTCACGGGACGGTTCGACGGTGAGAACTACAATATCGGTCTCGTTTCGGGTGTGGATGACCCCTATTATGATTTGCTGTACGCGGCCCAACAAATCAATGCCGGGGTGTATTCAGCCTTTGGTCCAATGATGCTTTCCGCCTCGGCCCAAACAAACAACCTGACGCTTTCCTGGCCCTTTTTACCGGGGGATTTCGTCCTGCAATGGACCACCAACCTCTCCTCCAGCTCGACCTGGCAAACAGTGAACGGACAAACCAACCAGGTGGGAACGCAAAACGTCCTCTCTCTTCCCTTGGGCAGCAACAGCGGATTCTTCCGTTTAGCCGAGCCTTAGAAAACGGCGTCCGCCAAGCGAGGCACCAACTTCTGCCAGAAAACTGCGGAGGGTATTGGCCCGGGTGTCTTTCATGGTTTTGGAAACAATTTCTTGCCGCGCCTCGGGCCTGCTGAAAAGTTACGGCTTGTCGCTGGTTTTGAAAGTGTAGTCCACCGGTGTTAGAGGCACTCCTTCGTCGCTTTGGAAGCCCTTGTACGACGGGCTGTTGAGGCGCAGTCCATACTCCCAGCCTGGTTTTAGTTCCACCGGCAACACACAAGTTTTGCCGCCGTCGGTCCAATAAGCCCTTTCCTTCTGAGGAATTATGGGAAAATTGGGACCGGCGCCACACCAAGACATCCCGTCGCCCATTGGGACGTTGAAGGTGACGCGCAATTCCGTCGTTGCAGGGCTGACATCGCGCGCTCCGTTGGGCGGGCTGAGGCTGACGATCTTCGGCGCCTTGATTTCAGCTTTCGGGCCGCTTGTGGTGAAATAAATGGCCGATATTGCCGTCGGCAGGCCGTTGGTGCCGCGAAAATTCTGATAACTCATGGAGTTGATCCCGACGCGGTAAACATGGCCGGGTCGAAGTGTGACCGGCAGGACGCATGTGCGCTTGTCGCGCCATTGGGCTCTTGCGCCCTCCGGTGATTTGGGAAAGTTCGGCCCGCCTCCCGTCCAGGACATGCCGCCGTCCATGTCGCGGTCAAACGTAACCGTGATCTCCTTCAGCGACGGATCCACGTCCTTGGCCCCGACCCTCGGGGAGGTGGAAATGATGCGCGGCGCGACATTTGGGCCTGTTTGCGCGTCCGTCAACGTTATCACTGCGAGGGCCGCCAATAAGGTGCCCGCCAAGACGAAACTGCCATTTGATTTATGGAATTTTGCTATCATAGTGATTCTTTCTCTCATTTGTTGTTTTTCTTCCACGATCCCCGCGAGGCTCGGGGCCCGGCCTGAATCGCCAAATTGCTCCAGCAGTTTGACAATGGTGCGGCCATACGGCTTGTTGTCCTGCTCCTCCGCATGGGAAAGTGCCAGAGCGTCGCAAGCCAACTCGCGATCCATCCGCATCCGGGAAAACGCAAGCCATACCAGCGGATTGAACCAGTGCAGGACTTGCAGGAACGCCATCAGCCACCCCAGAAGAATGTCGTTGCGCTTGACATGCCCCAATTCATGCAAAAAAACGTAACGCAGTTCATCCAGAGAAAAGTCCCGCGTGAATCCCGGCGGCAACAGCAGCCGCGGCCGCAAAACCCCAAACAAGCACGGGCCGTCCACCGCCACCGTCTCCACCACTGTCACGGGCGTGCGGACCCCCATGCGTTGTTTGCAGTCCTCGAGCAAATTCAGCACCGCTTCGTTGATCAACAGACGCCGCCGCGTCACGCTCCGGTGGATGCGGAAGTGACTGGTTCCCAGGCAAACCGCCATGAAAAGCGCTCCACCCGCCCACAACCACAGCCACGGCGAGACGCCTCCCCCCAAGCACGGGATGCCAGTTGGATCGTTGGCCGCGTCTTCGATGGGTGGTTGAAGGTGTTCAGGCCCACGACTTGCTCCGGAACCCACAATTTGCGCAACTCCGTCTGAAATGGGAAAGATGTTGAACAGGCTGACGGGCGAAGGAATGGTCACCGGTAAAGCCAGCCTGGCCACGACAAGCCACCAAAACGTGTGGCGCCAGCGCGGTTGCCAGCGCCGCCCCAAGGCGTATCGCGCCGCCAGCACCAACAGGATTATCACCCCCGCCTGCCAGGAAGCCTTGAGCAACATCGGCCAAAACTGGTTTGCAATCAATTCGCGCATAAACTCTCCTTACTCCTGACTGTCCAGCAACTTCTTCAGTTCGCGGATTTCCTCCTGGGAAAGCTTCTTGCGGGCGACAAAATGCGCCAGCATCGGCCTGAATGATCCCCCGAAAACCCGTTCCAAGAACGATTGGCTCGCCGCCTCGGCGCACTCGCTTTGCCGCACCAGCGGATGATAAAGATAAGCCCGCCCGTCCAACTTGAAACCCAGGGCCTTTTTCTTGACCAGCCGGTTGAGAAATGCTTTGACCGTTTTGGGATGCCAAGCGGCGTCGCTTTCGTTGAGGGACGCGATGATCCGGCTGGCAGAACAAGGTGCTTGCTCCCATACAACTTTCATCACCTCCCACTCCGTTTCGGAAATGCGCGGAATTTTTTTCATTCTTTGTCTTGAACGATTACATTTGCAATCGCGCAAAGATTACATACGTAATCAAATGCGTCAACCAAAATCTTATAACATTTTTTGTCAAATCAGCCGCCGACACGGCAGGCTCATTAAGGGAAATCTCCGGCGTGTTCTGCTCGTTCTACTTTGCTGCTGACGCATGAGAGCATACTTTCATCTGGTCGCGACAGCGATCATCTGCGTAATGACCGGATGTGCGCTTCCGAGTCCTGAGCGCATTGTCAGGCTTGACGATACCGAGCGAGGTCAGCCTGTTGCCAAGAAGACATTGATTTTCACCCACAGTCGCGAGTCGTGGATTCCCGGAGCCGATGTGCCTCTTTTCGGTCCAGATGTTGACATTGTGGAGGTACCGCTTGACGCCAACGGCGAAGCTCACATTCACCCTCGCAGAGTTTTATGGTGGGTAGGACTCGATGAAAATAATAACCGATCTGGCAGGTCGGGGACATCTATCACTTCATCAGATCTTCGGGATGGAGGAACATTTCGGCTCTATCGGCCTCCTCCAATCATTGGAGATACGAACATCTTTCCATCGAAGTATTCACTTACGATTAAGAAGCCATGATGCCGTGACAAAACGATCCAGCGAACGGAAGGCAGCAAGTATAAGAAGCTGAAAACCCCCTTGCTTGCATCAAGAAACTTGATATGAATCAAGCACTTCGTAGTGGCCGGTTGAATTCGACCTCGACTGGCTGGTTTTGAAGTGACTGGTGACACTACTGAGCCTTCACCCAAGCCCCCAGAAGGACAAAAAGTATGAATGCCAATAAGCCTGCTTTCACGCTGGGAGACTAACCGCTTATCGGCCGCTGGCAAGCTCATGCTCAACCCGCTACCCCACCGCCGCCGTTGCGAACATCATTAAGTATGGCAAATCGTCCGCTGGCCGGGTCGAGGGGGCAACTTCTGTCGGAAAACGGAAGTCGTTGATCCGCCCGCCTTTCCGCACAAAATGCCGTTTTCTGCAAAAATAATTAAGAAACTCAATTGACTATTGAATATATAATTGTATATGTAGTCTAAGAGTAGTATGAAGAACGAAATTATGAACTGGGTTCAGGGATTGCCGGGGACTGCGGAAGTCAATACAGAAAGCAGCCCCGAAAATCCGCAAAAAGCACAAGCCCCGAAAGTTTTCGGGGTTGCGACTTTTGCCTTTCAGCGTCTATTCCTTGGGCACCAAAGCCCCCAACCAATTAGGCTTCAGGCCCTCAAACCTACTCAAACCGATGCTGCTGGTCGTTTTGCACGGCGAATCGTATGCAACTACTTTATCATGAATGCCTTGCAAAATAAGAGATGCCCGGCGCAATCAAGCTCACTCAAAGCGAATCGCACCGGGTCGCACCAAGTCGCAGCGATCTTTTCACCGCGTCGCACTCAGTCGCAGTCAAATCCGTGTTGTGCGGGCGCGGCTTGGGGGAATCGGATGGCCTGTCAACCGAATAGAGGAAATAATTTAAAAATGCCAAAAATGCCAAAATCCGTGCAGCGCCGAGGGCAGGTTGTGACGGCTCCGTGCCGGGTTGTGCCGGCATTTGTGACGGGTTGCCCCATGCTTAAGCCCTTGATTGACAACATGTGTGACGGTGTGACGGCTCCAGACCCCTGGACGCCTTGCCCCCGCAGCAGCGTCGCCCTGCCAGCGTTCGCGGGTATGAGTATTTCGCGGTTCACTCGCCTTTCTTGGTCCATTGTTCCCATTCCCTTGCCAATCATTACTCTGCCCACTGCGTTTTCCAGGTCATTCCCGACCCTGAATTGTTGGCTGATTTCAAACCGATTCAGGCCGTTTCAAAGCGATTCAAAGCAAAAAAAAGAAAAAAAAGAACCATGAAATCCGAAAAATGTGAAAAACCGATTTTTGCCTTTTTTCAATTGGAACCCGCTGTCGGTCAATCCGTTCCAGCCAAAACGGGCGGAAAGTGTTTTTCGGATTTTTCGAAAAATTTTCGGGGGTATACCGGGGGGGTTCCGAAATCCTATGACTCCCTTCATCGTTTCAACCTATTTCGAGCCGTTTCGACCTGTTTCGACCAAAAAAAGAATTATCAAACAAACAATTTCTTGCCGCGCCTCGGGCCTGGCCCTATGCTCCAACCAGCTTTTGCCAGGGCCCATGGAGTGTGGACTTACGAACCCCGCGAGGGCAGGAATGCAGCAACGGCAGTTTGCTCCATACCCGCCGTGGTGTCCCTGGCATTCAATTTCATGTCGTATCAAGTCATAGCGCTCAAGTACCGCCCGCAACGGTTCGAGGATGTTGTCGGCCAGGAACACGTCACCCAAACCCTCGCCAACGCCATCGCGCAAAACCGCATCGCCCATGCCTACCTCTTCGTCGGCCCGCGCGGCACGGGCAAGACGACCATTGCCCGCATTTTTGCCAAGTGCCTCAATTGCACTGGTGGCCCAAAAGTCGATTTCCCCGAGAACGATCCCAAGGCCGCGGAAATCGCCGACGGACGCTCGATGGACGTGTTGGAGATCGACGGGGCCAGCAACCGCGGCATTGACGAGGTGCGCGCCTTGCGGGAAACGGTCCAATATGTCCCGGCCTCGTCGCGCTTCAAGATTTACATCATCGACGAAGTCCACATGCTGACCAAGGAGGCCTTCAACGCGTTGTTAAAGACGCTGGAGGAGCCGCCCGAGCACGTCAAATTCATGTTCGCCACCACGGAGCCGGAGAAGGTCCTGCCCACCATCCTGTCCCGCTGCCAGCGCTTCGATCTGCGCCGGATTCCGTCCGCGTTGATCGTCAAACATCTGGAGCAGATTGCCAAGAAGGAAGGCGTCAAAATTGATGCGGCGGCCCTCTACGCCATCGCCCGCGGGGCGGACGGCGGCATGAGGGACGCGGAATCGACCCTGGACCAGTTGATCAGTTTTTGCGGAAAGGACATTACCGAGCCGGATGTCCTGTCCATGTTTGGCCTGGCGTCGCAAGGCCAGATTCTGGCGCTGGCCGACGCGGTTTTGGCGGGCGAAACGGAAAAGGCCTTGCGCGAGTTGAATGATCTATCGAAACAGGGCAAGGACCTCGGACGCCTCGTTTCGGAGCTTCTCGGCCATTTTCGCAATCTGCTCATCTTCCAGGTTTCGCGCGGCGACCTCAGCTTGATCGAAGTGTCTGAAGCGGATGTGGCCGCGTTGAAGGAGCAGTCTTCGCGCATTACGAGCGATGCGTTGACGCGAATCATGGAGGTCCTGACCGATTGCGAAGGCCGCCTGCGTGACACCACTTCAAAGAAAATCCTGATCGAAGTGACGCTTCTGAAAATGATCGAGGCCAGCCATGCGGTCAGCATCGATGCCATTTTAAAGCAAGTGCAACAACTGCGGGCGGAGGCCGCCACGGGCGCGCCAACCGCCGTCGCTCCTGCCGCCGCCGCGCCGAGGCAACCCGCGCCCATGCAGCAAGCCAGGGCTGTGCCGTCCCACGCCGCGGAGCCGGTGGCAGCAGCAGCAACGCCTGGCGGCACGGAGTTGGAGCAGCTTTGGGTCAGGCTGGTCGAAGCGGTGGGCCGGGCCAGTCCGTTTGTGCGGACTTACTTTACGGAAGCGCACCCGGTATCACTGGTAAAAAACGTCCTGACAATCGGTTTTGACGAGGAGTTTGCTGACCACATCCGCCTGGTGGACAACACAAAAAACCACACCTTGATCCAGACCAAGCTCGCCGAACTGGGCCATCCGCAGGTCCAGGTGAAATTCATCCAGGCCGATGCGCCGCCCAATCGCAAAATTGCGCCAGCCCCACCGCCCGCGCCCGCGCCCGCTCCATCTCCGGCACAGTCGGTGGCCGGGCCGGCCAAAGCAGAGCCTCCCTCGTTTGACAAGGAAGCTTTCAAGAATGATCCTTTGATTCAAAAGGCCCTGGAAGTTTTTAGAGGCCAGATCGTTGATGTCCGTTCCTAAACCACCATCCATATATGTCCAGCATCGGAAAACTCGTCAAACAAGCTGCGCGCATGCAGCAACAGATGGAACAAATTCAGGCCCAACTGGCTGCCCGCACGGTCGAGGCCACCAGCGGCGGCGGCGCCGTGAAGGTGGTCGCCAAATGCGACGGCACCGTGGAGTCGATCAAGATCAACCCACAGGCCATCAATCCGGCGGACGCGCAGTTGCTGGAAGACATGATATTGTCCGCGGTCAACCAGGCCCTCGAACAGGCCAAACAGATTTCGAGCGCGGAAATGGGCAAGGCCACCCAAGGCTTCAGCCTGCCCGGCCTGATGTGACGCCAACTGCGCCATGCCCCTGCCCGTTCCAATCCAGGCCTTGACTGAAGCGCTCGGCCGGCTGCCCGGCATCGGACCACGTTCAGCCGAACGCCTGGCATTGCACCTGGCGCAAAGTGATTCCAACGCCGTCCGGCATCTGGCACAGACCCTCACCGAAGCGCGCGAGCGAATCCGGCTTTGTTCCATTTGCGGGGCATTGACGGAAACCGAGCCTTGCGCCATCTGCGGCGATGCCCGGCGCGATTCTTCCATCATCTGCCTGGTGGAACAGCCGGTGGACGTTTTTACCATGGAAAAGGCTGGTTCTTTCCACGGCAAATATCATGTGCTCGGCGGCAAAATCTCCCCCCTCAACGGCATCGGGCCGGATGACCTGCGCATCGGGCAGTTGGAAGCCCGTTTGGGACGCGGCGTGGCGGAAATCATCCTGGCCCTGAGCACGGACGTGGAAGGGGATGCGACCGGTTTCTATCTGGCCAAACGGCTCGCCGGCAAAGGGGCGAAGATTTCGCGCATCGCCTACGGCCTGCCCGCCGGCAGCGGCTTGGAATTCGCCGATGAAGTCACGCTCAGCCGGGCTTTGGAAGGCCGCCGCGAAATGGCCGCCTGAAGTGCCAACCTCTAATGTTCTGTTCCAGACATTACTTACGACGAACCCATCTCCCTACCCTCTCCCCGCAAAGCGGGGAGAGGGTGGCCGCAAGCCGGGAGAGGGGTTCGTGTAAGAGTGGCTTGGCACTGCGCTGAATTATTTTATGACCCGCCCCTCTGTCGCTGTCTTTGATCTTGGCAAGGTCCTGGTCGATTTTGATTATTCCATCTCGGCCGGGAAGATCGCGCGCCGCAGCCGTTTCACCCCGGCCCAAGTGCGCGACTTGCTGGACCATTCCCCCCTGCTTCAGCGCTTCGAAACGGGCTTGATGAGCCGCCAGCAATTCTACGGCGAAGTTTGCGCAGCCTGTGGATTTTCGGGCAGTCTGGATGAATTTTGCTCAACCTTCGCCGACATTTTTTCCGAGATCAAACCGATGATTGACCTGCACGCCGCCTTGCGCGCCGGTGGCGTGCCGACATTTATTTTCTCCAACACCAACGACATTGCAGCCGAGCACATCCGGGCGCGATTTCCCTTCTTCTCGCGTTTCGACGGCTACGTCCTTTCCTATCAGCATGGCGCGATGAAACCGGCGGCGAAGCTTTATGAAGTCGTGGAGAGTCAGACCGGACACAAAGGAGAAGCCATCCTCTACCTGGACGACCGCGCCGAAAACGTGCAGGCGGGCCTGGCCCGGGGCTGGCAGGCGTTGTTGCACGAAACGCCGGAGAAAACCATCCTGGCCCTGCGCCGCCTTGGCCTGCCCGTGGACCTTAACCCTTAAAAAACTGCGGCAGCTCCTGATCTCCTATCGAAAAAACGCGTTCGGCCAAATCGTTCAGCGCCAGGCGCGTCGGCTCAAAGCGCGCGGAGAGCGTGTCGAAAATGGGAGCCAGGTCAAATTCGTTGGCCAGGCGATGATGGCTGGCCGCGCGGAAACTGGCCCGCCCCATCTCCCGGTAATATGGCAAGCCGGGGAAGCCGCGCCGCTCCGCCCGCGCGCGAATGCGATCGGGAAACACCCCCGAGAAAAAGAGCGAGTGATTGCCAATGTGCGCCCGCAGGCAAAACGCCGTGTAATCATCCGCCGTCTGCAACGCCGTCAGCATTTCAAAGAAATAATCCATCGGCTGGAGCTGGCCCCGCAGCACGCAGCGCGTTCGTTCTTCGCGCGAGAATTCCGTCAGCAATTCCGCCACGTAATCCGCCACCGACCGGTCGTCCAGGCCGGATTGGCGCAGGACATGCCGCACTAGCACGTAAAAATAAAGATGCGGCGAAACCCGCAGACAGCCCCGTTGCTCCAGCAGCGCCCGGAACAACATCTCGTCATCCAGGATCAAGTCGCGCGTCTCAACGTCACTCAAAAGCGACACCAGGAAACCCGCGCTTTCCTTTTTCTTCCCCAGCACGGCCGTTATAAAATCCATGTCCCCGGCCGTAAATTGCGCCCGGCAATTGGCATGAATAACTCGCATCACAATGACTGCAAGCAAGTTCCATTCCATCCGCAAATTTGTGTCCATGCCGGGTACACCAACTATTGCTTTTTGGACATTGGTCATTCGGTCATTATTTCGTCATTTGTGCTTCGGCATTCGTCATTTTCCCCGGCAGTTTATACTTTAGCCTTCGACCTTTAGCCTTTAGCCTTCCCTCATGAACGTTCGAGTTCGCTTTGCCCCAAGTCCAACCGGCTTCTTGCACATCGGCGGCGCACGCACCGCCTTGTTCAACTGGCTTTACGCCCGCCATACCGGCGGTGCCTTCATCCTCCGCATTGAAGACACCGACGCCGCCCGCAACACCACCGAGGCCACCGAAGTCATCCTGCGCGGTCTCCGCTGGCTGGGCCTGGATTGGGACGAAGGCCCAACCACCAGCGACCCGGCCGCGCCCGGCAAAGGCGATCACGGCCCTTACTTCCAATCGCAACGGAGCGCCATTTATCGCGCCCGGCTTCAGGAACTCATGGACAAGGGGATGGCCTACGAGGCCCATGGCGCGATCAAATTCAAGATGGACCGCCAGCCCATCGTCATTCCCGACTTGATCGTCGGCGATGTCACCCGCGAACTGACTGACCGCGAACGGTTGGACCCTGATTTCGTCATAGTCCGCTCCGACGGCCAGCCGGTGTTCCACTTCGTCAACGTCGTGGATGATCTGGAAATGAAAATCACCCATGTCATACGCGGGGAAGACCATTTATCCAACACCCCCAAGCACATCGCCCTCTTCCGCGCCTTCGGAGTCGAACCGCCCAAATACGCCCACATCCCGCTCATCCTCAATCCCGACGGTGCCAAAATGAGCAAGCGCGACACCGGCGCGTCCTTGCAGACCTATCTCGATGAAGGTTGCGTCCCGGAGGCGGTGGTCAATTACCTTTGCCTGCTGGGCTGGTCCCCCAAGGAAAACCGCGAGAAACTGCCCCTGCCGGAAATCATCCAACTCTTCGACCTGCCTCAAATCCTCCGCCACAACGCCCGCTTCGACATCGCCAAACTGCATTGGCTCGACTTCGAATACCTGCGCGAGATGAGCGACGACCGTTTCCGCGAACTCGGTGCCGAGGCGCTGCGCCAAGCCGGCTACGATCTCACCAAATACGCCCCCGAATACATCGCCGCCGCCCTGGCCACCTGCAAAGGCAAGATCAAACAATTCAGCGAACTGGGCCCCTACGCCGGCTTCTACTTCACCACCGAAATCAAAGTGGACCCGGCGTTAGCCGCCAAAGAATACACCCCCGAAAACAAAACGCGCCTGACCACCCTGCGCAACAGCTTCGCCCAACTCGAACCGTTCAACGCCGCCGGAATCGAACAGACCCTGAAATCCACTGCCAAAGATTTAGGCGTAAAAGTTGGCATCCTGGTTCATCCAACGCGCTTGGCCTGCACCGGCGCCGCAGCCGGCCCAAGCCTCTATCACCTGCTCGAAATCCTCGGCAAAAAGACCGTCCTGGAGCGCCTAGATGCCTCGTGCTCGAATTAAAACACAGATGGAAATGGATAAAAACAAACCGGGCGGTGAGGTGATCCTTTACCAGACGGAAGATTTACAGACGCGCCTGCAAGTCCGGCTGGAAGGCGAAACAGTGTGGCTGACGCAGAAACTCATGGCCGAGCTTTTCCAGAAGGATGTTCGCACCATCAACGAGCACATCCTGAACATTTTTGAGGAACGCGAGCTGTCGCCGGATGCAGTTATCCGGAAATTCCGGATAACTGCCGCGGATGGCAAATCGTACGAAACGCAGCACTACAACCTCGATGTCATCATCTCGGTTGGCTACCGGGTCAAGTCGCATCGCGGCACACAGTTCCGCATCTGGGCCACGCAACAGTTGCGCGAATATATCGTCAAGGGTTTCGCCTTGGACGATGAGCGGCTTAAGCAGGCGGGCGGCGGGAATTACTTTGACGAATTGCTCGCCCGCATCCGCGACATCCGCTCCTCCGAGAAGGAATTTTGGCGGAAGGTGCTGGACATTTACGCGACGAGCATCGACTACGATCCGGGTGTGGAAGCCTCGCAGCGGTTTTTCGCCACAGTACAGAACAAGATGCACTGGGGCGCGCATGGCCACACGGCGGCTGAAATCATCCACGCTCGCGCCGATGCCGCCAAACCACACATGGGACTGACATCCTGGATCGGCAACCGTCCCCGCAAGGCAGACGTGGCTGTGGCGAAGAACTATCTTGGCCTTGAGGAAATCGAAGCCCTTAATTTGATTGTCTCCATGTATCTGGACTTTGGCGAGCTTCAAGCCCGCAGCCGCAAACCGATGTATATGTGCGATTGGATAGCGAAGCTGGATGATTTTTTGCGGTTGAGCGACCGTGAGATTTTGACCCATGCGGGCAAGGTTACACATGAGACGGCGCTTGCAAAGGCGGAGACGGAATTCGAGAAATATCGCGTGCTGGAAGCTGCCAAGCCGGGCGTCGTGGAAAAACATTTTGAGGAGGCGGTGAAAAAGCTGAAACAATTGAAACCGGCGAAGGGAAAGAAAAAGGCATGACAATTCCCCTTGTCAGAGCCTCGACGCCGCACAGCAAAGCCCTCTCCTTGATTCCCCTCGATCTGCCTGTGGGAAAGCGCTGGGGGGAGCCCACCCATGAGGGAGGAAATATTATTGGTTTCGGGCACAAGAAGGCGTTATACCAAAAAGGCGACTTTGACCGATTTTTGGGACAATTCCGGGTCGGTTTCCGGACTAATTGCCGATTTTTATGATTTACGTTCTTGTAGCTGGGGAAGAAACAGGCCCGTACACATGCAGTCAACTACGTGGCATGTTGGAGTCAGGTCAAACCCAGGACAATGTCTTCGCCTGTACGGAGGGAACCATAGTAATCCTCGGAGCGCGTGCCTAACTCGTAAAGGCCGATGCCGGCCAGCAATATGGCGAGAGAGGGGACCCATTCCGGCAAAGGGCGCTTGGGAGCAACAAAAGGTTTTTCGCAGGTTGGGCATCTGACGACCTGGCCGGCCATATCAGGCGGCGTTTCGATGTGCTGTTGGCAGTGCGGACATTCGATTTTGATGGGATTCATTTTCCCTTCCTATTTTCGCCTAGCAGTTCTTGGACAATTTCCCCAATGGATTGCACCAAAGATAACCATAGTTTTGTGCTGTTCTTGGTTTCATGCGGAGAATAGAAAAGGACGCCCAGCATGTCAACATCTTGATGATCCAGACGCGTAGAGATGCGCTGTCGTCTAGGAAAGGCTTCGTCGGGGCATCAGGGTTTTTCGGCCACGACCTTGCCATCGCGCCAGATGTAGATTGGCGTGCCGTGCATACGGGCGGTTTTGCGCGCCACCCGGCCAGCTCGCCGCAGGGCGCGGCCTACCGCCGCCGCGAATTCTTTGCCCGATTTGTTTCGTTGCGTTTTTTTCATGGTGCTCTCTCCAGGAGCCGGGGTGCTCCCCCGGAATTGTCGTACACCGCCCAAGTGTCGGCAAACGGGCGGTATGTCGTTTGAAAATTATTCCAGCCGCGCGTGAAACGTCGCACGACATCGGGGTGGGGAACATCGTGCCCGCCCTGCTTCACCCGCACGGCGATGCGCCGCAACGCCAGTCGGGGCGAGGACAAACGCAGAAAGATGATTTCGATGCGATAGCCGGCGGCCTTCCATCGGCGCAGTCGGGCCAGATAAACGAGTCCACTTAAGGTCGTCTCAAAGGCAAAATCAACCCGCGCTTTCGCCAGCCGGTCGAGTTCGGCCAGGAATAGTCGGCCTGCAGCCAGCGCTGAACTCTCCGGTCGCAAAGGCGACAAGCCGCCTGCGATCAAATCGGCGTTCACGAAATGAACCACGCCGGCATCCTTGAGCAGGAACTCCCGCGCAAAAGTCGTCTTGCCCGCCCCGTTCGGGCCGGCAATGACTATACAGAGGGGACAATGGATGGCCGGGCGTTTCATCTTCCTTGCGCAGCATCATTACGCATGTTTTTCTTCAGAACCCAACGCCAGTCAAGCCCGTATGAGGCTGAAAGACAAGTGCATTCCGGTGGAAGCGTCTCCTTACCCCTCTGGATTCTTGACATACCGCCGCTTAATGCGGCTGAGGTTCGCCTTGAATGGGCCTTCGTGCATGCCGAAAGTCCTCACGATCGGTTCAACCGCCTGGGGATATTCTTCCCTCGCCTTCTTGTAATCCAGGCTCAGTTTCGCCAATTCAGGGGACAAAATCCGGCGCAACGTCGCCTCAACTTCGAGCTTCGGACGCAAGTCCAACAGCTCAAATTCAAAGCAGGGGCGGGGATTACCCCCGACGTCTTCCTCCAGCGAAATGGCGAATCCATTGATGTTGCCCGCCAGAAGGGGATCGGAATAAATGATGCTTTCCACGTCTTCGGGATAAATATTTGCGCCCATGACCGACACCGTGCTGTCTTTCCTGCCATAGACAAACAGAAACGGCAGATACCAGCGCGGGTAGGCGCATTTTCGCTCCAATTCCTCCAAATCGATGCCATGCAACGCAAGCTTTTGTTTCATCTCGTCAAAAGTGAGTAGCGGGTTTTCCGGACCTATCTATCAATCTGCCAAAGCTTTTCGATTTCTTAATTCTTAATTCCTAATTCACACTTTCCCCTTGTGACGGCTCCGTGCCGGGTTGTGACGGCATTTGTGACGGGTTGGACCATGTATAAGTCCTTGACTCACAACAATTGTGACGGTGCGACGGCTCCAGACCCCTGGACGCCTCGACCCCGCAGGACCACCGCCCTGCCAGGACCGTCGGCGCTTCGCAGATTTCTCGATAATTTCTCGGGGGGTATACCGCGGGGGTGGCCTCGCCGCAGAACGGAACGAACCAGTTCGAGCCGTTTCGACCAATTCGTGGTATAGGGCTATCCACTTGCCTACTACAACCACAACTGGTAGTATTCGCGCATGAACGAAGATTATCCGCGAACCTTGCTCGAAATGGAGCAGCGGTTCGGAACGGAAGACGCCTGCCG
>JBKQUS010000034.1:0-36042 GCA_052325505.1 Limisphaerales bacterium
GAGCTTGGCTTTGAGAGCCGTTTTAGTGGAGGATGTTTCTTGGGTATTGGCAACAGAGGATTGTTTTTTCATAGAACCTCGGTGTAACGCTTGTGCGCTCACCTGCCAATACCCATGCCATCTACCGCGGCGTTTGTGGCAGGGCGAGGCTCCCGCCGTGCCATTTCTCTCATCTCACCATCGCAATTCATGGATTGTGCCTTGGTAGGGCCATTGCCCGATTTCCTTCACCAAGCCCGCCCGCACCGGATTCTCCTGCACATAAAGCCATTTCTGGGAATAACTTTCATCCCGCCGCAAACGATGATGAAAGGCATTCGCCTGCCACCCCCAATCGCCGTGCTGATGCGCCTTGCTGAAGCGGCTTTTCCAAAACGACATCCATTTCTCGATGGTGAAAGACAAATCGCGGGGTGCGGCGAACAAATGCAAATGGTCCGGCATTATGACATAATTCCCCACCAGCCAGGCCGTCGCCTGACGCCACGTATCCGCGAGCAAATGATGCGCCTCCTCGCAAGCCAGCCACCTGCCACGGCCCTTCGTGCAGGCCGTTACGAAAACAAGCGTCGGTTGATTGAAATCGATGCGAATCCCCTCCGCCGGCTTGCCGCGTGTCAATCTTTCCTGTCGTGCGAATTCATTCATACCAACATGGCAGAGCGAGGCTCCGCCGAGCCGGGGATTTTCTTTAGGGTCAATGCAGTGGCTCCGCAGGAGCGTCGCCCTACCGCGGCGTTTGTGGTAGGGCGAGGCTCCCGCCGAGCCGTTTCTCTCATCTCACCAGTGCCAGTGAATGGGGTGTTTGTCATGTCGATACTGTTTACGTGACAGATGATGAATTCTCAATGACCAAACTTCTGAGTTGGTCCGTCAAAGGATTTTTCAATCGCCTTGGATGTCGCGGGCGCATCTTGACACTGCAACCGTGGTGGTCGGCTGCGAAGGGTTCCAGGCAGGACGGGCACTCCGCTGCCCGCCGATGCGCGCTGCCCTTGAAAAGCGGCAGCGCTTTCGCGGTTCCATCAGCAACCCAGGCCCGGCGCGTCAGTTGCCCGGCAGTGACGCGCGATAGGGCGCGTTCCAAACGACATCCGACAGCAAAGGCTCGTAGCTGTTGCCAAGGTAAGTGGATTCGTTGGTTTGAATGTAGGTGGTCCTAAAAAAGGCGCTATGGCCGTCCAGGAAGTTGATCACCGCGCCTTTTTGATGACGGGATGCGAAGCTCTTCCATCGTCCAGCCGGATTGACCGAGTTGTATTGAGGCGACCCATTGACAACTTCCGAAACCGGATCAAAAACCATGTCAAACATGAGCACCGTCGCGCTCGGCTTCCTGAAGCTGCTTAGTTTTGGCATCATGGGGTACGTCACATAGTCGCTGGCGTCGCTCCGCTTCAAGTCAATGTTCATGGCATAGCTGAAAAAACCGCCCCCACCGGGCACGTTTGCGAAACCGGGCAGATTGTCGGCCTTTGCCAACAAGCCGTCTTCGATGGTTGACATGGAAATCTGGGCGCTTGGGCATTCCCACACCGGACCTTTGCCACCCGGAAACGGCATATACTGCGTCGCTTTGGTGACATCGAAGCCATGGCCAACCTGCATTTGGGAGAAATACGTCCCCAAGGTCTTCTCAGCGACCATTGGCGGAAGAACGTTGAACCAAGCGTAGGGATCCAAAGGTGTGCCCTCCGGATAATTAGCCGAACCGCACCAATCAGGCATTTGGTCGTCGGTGTTAAAGCCATCACAGGGCATGCCGTCCTTGCTGTCGCCGAAATACATCTGGCCCGCCAATCCCCATTGTCTTAAATTGGACAGGCACTTGCTTTTTTTTGCCTGCTGTTTGGCATTGCTGAGGGCCGGCAGAAGCAGGGCCGCCAGGATGGCGATGATGGCTATGACCACCAGCAGTTCGATAAGAGTGAATGCGCCCGCCTTGCGGCGCAGCGCATTCCCATTGCGTCGATTTCTCATATCCATATGAGCGCGAATGCGCCCCCCCTTGCGGAGGAGCGCATTCACATTGCGTAGATTTATAATGTCCATTTAAGGGTTGCTAACGCGGTAATACTTCGCCGCCGCCGAATTGGTGTCGGTGAAGGCCCCGTTAGTGGGATAGTACGTCAGACCGTACGCCGCTTGAGTCCACGGTCCAGGCAGAGTCGTCGCGCTCCAAATGCTGTAAGTCGCGCCCGTATCCACCGGCCATTGGATGGTCGGTTTGCCGTTCGTCTCCGTGATGCTGGCGGCGAAACTTGCCGGCGCCGTCACAACGTAATCGGCCAGGCGGGAAGGCTCGATCTCAGGAAATCCACCATAGGGATTATAGACCCCGGTCAGTTGAGCACATTGGGTTGGAATCACCTGATTGTAGAACTGGCTGTAAGTTCCCGTTCCGCTTGCCGGGAATGTGTTTGGATAATTGTAACCAAACTGATAGACTTCCATCACGTTTGTGTTATTGACTGGATCGTAAGGCCCAACGGTAAAGTAGAATGTCGTGTAACCGTCGGCGTAAAAGGTCTGACCGGGCGTCAGGGCGGTGCCGGTCTTGTTGGCATAGATATATACATTGGTAAAGGTCACCAGCGAATCGGCGAGCAGCAACGAATTGGTGCTCAGAGGGTTGGCGGTCAGATAGGTCCAGTTGGCATTTTCCAGCTTGGGGGTCAGTGCAACAACCGGCGCCGCGCCCGGCACAATGGCGCTAAGGGACGCCGGCTCCGCTTCCAACGCGGCATGATATATCACAATCGGGCCGGTGACCGACACATATGTCCCGACCGGCGGCGTATTCGTGTTGCCATGGCCGCCCAGATAAACTTGAATCCCGTCACCCGCCACATCCTGCATGAAGAATTCCGAGTAGGAGCTGCCGAAACCTCCATAAGTCGTGACGTAACCGCTGACCGTAACATTAGCGGAGTTTACAGTAATCGTGCTGGTCGGACTGGCGTCAATCTGGTTTGTCATCGAGAGCACCAGTTGGTACAACTGCGCGAGGGAGCCACCGATGGGGGCTGTCTCGGTAAGACTGTTAGTTGGACCATAGGCGATACTTCCGCCACTCACGCCGTTGGAGGCGACGACATAATATTGTCCATTGTGCGTGTAGTCGTTCAAAGTCAACCTCAAGGTCGAACTGGTCTGCCCCGCCAACTGCCCGAAGGTGATCGGCGGGTTGGTCGGCGCAAAATACCACTGATAAGTGAGCGGACCGGTGCCCTCGGCAACGTCGCTAAAGGTGGCGGTGGTGAACACGGTGTTGGTCAAATTGACTGCGACAACGGATGCAGGGAAAAACGGAGGCGTCGGCGTGGTGATGACCGTGTTGGTGGCAGTCGCGGTGTCAATGATGTGGCCGTAGGCGTCGGTGATCACCGCATAATAATCGTCCGAGGCCGCAAGGTTGTTCAGCACCAGGATGTTGCTGGTGGAACCGATGACGTTCGGGCCGTCATTCAAAGGGCCAAACTGGTCATGCCATCGGTAGGTCAGATCCGCGCCCGAGGCCACCGTGAAGAAGGTCGCGCTGTCCCCGGTATAATTGGTTTCGGATTGAGGCTGAATGCCGATGACCGGGAGATTGGTGGTGTTTACGCTCTCAAAGGAAGCACCGGCGATGACGTTGCTGATGCCGGCATTGGCGTAAGGTTCGAAGGCAATCTGCGTGATCGTGAAGTCTGCCGGGTTTCCGGTGATGGGTGTGTCCGTTGCATAAACATAACCGTTGCCAATGTTCGGGCTGATCACGTCGTTATCCTCCGCGTTGATCCAGTCTTGTTCCGATGGGTTGACCCAGAGCGTGGAGCCTGCAAAGGTTTCGTTGTCGGGATTGTTATCGAACAGGATCACCACCGTGTAGTTGATGCCTGGCGCCAGGTCCATGGGATAATTGATCGGCTGATACGCGCTTCCGAACGAAGTGGAATAATTGGCAATTGCCAACTGATAAGTTCCTGGCGAGGTCGTGCTGTTCGTGTCGATGAACACATTGCAGCAACGATTGCTGGCCCCATTATTGACAAACTGGCAGAAATAGCCCCCGTTTGCGCTGGGCAGTTGGCTGACGTTGAGGGAAAAACTGGCGAAAGTGAACTCGGAATAGTTGAGCCAGCCGTTGGTGGGCGCCGCCACTTCGTCATAACCGTTCGTGTTTAAGAGCAAAATGTTGTTCGTCACCCTGGCATCCTGATAGGGCGTTGACTCATTGAAGCAATACCACTGGCCCTGGCCTTCAATGCTTCCATTTATGTAAGGGTAATTCGTTGAGTCCTGCCAGAGCACCTGCCCTTGCAGGGACATCGATGCTAAAATTGGACATAGAATCAATACTGCTAATTTTTTCATAGGGTTTTGTTTTAATGTGTTGGTGTCTCTATTACGGTCTTAATTCTCCGCAAACTTTCTGGATCGCCGATGCGCCAAGGTTTAAAGAACAGAACTGCTCAACTTGCCGGCCCAAAAAAAACCAGGGCCGCCCCGAACTGCATTTCCTGAAAACCAATTTGCATTTCCCTGCTTTCCCGCCATTGATGGAAGCGAGAATCGCAGAACCACGGCAGGCTGTCAATGGCAAACTTATCCACAATTTAGTGACAATCTCGCGACAATCGCGTGTCCCCGTGATTTCTTGGCCGCCAGCAACATCTGCCGGGCTTTTTTGTTCTGGCAAAAGCAACAACCCAATAAATCTCAACATGTCCATCCAAACCGCATTTTGAAGCTGTACGCACAATTCATGCCGCCGTAACACAATTGTAACATTTGATTCGTAAGATATTCTGCAACAACATGTTGTGCATTTTAAATGATGAACTAACAACGGAATTGCTGTTCCTTTATGACCATGCTGGATTGTTTGTTTCACAGGAACCAAGGACGAATGGGATGGATGGGGCTGATGAGCTCGGCCAAAAAGTGAGACCCTGCCGCCAGTTGACTCGGTGCAAGCAGCGGTCAAGATGGGCGTGGCATATCAAAACTTGGAAGTCCTCCAGCAAGTGGAGGATTTGTTTGCCATTAAGGCACTCCAGCATTTTCAGGCAAAGATCCGGGCGCCCCAATAATATCCATATTTGTAAATGGCTCTGATGAAGGACCTTATGAAGATTGGTATCCTGCATGGACCAATCCAGCCCCGTGCCGGTGGATTTTTGAGTTACGGTCATGTTAAATTCCTTGCACCCGGGCCTTGAAACGGGCCTGTTTTTGAGTCCGCCGCGCCTTTCCCCGAACAGCGTCAGCCCTGTCAGTCATGGCTGGCGAAAGCCCGGGAAACGGTTCCGATGATATTGAATTACAAGCACTTGCGCAATTCGTGCGTTTCCGCTCCGTCCGGTCCGTCCCATGCAGGGGATCAGGAAAACTCCCATCTGCAGATCCCTTAGAACTGCGATGCGGATGCGTTGGCGGAAAAGTGCTAAAAGACCTTGACTTGGCGGGAAGTTTTGCTTATAACTCCAACGCAGGCAAAAAAATTTGCAAAATTGCAACTGAAAAAATTAGAAAAACTAAATCACACCAAACACGCCATTCTGTTATGAAAAAATCTTATTATTTGATGACAGGTCTCATAGCGGCCTCGGTCGTTTTGAGCTGCACAAACGCCCTGGCCAGCAGTGCCGCCGGCATTGAGGCTGGTTCCTCCGGCTCATCCGTCACGTATGATAATGCTTCGGGCGCATATCCCACCATCACCACCATCGAGTCTGCGCCCGTTGGCTCATTAGACGGATATAACTACACCACTTGGGCGTTTCTGGCCAATGACGGGACCGGGTCGATTGATCTGTATGGAGCAGTGCCTGGCGGTTACACACCGACGGTGGGTGATAACATCACTGCTGCGGGCACCTATTCTCCATATCACCAGATTCCGGAGATTGGGTCTATCAGTTCAATTAGTGCGATCTCCTCGGGCAATCCCGTTCCTTCGCCCGTTGCCTATACAATTCCGCAACTGACAGCTTCAGGGACTGGCGCGGTTCCTTTAAGCATTGCAGGCTATACGGTGGCCTTGGACAACGTGTCGCTTTACACGGATTCAGCCGCAACCATTCCTGTGTCGGGCAACTTCGCCACCCACGCCAACACCACTTTGTATGCCAAAGATGGCAGCGGCAATATCATGGAAATATATGTCTGGGCATCCTCTTACTCCGTTGACGGAGCGATGGGAGGCACGCCGATTCCAACCGGCACTGTGGACATCACTGGCTTTGTAAGTCAAAGCGGAAGTTTTGCGCCTGAACTGACTCCGATGTCAATTACCGAGGCGGTTCCTGAACCGTCCACCGTGGCGCTGTTCGGCATCGGCAGCACGGTTTGCCTGGGCTTTCTCCGGCGTTTTAAGAAGTAATCTGTTTTTGCCAGCCTTTCGATTCGCGCGGAGGAAAGCCTCCGCGCGTTTTGCTTTTCCGGGATGACGAAGGAAGAGAGGTCAGAGCTGGAGATTTCGATCTGGCTGGGCGAGGCTCCTGCCGAGCTAGGGCATCAAAAAGATGGGATTTTTACAACATGCTCTAATGACGAAATGCTAACGATCAATGGGACCACGCATGGGAGGGATGGAATTTGGAATTCCCCGGTCATTCGTGGATGGACATTCGTCGATCTGCAATTATCCTGTGGGCATGGCGCTGGTTCGAATATTGGTGGATGGCTACAGCCTGCTGCATAACTGGCCGCAATTGGCCCCGGGCAAGCCCCGCCATTCCGCCGCGGCGCGCGACGAGTTGATCCGCCGCCTCACCCTCTACCGCGACGCCATCGGCACGCCCATTACCATCGTCTTCGACGGCTCGGGACCGCGCGGCGGCAAAACGCCGCCCACGCCGACCCCGGAAATGGAAGTGCTTTACTCGCGCGCGGGCCAGACAGCGGACGACATCATCGAGCGCGCGACCGTCCGGTTCCAGCCCTACGGGGAAGTGCTGGCCGTGACGGACGATTACGTGGAACGGGAGACGGTGTCCTGCCACGGAGGCATGACGGCCAGTTGTTTGAACTTCATTGACGACGTCGAAAGCGTTCTCGAAGAACAGGGGCGCGATATTGAACGCCATAACCGCGCCGAGCGCCTCCGCTTCAAAACGTCGCGCCCAGGAAAGCAGCGCTGCCGATGAAAAGATTTTTCGCCGCCCTGCCCTTGCTCCTGGCCGCGCTTTTCTTGGCCGCCCCGCCCTGCCCTGCGGATGCCGCGCCCCGCAATGCAAAACACTCCGAGAGCCGGTTTCTGTTCATCGTCGATACCTCCGCCGCCATGCGCGGCTGCTCCAATGCCAGCGTGCAAAGTGTCGCCGAATTGCTGGACTCGGACATGAAAGGCGAAATCCGGAAGGGCGACACCATCGGCCTCTGGACCTACGATGAGAAGCTGTCCACGGAGTACCCCATGCAGGTCTGGTCAACGGAGGACAAGAGCGCGATTCTGGACGAAATGGCGGCTTACTTGCGGGGCCGGCGCTATGGAAAGCGGGCGCATCTCGAAAACGTCATGCCCGCCCTGAACCAGGTGATCAAAAACTCGGAGAGACTCACCGTTATTTTGATTTCCGACGGCTCGGGACTCATTCAAGGGACGCCCTTTGACAGGGAAATCAACCTGCTGCAAAAAAAGTACGCGCGCGAGTTGCGCTCCGCTCATGAGCCGTTCGTGACCGTTCTGGCGGTGCGTGACGGCGCGGTATTCGATTATATAATCAATTATCCCGGTTGGGTGGCCATTCCCCACATCGCAAGGCCCGAGCCGCCCGTCGAGACAAATGCGCCCGTCGTAGCGGCGGCTCCAATCCCGCGCACGAATGCTCCCCCGCTGTCCCGGCCAACGCGCTCCTTCATCATGTCGGCCAGGACGAATGCGCCTCATGCCGCCGCGCCGCCGCCAGCCACAGTGGCGCCACCGGTTAAGCCTCCGGCACCGCCCCCTCCAACCGTGGTCGTGGCGCCCGTTCCTGCTCCTGCGCCTGTGGTGGCAGCGCCTGTGCCTGCTCCTCCACCAGTGGCCATCGCGCCTGTTCCCGCGCCGCCGCATGTCGCCACCGTCGCGCCCGTGCCGATCAGTCAGCCGGCGAATCCCGCCGTTGCGCCGCCGCCTGTCCAGCCCGCTCCGCCGCCCATCGTGGCGCGGCAGAACCCGGAACCAGCAGCCGCCAATCCCCTGCCTCATGCGCCGGTGGCCGTGAGCGAGCCACACACCCTGCCCGCCCCGCCAGTCGCGCGAAATGCGCCCGTTGCCGCCATCGCGCCGCCGGGTGGCGCCCCGCTGGCGCTGTATGTCATGGCGTTTTCATTATTGACCATTGCGGTGGTGCTGGTGGTGTTTTTAATTCGCCGGCTCCGGAGGGCGCCGCAGCCCAGCCTGATCAGCCAATCCATCGATCGGCCACGGTAATAAATGCTCTTCCACGCTTGAGTCGGCAGACGAACAAATCTCTTTATGGCCTCTATCAATCCGCAATCACTGATCCGGCCCCTGGTGCGAGCGCTGCATCCCTATGTGCCGGGGGAACAGCCCGCCATCAAGGGCCTCATCAAGCTCAACACCAACGAGAATCCTTATCCGCCTTCCCCAAAAATCATGGCGGCGGTCAAAGCAGCGGTGGATGAACGCCTCCGACTTTATCCCGATCCCACGGCCGACGCCTTGCGGGCCAGGCTGGCGAAGCTCCATCGTTGCCGCCCGGAGAATTTCATCGTGGGCAACGGATCGGACGAATTGCTCGCCCTGGCCACGCGCGCTTTTGTCCAATCCGCCCAAGGCGCAAAAACCTCCCGCTCCAAAGCCACCGTTCAATTCTTCACCCCCAGTTATTCCCTGTATCCGGTCCTGGCGGACGGCCACGGCGCGTCGAGCCTTGCCGTCCCTTTGGGCAAAGACTTCGCCCTGCCTTCCTCGCGCGACTTGAAGCGAGGCGGCCAATGGGATTTTGCCGCAGCGCTCACTTTTGTCACCACGCCCAACGCGCCCACCGGACGCGGATACACCACCCGGGAGCTGGAACAATTGTGCCGCGCACAAAAGGGAGTTGTTGTGCTGGATGAGGCGTATGTGGATTTCGCGCGCGAAAACGCGTTCGCGCTCGCGCTGAAATATCCCCACGTCATTGTGGCCCGCACCTTCTCCAAGGCCTATTCGCTCTGCTACCAGCGCATCGGTTACTTCGCCGGCCACCCGGCGTTGATCGGGGCCATGCACAAAATCCGCGACAGTTACAATGTCAACGGCCTGGGCCAGGTCGCCGCCCTGGCCACCCTGTCCGACCTGCCTTATTACCGCGCCAATTTCCGGCGCATCATCGCCACGCGCGGGCGGTTGAGCCGGGAATTGGAGCAATTGGGTTTCAACGTCCTGCCGAGCCAGACCAATTTTATTTTTGCTCGTCCCCCGGTGTTTCCCACCGAGGTTTGGTTGCAAAAATGGCGCGAGAAGCGCGTGCTGGTCCGCTGGTTCAATTCCCCGGCCACCAAGGATTTCCTGCGCATCACCATTGGAACCGACGCGGAGATCGACGCCCTCCTGCGGGCTGCCCGCCAAATCTTGCGCCGTTAGTCAGGGCGGCGGGAAATTCTGCGGCAAAGAGGTGGAAGTTCCCTGGCTCTCGTTCAAGGTCGCCTTTCCTTTCCCGGTGATGGTAAAGCCCGCCAGCACGATGTTGACACCATCGGCGTTGGTTCCTTCCCCGGTCCCGTTCTGAAGTCTGAACGAGTCAGTTTCGGTGGAATTGCCTTCGGCGTTTGGAGGAGTGTTTTTGGCGGTCGATGTGCTCACGCCCGTCACCGTAAACTTCGTCAGGCGGCCAAAAGAAGTGGCGTTGTATGTGAAGGTGGCGAGTTGCACATCGGTTTGATTGTAGGGCTGAAAGGCGTCCCCGGCGGACCCGTCAACGTATGAACCGGAAGTGATCTCAACCTGTCCGTTGGTCTGCAAGGACAGGATATTCGTGGCGGTCACCAGCAGGTCATCGTGTCTGTCAACGACCTTGAACCCGGCGCCGTTGACATAAATCAGCCTGGCGTCGGCGGGGAAGCTGTTCTCGGCCCAGTCTCCCGCCGCCTTTTCGTCCAAGGCCAGCTCTTTGAGCAAGGTGCCGGTCGTGAGGGACTTTTTGATGGGTGTCTTTGTCGTGGTCGTTGCGTTATTGTTATTCGTGGTGCCTTGCTCGAAAACCGTCCCCGAAATTGAGACTTCCAGCGAAACCTGGCCCTGGAGCGTTGCGGGCGGCGACAGCCACAGCCCGGCGGTTGTGGCAGCAATGAGGATTTGAATTCTGTGCTTCATCATACTCAGTCAATTGATTTGATGATCCTGCCTTCCTTTAATGCGCGCATCAGTCCGATGCGTCTGCCAGACGCCAGAATGACGCAGCCCGCCTGAGCCGTCAATCACCATGAGGCAAAACAGGAATTCATTTTGTGCCGCCAAACATTTTCCCCGACTGCGCGAAAGCGTCCGTCGGCACGCCCAAATCGTGCTTCATCAAAACATCCCTGTCCCACGGACTTTTCGTCCGCCAGATGGCGATTTTCTGCCTGAAGGAAAGGTGAAACGAATACCACGGCGAAACCAGCAATGTGTTGATCAGGGGGATAATCGGTGCCATAGACCAGCCGCCCGGAAAATTCGGGCCTGGTCAGCGCTTCCTTCAACCGGCCCTGCCTGTTGATCTGCGTCAGCGCGGAGATGTCCGTGTAGAGATTGGTGTATTCGCCCATCATCCGCGCCAGCCGGTCAGGCCCGCGTTCGCCGTGGTAAATCCCCTCCGACGCAATGTGCGCCGCCACCACCGTCACGCCCAGACTCAACGGCAGCCGCAATTTATCCGGATCGCCCAATTCCTGGTTGGCGCTTGAAAAAGATTTCTCCTCGCCGGTGTGGGACAGCAGCGGCAATTTCAATTCGGCCATTTTTTTGTAAAAGGGAATGAGCTTCGGTTCCGACGGGTCAATCGCCATGATGTTCGGAATCCATTTCACCAGCACCGCGCCGTGCGCCTTGGCCCATTCCAGCCGCGCCAGCGCGTCGCGGCGGTAAGGATTGACCGACGCGCCAAACAACAGGTTCGTGTGCCGCGCCGCCATTTCAGCCACAAACTCGTTCGGCACATAGACTTCCGTCCGGTTCGTGTCCAGGTTCCCATCGGCGCCCACCACGCCGTCGAGCGCGAGCAGCACGGCCCGGCTGACATATTTGCTTTGGACGAGCGATTCAGATATGCGGTCGCCCACCAGACTGTCGCCCTGCTGCAAAAGTTCCTGCTCCGAAACGCCGTAGCTGCGCAGATAAATCTTGAACCGGAAATTGTGCCGCAGCCGCGACGAAACAAAACAGCCGCTGCCTCCCGCGCCGATTCCCGCGATGTGACAATGCATATCGACGATGCCGGCGGGGATGGGTTCAACCGGGCGATAAGGCCGCGCCGGCAGGCTGGCCCAGACGAAGACGCCAGCCAGCGCGCCCGCCAAAATAATCCTCCGGCGGCGCGAGGCGGATGGTAATTTCGGGTTCAAAGTTTTCATGCCATCATGCTACGTCAAACTCAATGCCGGGCGTGAATTGAAAAAACTGTACCATATATTGAAAAAATCGAGTCTGGTTTTTGCTCGAGGCGGCTGTTCGCGGGGAAGAAACGACTGGATGACAGGATGGGGAATGGATTAAACGGCCTTAGCCGAATCCGGACTGGTCCGCAGATCCCTTTCGGGCTGATCAAAGCTTGCGCAAGAGCCGCTCATATTCATCGTGCGTGCCGATCCAAAACCAAACGAAGCAGCCATCATCGAAGGTTGCCAGGGCGCGGAAACCCGACCCCGCCCGCACCGACCAGAGATCATGCTTGATTCTTTTGAAGGCGAGGGATTTTAAGCCGGGTTGCTTTTTCCAAAGGGCGAAATTCTTGCGCGCGATCTTTTGAACATTGGGCGGCAGGCGATTGAAACACGTCCAAAAATCCGGCAACGCGTTTGATTTCACGGAAAAGGCGTCGCCTTCCCCGCGCGATGGGCGGCCTTGGCTTTTTTGATGAGCGGATCCAGCTTCCCGGCACGGGCGTCCGCAGCAAGTTTCTTGTCCCAAAGCGTTTCGCGGTATTCCTGCAACCAATCCGCCACAGCATGAATATCCCTGGGCTTAAGCTGGGCAATCGCCGATTCAATTTCTTGCACGGTACTCATGGCGAAAAGGTATCTGATTTGTGTGCGGATGACAAGTCTGCCGCCCTGCCCAAACACCAACAGTACATGCCGCGCAAAGGGTGAACGGTCACAACCGAATCCAGACCTGCCCGCAGACCACGCAGATGGACGCAGATAAAAACGATCCATTCTCTGCATCAGCGTAATTCTGCGTGTTCTGCGGGCAAAGACCGCTCAACGGTTTGCACCCTGCTCGATCAACAGAGTCACTTTATGAAACCGGGAACCCCGGTCTCCACCACCGGGTTGAGCCTCATTCTGGTTTGAATCCGGTTGATCTCGTCAACGGCAGCTTCTGGAATCTCCGAGATGTTGTAGTTCTCGCGGGCGCGCTCCAGAGTTTTCGCGGTGGTAAGGACGGCCGTTCCACGTTGGATCGCCCACGCGATCAGGACCTGGGCTGGAGTCAGTGACGTTTGCCGGGCGACCGCCAGAACCGCCGGATCTTCAAGCGGGCCGGGTCGTATTCCATGACCCAGTGGCGCAAATGCCAAAAAAACAATGCCCTTCTGCTTGCAGAACTCCAACAGCTCCGTCTGAGGCAGATACGGATGCGATTCAACCTGGACCACGGCCGGTTTGATCCTCGCGGCCTCATAGAGGGGTGCCAGGTTTTCAAGAACGACGTCGGATAATCCAATGGCTCTGCACTTGCCCCGATCAACCAGACTTTCCATCGCTCTCCAAGTCTCAACCAGACTGACACCACGGTCATAAATGATATTGCCGCCTGGGTCTCGCGGATCCATGTTGTCTCCCGGTTGAAACGCGTAGGGGGTGTGGATCAGGTAAAGATCCACATAACTGATCCCAAGGCGCTCACGACTCGCGTCGAACGCCGGTTCGACACGCTCTGGCCGATGATTGGTATTCCACAGCTTCGTGGTGATGAATACATCTTCACGGGCGATTGCTCCAGTTGCGAACTCCGCCTGTAATGACTCACCCACCTCCCGCTCATTCCGATATCGTTCCGCACAATCAAAGTGACGAAATCCGACCCTTAACGCGTTCGTGGTTGCGCTCCTGGTTTCAGCGGGGGCCGGGATCAAAGTCCCGAAACCCAGAGCCGGCATGGCGCCCGCCCCAAAGTTGAGGGGTATTCTCTCAAAGCGCAGGTTCGAAGGGGGCTCAGATCTCATAGCCACGTTTAACCTATGCGTGTGGCGCTCGAAATCAAGAACCTCGTTATAAAAGTTATTCACATTCTCAATAAGCTCACTGCATGGATGCCCTCAGTTGCGCCGCAGAGTGGAACTGCAAGCAACCAGTGGCCCATCGCCGCCGGTTTGAAAGTCTGGCCGCCACTGGAAAAGGATGAGAAAGGCCTGGCAAAACACGCGACCCAACAAATCACCCGCTAAATCACAGAAAGCAAGACGGGGCTGGGAAGCCCCGTAAACCCGCAGCCGGGACGGCTGCGCTACGTGGCGCAGGCGTCCTCGCCTGCGGGTTCTGGCAGCGTCCCGCTGCCAAATTGGTGGCCAGGCCTGTCCGCAGACCACGCAGATGGACGCAGATAAATGATCCATTTTCCGCATCAGCGTAATTCTGCGTGTTCTGCGGGTAAAAAGACGGGAAATTCACGTATGAAATCGGATCCGGTTCTTGAAGAAGTCTGGCGCATCAAAGATGAACTGGCGCGCGAAGCCGGCTACGATGTCCATCGCCTTTGCAAAAACACGCGAAAGTGGGCGGCGGCACATCCGCACTCCGGCCAAATGGTCCACACCGCCGAAGAATTGCGTCAGCTTGTGGCCGGGAAGGAACGTGAGCGCGGCAAGGAATCGGCCATGACCCTCAACGACGAACCGCCGCGCAAGCACTGACCCTGCGCGATGAAACTGAAGCGGTTCCGGCGGACGCGGACTTGTCGCGTCGAAACAACCGCGAAAGCGGATTTGTTTGTGGACAGCGCGGGCGGCGCGGCATTATTCAAGGAAGGACGTTGGCAGAGACAGTCCGGGAAACGAACGGATTGCCCGTGAATATCGCGATCGGAATCGCGCTTGATCTATGCGCCACTTTACAAATTGCTGTCAAAGAAGGTATTGCCCATCGAGATATCAAGCCCGAAAACATTGTTGTCCGCACGGTCGAGCCACCGGATGTTCTCATGGTCGATTTCGGTCTTTCGTTCAACGAAGATGAAGCGTCCAATCTCACTGACACAGACGAATCCCTCGGTAATAAATTCTTGACACTGCCCGAGCGGAGCGGTCCTGGAGAAAACAAACGGGATTTTCGGTCCGATTTGACGGGTATTTGCGCTATTCTATTCTATTGCCTCACGGCATGTTCGCCGCGGAATCTCCGCGATTCCCAAGGCCGCCACCCACATCGTGTGCCGCAGTATTCATTGAAGGACAAGATCAAACATCCTGCTCAACTGTCATTCTTAAATGCACTTTTGGACAAAGGCCTCAATTACGAACTTGATTCGCGTTTCCAGACTGTTGATGAATTGATTGGGCGGCTGAAGGAAATTCTTGATCCTTCAGCGCGCTTGCCTGTAGAGGACCTCGAATCCATTATTGCGAGGGAATCTGCTGCCCTGAAGAAAAACGACCGAGTCACGCAGTTGACATAGAAGCGGCAATTGCTCGCTCTGTGGTGCTTCTCAGTCAGAAAATTCAAAGTCTCCGACCAAACTGAATCGGAGACGCCTTCTCCCTGCAGCGGGAGAAGGAGAGCCAGCAGGTCATGGTCACTTTCTGCTGCCTGAATAATTAAACGCCTTCCCGAATTCCTCACGCCATGACGGCCTCCGTCTTGTGGAAGTTGCCCTTTCAGAACTTTCATGCAACCATGCCACGTCAAAATCATATGGCTGAAGATTCCATTCAACAAAAGGCCGGTCACGAAAATCGCGCAACCAATAATCATCGGCTTTGGATGCCATTCTCCATCGCTGCCATCGCCCTTGCCGCTATTGTCATCGTCTTCCGCATACCGGATCTCGATCTTAACCTCAAGATCATGCTCACCATGGTGGTGGTATTGCCGGCCTTGCTGCTGGAGGTCGTTTGGTTTTTGTTCCTGAGCCGGTTCCCATGGCAACTGCGCCTGGCAGCCATCGCCATTCTTGTGCTCGTTATTTTTGGCCTTGGGAAGATGGTGCGCGTGGACGGAACCACAAACGGCACCGGTCTGCCCAAACTGGTCTGGCGCTGGACTCCCCGGGCGCAGCACCCCGGCGCATTCCCAGTCGCTTCCGGCGCGTCCATGACCGTTCCGCAGGCGGCGTTGGAGTCCATCCCTGACGTGCCACAGTACTTTGGCCCCAACCGCGATGGCATCGTCAAAGACGCGAGACTGGCCCGCGATTGGAAAACGTCGCCACCCAGACAACTTTGGCGGCAATCCATCGGCGCCGGGTGGTCGGCGTTCGCGGTCGTGGGCGGGTGCGCCTACACCCAGGAGCAGCGGGGCGAAACCGAGTGTGTCACTTGCTACGACCTGCTCACGGGACGATTGATTTGGAGCCATCCCGACGCCACGCGTTTCAGCCAGTGGCAGAGCGGGGATGGACCACACGCGACACCCACCGTTTATCAGGGCAATGTGTTCACCATGGGCGCGACCGGCGTCCTCAATTGTCTCGATGCCCGGACGGGCCGCGCACATTGGTCGCACAATGTGCTGGCGGAGAACAATCTCCCCAACCTCATCTGGGGTGTGAGCGATTCCCCGTTGGTATTCGACGACACGGTCATCGTCACCGGCGGTCTGACCAACGGTCTTACTGTGCTGGCCTACCGCCGGTGGAACGGCAAACTACTCTGGTGCGCCGGAACCGACAAGGCCAGTTATGCCTCGCCCATCCTCGCCACGCTCGCGGGCCGGCGCGTCGTGCTTTCCTGCAATGCCGCCTCACTCACCGTCCACGATCCTGTCACCGGCGAAATCCTCCTGGATTATCCATGGTCCAGCGATAAATGGCCCAAAGCCTCGCAGCCCGTCGTGCTCGATGGCGACCGCGTGTTCCTCTCGGCCGGATACGGCTCCGGCTGCATGATGTTGCAAATCAAGGCCGGCTCCGACGGCAAACTTGCCGCAACGCTCCTTTGGAAAAACATGCGCATGAAAACCCAATTCAACAGCGTCGCAGCTCGGGACGGCTTCCTCTACGGACTTGATGACGGCCTGCTGGCCTGCGTGGATGCTTTCACCGGCGAGCGCAAATGGAAGGATGGACGCTACGGTTCGGGGCAGACGCTCCTGGTGGATGACCTCGTGCTCATCCAGAGCGAAAAAGGGGACGTCGCGCTGGCGGAGGCAAACCCGGATGGCTTCAAGGAACTGGGGCGCATCCCCGCGTTGCACAACAAGACCTGGAACCATCCGACCCTTGCCGGCCGCTACCTGCTCGTGCGCAACGGCGAAGAGGCGGCCTGTTACGAACTCCCGCTTCAGAACACCGCCGTCGCCGGGCGGAATCAATAGATTCCTTCGCGACAAACCCGCTCCACCCTTGCCGCGCAACGTCTTGCGCCATGTTTCATATCGGTGTGACCGGCCACGTCCGGTTCGGGTAACTGGGAAGACTTCTTCATGCTTTTAGTTCGTCGAATGAGCATGTAGGCTTGAACAAGCAAAATTCAATCAGACGTGCCATCGCCTCATAATCGAGAAGGAATTCTTTTGGCTGCCGCGCTGGAAATGCCGGCCGACAAGCGCGACGCCTTCCTCAAGGACGCCTGCCTCGGCGACCCCGCCCTGCGCCAGCGCCTGAAAGCCCTGCTGGCGGCGCACGACAAGCCGGAGCCACTACCCCCGGCAAACGCGCCGGCAGTTGCGGCGACCATCAAGCTCGATCTGGCGGAAGCCGGGGATGAAGCCGTTGGCAAGACCATCGGCCGCTACAAAGTATTGGAGAAGGTGGGCGAGGGCGGCTGCGGGGTGGTTTATGTCGCGGAGCAAACCGAGCCGGTGCGCCGTCGTGGCGCGCTCAAGGTCATCAAGCTCGGCATGGACACCAAGCAGGTCGTGGCGCGGTTCGAGGCGGAGCGGCAGGCGCTGGCCATGATGGACCATCCCAACATCGCCAAAGTGCTCGACGCCGGCGCGACCGAAAACGGCCGCCCCTATTTCGTGATGGAACTGGTGCGCGGCATCAAGATCACCGAATACTGCGACCAAGCCAACCTGACCACGAAGGAACGCATCGATCTGTTCATCAAGGTCTGCCAGGCGATTCAACACGCGCATCAGAAGGGGATCATCCACCGGGACATCAAGCCGTCGAACATCCTCGTGGCGCTGCACGATGGCGTGCCGGTGCCGAAGGTGATCGACTTCGGCATCGCCAAGGCCACTGTCGGCCAAACTTTGACGGACAAGACAGTTTACACGCAACTCCAGCAGTTCATCGGCACGCCGGCCTACATGTCGCCGGAGCAGGCCGAGATGAGCGGGTTGGACATTGATACGCGCAGCGACATTTACAGCCTGGGCGTGTTGCTTTACGAGTTGCTGGCGGGCAGCACGCCGTTCGATTCGGACGCGTTGGCGGCCTCGGGCATTGATGCCATGCGCAAGACGATTCGGGAGAAAGAGCCGGTGCGGCCGAGCACACGGTTGGCCACGCTCACGCATGGGGAATTGACGACGACTGCGAAACGACGCTCAACCGAAACATCGAAGCTGCTTCACCAACTCAAGGGCGACCTGGATTGGATCGTGATGAAGTGCCTGGAAAAAGACCGCACACGGCGATACGAAACGGCCAATGGAGTGGCGTTCGATCTCAAGCGGCATCTCAACAACGAGCCAGTCCTGGCCCGGCCGCCCAGCGCGGCCTACAAATTTCAGAAAGCCTTTCGCCGGAACAAGCTGGTTTTCTCCGCTGGTCTCGCCATTGCCGCGGCCTTGTTGCTCGGCATCATCGTGAGCACCTGGCAATCGGTGCTGGCCACACGCGCCAAACGGGAAGCCCTGGCCGCGCAAGCGCAGGCTGTCGAAGCCCGGGCCAACGAAACCAAACTGCGCGAACAAGCCGATCAAGCCCGCCGTCAGGCCGAAGCCGCCGAACTCTCCGCCCGCCAGCGGGCCTACGCCTCGGACATGAATGTGGCCATGCAGGCGCTCGACGCGAGCAATCTGGGACGCGCTCAAGATTTGCTGAACCGCCAGCGGCCCCAGCCCGGCCAGAAGGATTTGCGCGGATGGGAATGGCGTTATCTCTGGCAGCAGACCCACAGCGACGCGTTGTCCACGCTTTGCCAGAAAACCGAAATCGAATCGCTCGCCGCTTCCACCGTCGGCAACTGGTTGGCGATAGGCCTGGTGCATAAGGGCGGGCTGTTTGTGTATGACCTGAAGGCCCGGCAGGAGGTGGCCCATCTCGCGCCCGGAGAAAGTGAGGTGCGCGCCGCCTTCTCCCCGGTGGATTCCTTGCTCGCATTCACCAGTGTCAGTGCTCCGGTTTCAGTCAGGGAGCAAAGCACGTTGCGGCTTTGGAACACGGTCACGCAAGAGGTGGTGTCGCAATTCCCGCTGGATCACCCTTGCGAGGGCTTGGCGTTTGCCAAGGATGGGCGGACGCTGGTGACTTCAACCGGCTTGGGGCATATCACCCTCTGGCGCATACCCGGCGGAATCAAGCTGGCCAGCTATCCGAGCGAACAAGAATTGGGCCTCAATCCGGCAACCGGCTTTGCCGCCACTTCGGATTTGGGTCTGGCAGCGTATGGCACGCGGACCGGTCAGATTCGCGTTATGGATCTGCATGATGGGAAGCAACTCTGGAGCGCGGTGGCCTCCAAGCTTTTCGTCACCGCCCTGGCGTTTTCACCGGACGGCAAAACCCTCGCATCCGCCGCCGGCTTTGCAGAGTCAGACATTCGCCTCTGGGACGTGGCCTCCGGCAATGAAATCGGGCGGCTCAAAGGCCACAAAAGCTGGGTCGGCTCTTTGGTGTTCTGGCCCGATGGCAAAACACTGGCCTCGTGCAGCGCTGATCAAACGATGCGGACTTGGGATCTCGCCAGTCGCAAGTGTTTGGACGTGTTGCAAGGTCATCGTCTGGAAGTGTGGCGGCTGGCCTTGTTGCCGGATAACAAAACGCTGGTCAGCGGTTGCAAGGACGGTACGGTTTGCCTTTGGGACGCCGCAGTCACGCACCCGCATCAGTCGCTCATCACGGTTCCGGTGAAAATCCGCGACTGGTGTTTCTCCCCAGACAGCCGTTCTCTCGTGACTTTGGATAATGCGGGCCATGTGGCGCGATGGAGCGGCCCGGATTTTCAGGAAAGAGCAGTCGGGCTGCACATCGGAACCAGTTACGCAGGCAGCAGCTTTTCTCCGGATGGCCGCTTGCTGGCGGTGGGCTTCACCAAGGGGAACATCTCGGTTTGGGACGTGTCGCGACGGGTTCTGCGGCACGAATTCAAAGTCGGCGATGGATCCGTGTATCCCGAGAATTTTCTTTCCCAGGGAAACCGATTGGTGGTTCGGTTTGACGCCGACAATCATTTTTCCGAATGGGATTTGGAAGCCAACCGGGAAATCCAGTCCTGGCCGGCGCCGTACGTGAGTCTTCGAGGCTTCAGCGTGTCGCCGGATGAACGGCTGGGCGTTTGCGCCGGTTTTAATGGGGATGTCTCCGGGCGAATCCTGTCCGAACAAAGCAACACGAACCTGCCACTCGATGTGCTGGAAGCTGTCTCAGTCGCTTTCTCGCCCGACGGCACACGCCTCGCGATCTCCAGCCACTTGGGTTATGCGCGGGTCTGGGACACAGGCACCTGGCGGGAAGAAGCGACGCTGCGCGGCTTTCTTAACGCGGTGAACTCGGCGGTGTTTTCTCCGGACGGCAAGCGACTCGCCACCGGCGGCAGCAATCCGTTTGATGCGGTGAAACTTTGGGATGTGGACAGTTGGCAGGAGTTGCTCACCTTGGAAGGCGCGGGGGCACTATTTGAGCTCACAAGTTTTTCACCCGACGGCAATGCCATCGGCACTATGAGCGGGGACGGCATCCTGAACGTCTGGCAAGCGCCCTCATGGGCGGAAATCAACGCGGCCGAGGCGAAGGACCACCTTCGCTAGGCTACAGCGGGCAGGGAAAAGCGGAAATCAAGCAGCCATGAGCTCAAACCATGAAGAATTGCCGGGCCAAACCAGCCGTGGCCGCCCAGGCGGATGCCATGTTTCTACCAAAAACCCGCGGTTGCAAAAAATAATTAAAAAACTCATTTGACTATTGAATATTTAACGCATATAAATAGTCAAAGAACGTGGGAATGATGAAGGATGAATTAAAAAGCTCCGGCTTCGCCCCGAATGCTTTCGGGGCTGTGACAACCGTGATGCCTTGCTTGTCGCGCCATGGCCTGGCGACGGCGGAATCAAACCCCCATCAAAGGGGGTCGCACCGAGTCGCAGTCAGTCGCAGTGATTTTTTTAAACGTTTACTTTGATGCCGGGACGATTAGGCAACCAAGGAACTCCAAAACCAGGTTTTGGGCCGATTTTCCACAGTTCGACTGGAACCGGCTGTCTGCCAACGCGTTCCGACGGAAATGCGGCCCCGCCCGTTCGTGCTTCTTCGGGGCGATTCGTGCTAAATCGTGCTAAAAAACAAATGAAAAATGAGAGATTCTCAATGACCAATTTTCAATTCAGACTCAGCGGTCTGCTTGCGCCTTTCCTGTCCGCCTTAGCCTTGGCGGCGGCGGACGCCCTTTGCGAACAACTTTGCGTTTGTCTTGATTCAGGCTCAAAAAATCGCACTTAATCGCACTTGCTCGCACTTAATTCGACTTAATCGCACCATTTTGAAACATTTTTTTATGGCGAAAAATGAGAGTCGCAGCATCACCCGGCTTGCGTGGGGCGAACGACGCCTTACCCTCTCGTGCGGGTCATGAAAAACACCTGGATCATTTTGCCTGGTGCGATTTTGTCGCTCTTGCTGGTTCTGCCGCCGTTCTGCGTAGGGGAACCTCCGCCCGCGCCTTCCAACAATGAACCGCTCCGGCAAATCAGCCGCGACGTCTTTCAGTTGGGCGCGGTCCGCCTGGACAAGAGCCGGAAGACCGTCCAGTTTCCGGCACAATTAAACATGAACGATGGTGTGATCGAGTATCTCCTGGTCAACGCCAGGGGCAAAGCTTACGAAAGCCTGCTTCGAACCGATACTGAGCCTTATGACATCCATCTGGCCATGCTGCTGATTGGGGCCAAAGGCGCGCCGCAAACGGCGGCCCTGCTCAACGCGCCCATCGTGCCTTTCCATGTTAACCGTCCGGCCACCGCAACCAATTCGTCCCCGGCATTGGCCATTCAGGGCGATTGTGTTAGCATTGAGCTTGCCTGGCAGTCGGCCAACGGACGACGGCAACTGCCGGCCGAAGATTGCATCATGAATTTGGCGACCAAGACCAACGCCAGTCGCGGCCCCTGGACCTACAATGGTTCACGCGTGGTCAACGGCATCTTCCTTGCCCAACGCGAGGGTTCCATTGTCGCCCTGATTGACGACGTTGACGCCCTGGCGAACAATCCGCGTCCCGGCAATGACAACGATCAGATCTGGCAGATCAACAGCAACGCGTTGCCGCCGCTGAACGCACCCGTCGAAGTCACTTTCAAATTGGAAACACAGACGAACAAATGAAAATGCCCACCCATTCTAGCAGGCCCCTCTCCCTGCCCTCTCCCCGCAAAGCGGGGAGTGGGTGGCCGCAGGCCGGGAGAGGGGTTCGCGTAATCATTTCGCTAAAACACGGCACTGGCATCGCCACCTGCTCAACTCTCTTGCTGTTGGCCGCCGGTGCATGGTGCGGCGCGGCCCCGTCCGTCCCTAGTCCGTCCGACGTCTCATTTCGGCATGAAGTCCAGCATGCGATCGACAAAGGACTGAACTGGCTGGAGGCCAATCAGAACACAAACGGATACTGGTCCACCGCCGATCAGCCGGCCCTGACCGCTTTGGCCTTGACCGCTTTCATGGGGGAGCCTTCGGGCCAGTATCAATCGCATCCGTCCCCCGCCATCAAACTCGGCTACCAATTCATCACCGCCCACGCTAAACCTGACGGCAGCATTTACGGCAAAGGGTTGCAGAATTACAACACGGCCATTTGCATGATGGGCCTGGTTGCGGCGCGCAATCCGCAGTATGACCCGTTCCTGCGCCGCGGCCGCCAATGGCTCTTCAGCCAGCAGGTGCATCTCAACGAAAAAGGCAAACCCGATTCCCCGCGCGACGGCGGGGTGGGCTACGGCGACCACGGCCCGTATTCGGACATGAACAACACCATGACGGCCCTCGAAGCCCTCTACTACAGCAAATACGTGGATGCTGACAAGCCTGCGCCCGGCGGCAAGGACCTGAATTGGGCCGCGGCGATTCACTTCATTCAATCCTGCCAGAATCTGCCCGCTTACAACAAGGCGGCGTGGGTCTCGGATGATGCGCGGGACAAGGGCGGCTTTGTTTATGCCCCCGGCGACAGCAAAGCCGGCCCGTTCACCAACGCGCAAGGCCGTGTCGCCTTGCGCTCCTACGGCTCGATCAGTTACGCCGGATTGCTCAGCTATATTTACGCCGACCTCCAGCGCGACGACCCCAGGGTGCGGGCCGCCTTCGACTGGCTGCGCAACAATTACACCCTCGACGAGAATCCCGGCATGGGACCGCAGGGGCTGTATTACTATTTGCACCTCATGACCAAGGCGCTGGCCATTTACGGCGTCGATCCATTGCCCATCGCCGGCGGCAAGTCGGTGGACTGGCGCAGGGACGTTGCCATGAAGCTGATCAACCTGCAAAAAGCCGACGGCTCCTGGGCCAACGACAACGGCCGCTGGTGGGAACACGACCCAGCCCTCGTCACCTCTTACTCCCTGATGTCGCTCGAAATCCTTTACCCGTCGCTTTGAGTATTACGCCAGCAAGGAGTTACGTGATTATGAAAAATAAGATCCGACCAGAAACCGGTTCTACCGCGTTGGAAATCATCATCGTGGTGGTTCTTGTCGCACTCCTGGTGGCGATCACCACAAAAAACCCCACGAGCTATCCTACTTGCAGCCAGCAGGAGGCTTGCGTCAACAACTTGCGCCTGATCGATTCGGCCAAGCGCCAATGGGCCTTGGAACACCACAAGCAGAGCACCGACACGCCGCAAGGCACGGACTTGCAGCCCTATTTGGGCCGCGGCCCCCACTTTGAATTGCCATGTTGCCCGGCGGACCCTGCGCAGACATTCGCTACGAGCTATGCGCCCGGAAGGGTTGAGTCCAAGCCCGTGTGCCTGATCATGCCCACATCGCACATCCAGCCGAGATATGAGTGGTTATATGACCTGATCCATTATCGTGACATGCCTGCACTCGTCATTCGGTTGCTCGGCACAACTGGGATTGTTTTTGGAGCTATTCTTTGGCGGAGGCATTTACAGAAAAAACATCCAGCTCCAGAAAATCCGTTACCAAATCGTGCAGAAGGTTAACAAATCAATGGTTATCAATCCCTGTTGCAAATGCTGCCGCAAACGAAGGAATTCGCGGCTGTCCTTCAGCGCCGGCATCGCAAAGCTCCCGCTTGATATGTGCGCAATTTGCTGCAAGTTGTCTCCCATGCGTGTCATTGACATGAAAAAACTGCTGCCCATAGCCGTCGCTTTGGTTCTTACCGTCTCTTTGCCCCTTCAGGCCGATGACTGGCCCAATTGGCGCGGCCCCCATTACAACGGCATTTCCACCGAATCCGGCTGGCTGGCCAAATGGCCCGCCGACGGCCCGCCGCAGCTTTGGAAAGCTTCGGTCGGCACAGGCTTTTCCTCGGTCGCCGTCTCCCAGGGCCGCGCTTACACCATGGGCAACGACAAGGACATCGACACTGTTTTTTGTTTTGACGCTGCAACCGGCAAGGTGATCTGGAAATATTCCTACCCCTGTCCGATCGATGCGCACTTCTACGAAGGCGGCACCAGTGCCACCCCAACCGTCGAGAGCAATCGCGTTTTTACCTTGAGCAAAAAGGGCGACCTCTTCTGTTTCGCAGCCGATGATGGGAAAGTCGTCTGGTCGCAGAATATTGCCAAGGAGCTTGGCCTCGAACTTCCCATGTGGGGCTTTGCCAGCTCGGCATTGATCGAGGGCAAACTGCTCCTGCTCAACGTCGGCAGCTTCGGCGCGGCTTTCGACAAATCCACCGGCACGGTCGTATGGAGCACGGGCACAGGCGCTTCCGGTTACTCGACGCCAGTCCCTTGCTCTTTCGGCGGCAAACCGGCAGTCGCTCTCGTGACCGAAACAGAGGCCGTTGGCGTGGACATGGCGACCGGCGCGAAGCTTTGGGAGTTTCCCTTGAAGGCCAATTGGAAAATAAACGCCGCCGATCCCGTCCCTGTTGGAGATCGCTTCTTTGTTTCCTCCATGTACGCCGGAACCGGCGCGTTCCTGCAAATCCAAAACGGGACCGCGAAGGCCGTCTGGCAAAACGGGAATTTGCGCAATCAGTTCAATTCCTCGGTTCTGGTGGACGGCTTTTTGTACGGCGTTGACGGCTGGGCCGGCCCCACCCCCAGCGCCAGTTTGAAATGCGTGGATTTGCAGACTGGCACTGTCAAGTGGAATTACCAGGACCTCGGCGGCGGCGCGCTCATGGTGGCGGACGGCAAGATCATCGCCCTCAGCGACAAGGGCGAATTGTTCACCGCCGCCGTTTCCCCGCAAGGCTTCACCCCGATCTCACGCGCGCAAGTGCTGGGCGGCAGATGCTGGACCGTGCCCGTGCTGGCCAACGGCCGGCTCTATTGCCGCAATTCGAAAGGCGATTTTCTTTGCCTGGACGTGAAGCCGCATTAAGGGCGGAAGTGAATGCACACCGCCACGGCGGCAAACACCACTATGATCAGAACCGGTAGCAGTCCCACAAACGCGCATTGATTTCCCCAAAACAAATAGCGTTCCGCCGGATTCCACATGGCGCCCTGGCCAAGCTTCACGCGCCGATATTGGACCATCGACATCACGGCCATTGGAATCCCGATCACCGGGATCAATCCGAGCAAGCCGAGATCGAAGCAACGCATCGAACGCTCGATCATTTCAACTTTGGTCAGCGGCGGATGCGGTTTCATTTTGAACCCGGCTGGTTGGTGGCGGACTGGGCACCGCACAACTGGTTTGTCGAAGACGGCGCAAGCCGCTGGATTTGATGTTTCTCCACCACATTCACCTGCCGTCTCAACCAGTTTACGGTGACGGTGTTGGCCGCGACGAAGATGACCATCATGAACAACAGAATCAGAACGACGATAACAGCCGAACCGCCCTGGCCCTGGCGCAGCCGCCGGCGAATGGAATGCTCAGTTTTCATCGGGTGTTCGTGCTGCCGGCCACGGTTTCAAAGGTGAACAACGGCCGGTACCGCGCTGTTCTTTTGACAGTTTTAAGTTCGAGTTCCCAACGCCACGCCGCGACATTCCGGCGGGGATCGGATTGCATCCGCGATGATTTGACGTTGGGGAGCCAGACCTTGTTGACGTAATCGGACCCGGATTTCCGGCAAAGCTCTCCATTGGAAAAGGCATAGACAATCTCGCCGGCGACGACGGGGATGCGAAGTTGTTCAGTGCCGCCCATGTCCGCCAATTGGACCGGCCCCGTCGCGGCGCGCATGTCGGCCCGCCATTGATCACCGGCGTGCAGGGCGCGCACGATGTCCTCCGCATTCCGGCGGAGCGCCTTGCTGTCGTCCCAAGACTGAAAGAACAGCCCGGTGGCAACACCCAGCACAACCACCAGCAGAGCCATGTAAACGAGGCATTCAAGAAGCGTGAATCCGCGCTCGCCGCCGGTTCTGCATGTGCCGCCGTAAAGCCGTCCAGTTTTCATTTTACAGTCACCTCCCGGACGACTGGTCCAATCCCCTGCTTTTTCGTGGAAGACCATTCCAAGCGAAGATGCCGGCCGGTGCAGGTCAATAGAAACTGTCCCGGGGGCAGGTTGGCCACGGCGTTGGCGTGAACGACGTAAGGGTGTGCGCCCTCCGGAAAGTTCTGCCATTCCCCGGCGGCCAGAATCTCGATCTCGCCATCGACAATCTCCATCGCCACCGCCCGCTGATAAGTGGCTCGAAAAAGCCTGGCATCGGCGTTGACCGAGAAACTGAGCGGCAGCATGGCGATGACGAGGATGGCCATGGCCATGGCCATTTCGGCCATGGCGAAGCCGCGCTGTTTTGAGTGTTGACGGGTCTGGATCACCATAAAACGGCCGTATCAATAAGGGAAACCAGGAGCATGAAGACGGAAATCACGACGGCCCCGACAAACACGCCGCTCCAAAGCACCAACGCGGTGGTGATGCCATGCGCAGCGGCCTGTTCCTCCTGAAAGGCTTTGGCGTCGAGCGATTCATGCCAGCCGGCCAGCGCCTTGAAAAATCCGCCGGTGCCATGAAAAGCGTTCTTCAGCCGCCAGCCAAATTCGCCGGAGTCGTCCATCTCCTGAACGGCCTGGGTCAGACTCATTCCTCGCTTCAGATCATCCACGGCGCACGCGGCGCGCTGGCGAAACACCTTGTTGGCGGTGCAATCGGCGGCCAGCGCGACGGCTTCCGGTTCAGGAACACCGGAATCCAGCAGAATGGCCAGCATAGTGGAGAAATCGCGTTGCAGGCGCTTGCGCCGCCACGGCAGGCAGTAATGGATCCGCTCCAAAACGGGAAACCATCCCACGACGCGCGGCCCGCCCATGTAAACAAGCGCCGCCAGCCACAGCAAAAGCAGCATACCGGCTTGGAGAGCGATCCATGTTCCGGCATGATTAAGAATGAACTCAATGCCCCGGGGCATTGCTCCCACGCCACTGCCGAGGCTGCCCTCAAAGATTTCCCTGAACTTTGGCAGCACAAAAACTTTCAGGACACCGACCACTCCCATTCCCATCGGCGTGATGACGAAAGTCAGGATAACACAGTAGTTGATCGCCCCACGCGTTTGGGAAACGGCGTCTCTCAACAATTGGCGGCATGCCGGCAACACTTTTTTCAAATTGCCGATTTTCCGTCCAGCCATCAACATGGCCGTGACCTGAGGCGGCAAGAATCGCGGCACTTTGGCCAGCGCCTCATCGAGCGGCAAGTTTTGTTCCAGCCAGGCCGCCACCAGGTGAAAACGCGGGCCCAAGGAGAGGTCGCGGCTCTGCGAAACGGAAATCAATGTTTCCTCAACCGAACGGCCCTGTTCGATGGCGGATTGGGCCAAATCCAAAAAAAGCCGCGCCCTTTCCGCGCGCCGCATCGGCAGAGTCAACAGGAAATGGACCAGTGAAAGAACGCCGGCTTGCACGACAAGCAAAATGCCCACCGCAAGCACTGCCACCACCGCGACCATTATTTTATCACCAAAATCCATGGTTAAGATTGTTCTGTCAGCATTACTGCGCGTTGCCGAGGGAGTTCATGAATGCGGTGAACACGGAAATCACGGGCTGAATCTGGCATATGATCAACATGCCCAGCGCCAGCACCGAACAGGGCAATGCTGAATAGAGCAACATTTCCGTGCGATAAGACGCGCGTGACTGGTAAGTTGCGGCGGCGCGCTGAAAACCGGCGGTCAAATCCTCGTGCGATTGCGAGACCGTCCAAACAAAAAGCGGCGGAAAAAGTCTTCCACCAGCCGCCATTTCGGAGAATTTGCCCTGACCGGACGCAAGCCGTTGCCGCCAATGGGCGAGTTCAGCTTGGGCGGGCGTGTCTTTCTCCAGTTGTTCAACGAGAGCAAGCGCGTTATCCAGCGGCACGCCGCTTTTGAGCATCAACGCTAGGGCAGACGCAATTTGCGCCAGGCTGGCTTCCTTGAAAGCCGGCAGCCGCCAGCGCAATGCGCGCCGCACATGTGGCGTGGCGAGGGCCACACCCACGGCCACTGCGGCGAATCCCAGAAAGACACTCGGCACCCACAGGATGATCAAGTACTTCGACGTTATATTCTGCGGCGCATTGACCCAATAAAAGGGACCGATGGAGCCAATAAATTTACTCAACATGATGGATAAAAAGCACGACAGCAAAAACGCGCCGCACAACACAATGGCCGGATAGACCATCAACCCCTTCAGCCGCGTCGCAATGACGTGGCGGCGCTGGTAATGGTCGGCCAGCATCGTCAGGATGCCGGACAGGTCGTTGCTTTGCGCGCCTACTTCGAGCATTTGCCGGTACAGATCGGGCAGTTGGCGGGCGCGCACCGCCTCGCGCAAGGACGTGCCTTTGGCGAGGTCAGCTTCCAGTTTTTCCAATTCCGAGCGCAAGGGCCCATGCCGCATGTCGGCGCAAAGCCGCCGCAGCGCGCTTTCGAGCGGAATGCCGTCGCGCACCATGGCCGCGAGTTGCTGGTTCAAGAATGCAAATTCGTCGTATTTCATAAGCCCAAAACCCGTCGCTGTTCCGATTCGTTGGTGATGCCTTTTTGCACAAGAACGCGCGCGGATTCCTCCAACGCGCGCCGCGGCGCGACGGACTGCAACTCGTGCGCCCGGATTTGCCCGCGCAAGCCATCGTCGGTCCGCAACCATTCAACCAGCGGCACGCGCCCCTGATAGCCGGTTTGCAAACATGCCCCGCAGCCTGTGCCGCGGCATTCCCGGCAAAGCTTGCGCAGCAATCGCTGGTTCAAAATCAGTTCCACGGCCGCGGCGATGGCTGAGTGGTCCGCGCACAAAACGAGCAGCCTCTCCAGCACGCCTTTGCAGGAACCTGCGTGCAGGGTCGTAATGACCAAATGCCCGGTCAGCGCGGCGCGCACCGCGATGTTGGCGGTTTCCTCGTCGCGAATTTCGCCGATGACGAACGCTTGCGGATCCTGCCGCAGCAAATGCCGCGCGGCTTTCGCAAAATCCAGCCCGCGCGCCTCGTTCACTTCCGTCTGCATGACGCCGGGGACGATTTGTTCCACCGGGTCTTCGATGGTGATGATGTGGCGTCCGCCCGGCTCAGCCAGGCAGCGCAGGCAGGCATAAATCGTTGTGGTCTTCCCGCTGCCGGCCGGGCCGGTGAGCAGAAGCATTCCCGACGGCTGGCGCAGAAAATTCTGCAATTCCGCCGCCGCTTCATCAGGAAATTCCAGTTCGGCGATGCCTTTCGCGGCGAGGGGATTAAAAAGGCGCAGGACAATCTTTTCTCCCGTCACCGTCGGATACGTGGCCACGCGAATGTCGCTACGGCCGTTGACGGCGCGCTGGTCAATCCGCCCGTCCTGCGGCATCGAGTCCTGGTATGTTTTCAACCGCGCCAGGAATTTGATGCGGCCAAACACGCGCTCGGCGATGTCGCTGGTGAATTTTGTCGCCGGAGTCATCATGCCATCGAGGCGGAACGAGACCACAGCGCCGTCCGGCTCCATTTGCAAATGGATGTCACTGGCTGCCGCGCGCTCGGCTTGATGGACCAGATCTTCGACGATTTTTGGCGCGGAAGTTTCCGCTTCGTCCCCCGCCGTGGGGTTTGCTTGAACCACGGATGGCTGGAAAACCTTCATGGCTGGTCTTCAACCAACTTGTCCAAGCCGTGTTCGTCCTGCATGAGCCGGCCTAGATTATCGTGGATTCGCTCCACTGACTGGCGCAACTCCTTTTCATCTTTGCGCAAGGCATGGGAAAGCGTCGCGGGCATCCGGCTTTGCCAGAGGCAAAAACCCAGCATCACGCAGGCCAGCGCCAGCCGGGCGCCCCACATCAGCCCCGGCATGAACACCCGCCGCGCGGGCTGCTCCGGGGCACGGCGTAACTCCCTCATGACGCGGTTCGGAAAGGCCTGCCAATAATCCTCATCGCGTTCCGGCACGCGCAAAGCTTTGACCTTCAGCTCCAGATCAAAATCTTTCATTCCCGTTCTCCTCCCGCCGTCAGCCATCGCTTTAATTTTCTCCGCGCGGCGAACACGCGCCACGAAATCGTTGTCTCCGAACAGCTTAACACTTCCGCCGCTTCGGCATGATTCAGGCCGTCGTAAAGGGTCAGCATGACGGCGGCGCGCTGTTTGGCGGGCAGCTTCAGCAACGCCTCCTGCGTGCGTTCACTCCACCCATTGCCGCTCTCGAGGTTCGACCCCGCGGCTTGTGGCGGGTGGTTGGTCTCGGCCCATTCTGCCGCCATTTGAACCCGGCGCGTTTCCCGCCGACGCCACGTCAAACACGCGTTAATCGCAATGCGATAGAGCCAGGTGGAGAATTTCGCCGCGCCCCGGTAAGAGTCGAGCTGCCGGTAGGCGTTGATGAACGTCTCCTGCGCCAGATCCTCGGCGTCAGCCAGCGAACCGGTCATCCGATATGTCAGCGAATGGATCATCCGTTGATGCTTTTGTATCAACTCCGCGAAGGCCGCAGGGTCGCCACTTTGACTTTGAAGCACCAAAGCTTCGTCCGGGTCGCACATGCGGCATTCCTTTTCCCGGTATGACGAGGGTGAGGGGAAAATCCTTTGAATTCTTTTCGCGCCGGTTCCATCGGGGCTTAGCTTGATGTCCCCATCACTCCAGGCTGGCGATGCCGGCAGGCTCATAAATGATGGCCTTGAGTTAGCATAATTTATGCCGACCCAGAAGCGTCAATCAAAAAGACAGTTTCGTCCGCCTAATTCGTTTCGCCGAAGGCGTGGAGGGGCAGCGGCTCGCCGCATTCCAGGCAACGGGTCGCGTTGAAGATGGTGCCGCAGTTGGGGCAGACGCCGCGCGTGGCAAACATGTCGAAGCTGGCCCGGCACCTGCCGCACACCCAAAAATTGCCGACAGGCGGCGGGGTCTTGCACTTGGGACAAGCCAAGCCGGCGTGGCGCGGCGCGGCGGTGATCCGGGCCAACATGCGGGCCTGTTGCAGGCCGCTCCAACAGTTCAACAGGGCGAAGGCCGCCATGACGGTGAGCCACATGTCGCGAATGGCGAAGATCATCAACAGGACCACCGCAACGAGGCCGATGCCGCTGGCCACCATCAGGCTGCGGGCGCGCCCCAGAAAAAACCAGAGCAGCGAGCGGAGAATCTGCCCGCCGTCCAGGGGGTAAATCGGCAGCAGATTGAAGGCGAGCAAGGCCGCGTTGATAAAACAAATCATCGTGATCAAGTTGTTGAGATTTGGATTGGTCTCCGGCCAGTTCAATGCTCTGGCGGCAAACCAGATCGTACCGAGAATGGGGATGAGCAGCACATTGACCAGCGGCCCCGCAGCGAGGCTCCACAAAGTGGCGCCGGGACGGGGCGGCGGATCGACAAAGGCCACCCCGCCAAGGGGCCACAGCACAATTTGATCGGAGCGCCCTCCCACGCTGCGGCAGGCCAGGGAATGTCCAAATTCATGCAGAAGCACGATGAGAAAGAGCGCCAGATATTCATAAACGCACCAGGAGATCGAGGTGTAGCCGTGCGGGAACTGCGAGCGGTAGCTGACTTGGAAGACAGCCACGAAAAACCAGGACCAATGCAGATAAACATCAATCCCGCCAAAACGAAACAGGTGAATCGACCCTTTGCTTGTCGGCGCCATATCAGGAGAAGGTGAACCCTCGGTGCGCAATAGGAAAGTCAGAATTAAGAATTAAGACGGATGAAAAAGGCGCAGGTCTTTTAGACCTTTCAGTTTGCATGCGCTTTTGCATAAATTCGATAGTAAGTCAGCGCCGGTTGGTTAACATTCGCGCATGGACATTTACGATCATCCCACGTTTCGCATGGCGTGCCAGCAATTCGATCTGGTGGCGGATCGGTTGCAAATTCCCGAAATTGAACGCGCCCGCCTCAAATTCCCCAAGCGTTCCATGACCGTCGCGCTGCCCGTCCACATGGATGACGGGAGAACGGAGGTTTTTACGGGTTTCCGGGTGCAACATCATTTAACACTTGGCCCGACCAAAGGCGGTTTGCGCTATCATCCGGATGTACGGCTCGGGGAGGTGGCGGCCCTGGCCATGTGGATGAGCTGGAAATGCGCGCTGACCGGTTTGCCCTACGGCGGCGCCAAAGGGGGCATCACCTGCGATCCGCGGACCCTTTCGCAAACGGAGTTGGAACGGCTAACGCGGCGTTACACCCAGGAAATGATCCCGTTCATCGGCGAAAAAGTCGATGTCATGGCGCCGGACATGGGGACCGATGAGCAAACCATGGCCTGGATCATGGATACGTATTCGGTCCATACCGGCTACGCCGTCCCAAGCATCGTCACGGGCAAACCCGTCAGCATCGGCGGCTCGCTCGGACGACGCGAAGCGACCGGACGCGGCGTGGGCTACTTGATCAACCGGGCGATGGATACGATTGGCCTGGACCCCGCCAATGCGCGGGCGGTGGTGCAGGGGTTCGGGAACGTCGGCTCGGTGGCGGCCTTTTCGCTGGCCAAATACGGGGTTAAAATCGTCGGGATCAGCGACGTCGTCGGCGCGCTGCACAACGCCAACGGGATTGACCTTTGGAAACTGGACGAACACGTCCGGCGCGAGCGGACCGTGGCGGGTTTCACCGGCGCGGAAGCCATCCCGAATGAAGCCCTGCTCACACTGCCGTGCGACATCCTGGTGCCCGCCGCGCTGGAACGGCAGATTACCGGGGCCAACGCCGCAAAAATCCAATGCCGCATTTTGGCGGAAGCGGCCAATGGACCTACCACGCCGGAAGCTGATGTCATATTGGATCAGCGGCCGGAGATTTTTGTGATTCCGGACATTTTGTGCAACGCCGGCGGGGTGGTGGTTTCGTACTTCGAGTGGGTGCAGGATTTGCAGAGCTTCTTTTGGACGGAAACGGAAGTGACGGACAAGCTGTTCCGCATTCTGGAAGGCGCGTTCACGCAGGCGCTGGCCATGAGCCGGAAACAAAAAGTGTCGATGCGCATGGCGGCATTGAGCCTGGGAATCAAGCGCGTGCAGGAGGCGAAGTCGGTCCGCGGGCTGTTTCCCTGACGGAGTCGGATTGGTCATTCGCGCTTCGACAACAGTCATTTTTCCACCGGGTATTCCCAGACCCAATCGCCTTCGGTTTCGTCAAACATAGTTTTTCCGGGAACGCCGCCGTCGTCCTTCTCGTTCCAACCGACGGAGTAGAGAACAAACCGGCCATCATCGGTGCGGCGGTATTTGAAAGATTCGCCGGTGATGACATCATTGGGCAAACGAGCGATGAAGCGCGGGACGAGCGCTTGCAGGTTCCCGGGGAATTGGCCATTGGCCAGCCGGTATTGTTCCAGTGCGCAGGCAACGGCTGCTTGATCCGTGGCGGCTTGGGCAGCCGCCGCTTTGATTGGTACTCTGGACAGGGCAGGTAAGAACATTTTTGCAACGACCTCGTGGTGAATAATCGGGTTCCAGACCCCTTTCGTCCGGGATTTCAATTGCATAACATTGGCTGCCACTTTGCTTGGAAATACTCTTCTTGCAGTATCATCTTCAATTCCCCGGAATTCGTCATCATACCGCAGACAATAGTGAAGCTTCTCCTCGTCGTACCAGCCGGAGGGAGAGACTTGACCCAACAAATATAAAATCAACTTGTCCGGTTCTTGATACTTAGAAGAGTTATCTTCCCCAACATCAGTGAGCAATTGCACGCCTTTCTTCTTCAACATGTCCACAGTCCAAACTCCGCAAACGCGCTCGGTGCGCAAAGGGAATTGCATATCCGCCAGGAAATCGTACGGCGCAAGGCGGGTTTGTAACTGCTGAAGCTGGGTATCGGTCCAGCGGTGTTCGGCCAATCCTTCCCAAATCGGTTGAATGGCGATATGCATGCAAGCAAGGCGCACCAGATAAGAGATCAAAAATGGTTCGGTTTTCACAGAGTCAGCAAGGGAGATTACCAGTTTTAGGTCGTCCAAAGCATTTTCGTTCTGGCCCGCTGCGAGTTCGGCGCAGGCCTTGGTTTTCAACCGGAAGCAAGTCATCTTGATTTTGGCGAGGTGGGGTAAAAGGGTTACCCAGGGAGTTTCCACATCATACACTATCGGATAGCGGGCCCCGGGCTGGCTGTCAGCCATGCGCAATTCTTGGAGAACGGCTTCATCATCCTTCAACGCATCCAACACGTCAGGGGCCGCTTGCGCGCGTGAAGCAAGATCGAGCTTGTCAGACCAAAATCCGCGCGTTGGTTTTTTTGCATGAGAGCGAAGCGCCGCTAAAGCTTCCTGCCATGCCACAAGATTTTCAAAATGCCTTTCATACTTCCACCCATCCGGCCGTTTTGGCGGATCCCCAAGCATCTTGTCAACTTGGCTAAAAGTGTCGTGCCCAAACAGGAAGTTCGTATCCTGTTTGAACCAGGACTGGACGAAAGGCGTGGCGGCGAAGTTCTCGGAATCCGGAATCGGCTTCGGAATGAAAGCTGCGAACTCAAGCGGCGCGACATGGGCCTCGTAGTTTTGGCGATATTCATTCCAAGCGTGGCGGCCCCGCCAATCAATGACACCGTAACAAAGCGCGATAAGCGACACGATCCAGGCCAGCGCAACCAAGCCGCGCCGCATGAGGTGATTCCACTTGGAAGGTTTGGGTGCTTCTTCCATATAATCAAACGATTTCGATTGCGGATTGAACTTCGCTGCGGCGCGGTGGCAGGGCGGCAGGTTCGCCTGCCGCCGGCGACGCAGTCAATTCCATCAGCTCACGCCGGTTTTTCAGCAGCGCCTCCAAAAGCACCCGCGCCGTCGGTATTTTATCTTGAGCAATAAAGACGGTGGGGTTGGGAACGGAATCAAAGTTCAGCAACAGAACGGCCATCCAGACCGCGCTTAATCCGGCCAGATGCCATCGCATGGAGAAAATGAATTGGCGACATGATTGCGCAAGGCCGGGCCGTTCCAGCGCGGCCAGGGCGTTTCGACGCACGGCATCGAGTTTCAGTTCCACCGCTTCATGGCGTTGCAACAGTATTTCTCTGGGAGTTTTCATTTGGATTCTCTGGTGAGCAATTGTCGGAGCGCGTCTTTGGCATAGTGCAATCGGGATTTGACAGTGCCGGGGCGCGCGCCGGTAATCGCGGCAATTTCCCCGATGGAAAAATCTTCGACAAAATGCAGCAGCACCACGGCGCGATGCGGCGGGGAGAGTTGATCGAGGATTTTCATGAACCCAGCCTCCTGCTCCTTGCTGATGAGGATTTCGGCCGGATCGCCGGCGGCATCGGGAGAATCATCCTGTTCGTCGAGGGAGATGTTGTCCGGGCGCTGCCTGCGCCAGTGTTGCGCGCATTTTTGGTGGGCAATGCCGAAGAGCCAGGAACCGAACTTGTCGTCCTGACGCAGGGAGCCGATATGGCGGGCGGCGCTGATGAAACTCTCCTGGACGATGTCCAGGCTGGCTTGCTCATGATGGATAAGTTCAAAAACATAAGTGTAAAGGGGCAGTTGATAGCGTTTGAACAAGGCGTTCCAAGCCGTCGGATCCCCGGCCCTGGCCTCGCGCACAGGCAGTTGTTCAAGTTCAGTCACCACCAGCACCTATACGCTCAGTGGAATGCGGGAGGCCAGAAAAGGTTCAATGGCGACCGCAAGGGTTGATTTATGCATTTTAAAAAATGTTTCAAAATGATGCGAAAAGGTCGGATTAGGTGCGAGAAGGTGCGATTTTTTGGGCCTGAATCGGGAGAAACGCAGGCGCAAAGGGCGTCCGCCGCCGCCAAGGCCAAGGCGGACAGGAAAGGCGCAAGCAGACCGCTGAATCTGAATTGAAAATTGGTCATTGAGAATTTCTCATTTTTCATTTGTTCTTTACCACGATTTAGCACGATAGGGCTATCCACTTTGCTACTACACCACTACTGCTGGTGTAGAGGAGGTGTTCCTTGGATGATCGTTTCGTAAGTTACTGGTCCGACCCGGACTGCCTGTTCCAAGAGTCG
>JBKQUS010000035.1:0-35096 GCA_052325505.1 Limisphaerales bacterium
CGCTGGTGGCCAGCAGGCGCACCGCTTCTTCTTTGAACTCTTTGCTGTATCGATTTCCGTGTTTACTACTCATCAGTTACTTTCCAACTGTTTTATCGGAGTGTCCATCAAATCGGGGGAGGCTCACAGCGTGAGTGTGACTGGCTTTGAGCCACTTTGATTTTTCTCGTCGAATTGGCAAGGCCACTTTGATCCGCCTTAGCCGAGACGGCGACGGCGCGGCAAGCCCGCTTCGGCGGGCTTGACCGACACGGACATTCATGGACGGACATGGAGGCTCAGCCCGACCCGGTTCCGGGTGTTGAGGTTTTCGCCGGCCGTCAGATGCAATTTGACCAGTCATCAGAACATATCTTAGCACGATGATTCACTAAAACAACAAATATTTTAAACTATTTTTGTAATGGGGGAAAAAAGGGCAAAGGCTGTTAAATGGAGCAACGTTGGCCCGGCCATGATCCCAAAAATTGAGATCAATTAAACGCCATTTTTTCACTGGTAGAAAGAGGCGCGATAAAATCGAGAAGGGAAAGAACCGGCGGAAGTATCGTCAAAATCCACCAGTCCATTGACGGCGACATTCGTGGCCAACGGAGTCCACTGTGACGAAGAGAGATTCGTCGCAGCCTCGATGACGTAGCTGCGACCCGTGGTGGCGCTGAGCTGGACGTAAATGCCGCCATTGTTGGTCGCAAAAACGGAGGTGAACTGCGGCGGCACGGCGATGGATAACACGCCGTTGGACGCACCCGCCGGAATCTGAGTCCCCTGCGGGCTGGATACGACCACGTTCGTTAACACGAGCGTTTCGTCCTCATCGGGCGCATTGGTCGAGATGATAAATGGCACGTAAACCAGAACGCCGTTGGTCAGTGGGGAGTTCGAAAACGAGAGCAGCAGGACCCTCAGATCGCCCGGAGATACTTCGTTGTAATAAATCTCTTGATCCGCGAGGGCACTTCCGCCCACAGGTGCGCCGTTGGTCAGGAAATTCGTCTCATATTTGAGATCGAACTGCAGTGACGGGGCGTTGGTGTCGGTGGTGTAGTTGATCGCCACCTGCACCGTCGTTCCGGGGGCGCCAGCCGTTGAACCAACGGACAACATCGGTTCAGCCGAAAGCGATCCCGTGCCAAGCACCACCGCCAGCAGCGCCGTCCGCCAACGCTCAAGAAGAGTAAATCGCACCAGCTACCTTACTTCAAATCATCCACAGTGCAAATGAGCGTGATGCAGTGCGTGACGCGCTACCCAATCCTGCGCAAGATCGTGTCGCGGGTGGCCCAGGCTGGATCGGGGGTGGGATAGTCCAGGTTGTAATGCAGGCCGCGGCTCTCGGGACGGAGCAGGGCGGATTGGATGATCAATTCGGCCACAGTGGCGATGTTGCGCAGTTCCAGTAGATCGCTGTTGACGGTGAAGTCCCAGTAGTATTCCTGAATTTCCTCCTGCAAGTTGGCGATGCGGCTGCGGGCGCGTTGCAAGCGCTTGTTGGTGCGCACAATGCCGACGTAATCCCACATCATGCGCCGGATTTCGTCCCAATTATGGTTGATCACCACCAATTCATCCACGTTATGTGCGCTGCCTGATTGCCACGGCGGAATGGTCTCGGCGGATTCGGGATCGGGAGTTCGGCGGAGAAGTTCTGCGGCGCGATGGGCGCAGACCAAGGCTTCGAGGAGGGAATTGCTGGCCAGGCGGTTGGCCCCGTGCAGGCCGGTGCAGGCCGCCTCGCCCACGGCGTAGAGACCCGGGATGTCCGTCTGCCCATCCACATTGGTCATCACTCCGCCGCATTGATAATGGGCCGCAGGGACAACCGGAATCGGTTCCTTCGTGATGTCCACACCCAATCCCAGGCAGGTCGAGTAAATATTTGGAAACCGTTCCTTGATGAACTCGGCGGGTTTGTGCGTGATGTCCAGAAAAACATGGTCCGCGCCGCTCTTTTTCATCTCGGTATCAATGGCCCGGGCGACGATGTCGCGCGGGGCCAGTGATTTGAGCGGATGATATTTGTCCATGAACGCGACGCCCGCGCCGTCTTTCAATACGCCGCCTTCGCCCCGCACGGCTTCACTGATCAGGAATGATTTGGACCTGGGATGGAACAGGCAGGTGGGATGAAACTGGACAAATTCCATGTTGGCGATGGCCGCGCCTGCGCGGTACGACATGGCCACGCCGTCGCCGGTCGCGATGTCCGGATTGGTTGTGTAAAGATAAACTTTGCCGCTGCCCCCCGTGGCCAGCAGCACCGAGCGCGCCGCGAAGGTCTCGACTGTGTTCCTGCTTTTGTCCAGGACATAGGCGCCGAGGCAGCGATTGGCCGGAGAAGCGGCCCCGGACCGGCCTTGAATTTTGCGGCTGGTGATGAGGTCGATGGCGAAATGATTTTCGAATATTTCGATATTGGGCTGGGCGGCGATGGCACTGAGCAAGGCCCGTTCGATCTCGCGCCCCGTCACGTCCTGGTGGTGGAGGATGCGCCGCTTGGAATGGCCGCCCTCGCGGCCCAAATCCAATTCGCGGACCCCGTTGACCACCCGCTCGGAGAACTTCATGCCGACTTCGATCAATTCGGCGACGCAGGCGGGGCCTTCCTTCACAATCGCGCGCACCACATCCTCGTGGCAAAGCCCGGCCCCGGCGGTCAGCGTGTCGCGCACGTGGATCTCGACCGCGTCCTCCTTGCTCATGACGGCGGCGATGCCGCCTTGCGCGTAATTGGTGTTGGATTCCGCGCTGGATTTCTTGGTGACAATCGCCACGCGCCCGAGCGGCGCGACCTTCAAGGCGAAGGAAAGACCCGCGATGCCGCTGCCCAAGACTAAAAAGTCAAAACGTTTCATAGACGGGCGTTGTCGATCAACCGTGTTTTGCCAATGAAGACAGCCAGGGCCATTTGAGTTCCCTTTCTGACTTTACGCGCTTTTTGCAGGGTGTCTGGATCATAAAACGCAATGTAATCCGGGCGCGCTTCCGGCTCCAAGGCGATGAGGCGGCGCAGTTGCCGTTCCATTTCGCTGGCGGAGACCGGCCCTCCAGCGGCGCGCTTCCGGGCCGCTTGAATGGCCCGCCAGAGCACCGTCGCCTGCCGGCGTTGCAAGGGGGAAAGATATTTGTTGCGCGAACTTAGCGCCAGCCCGTCCGCTTCACGCACGGTCGGGGCCACGATGATTTTCACCGGGATATTCAAATCGCGCGCCATGCGCCGGATGATGGCGCTTTGTTGAAAATCCTTTGCGCCAAAAACGGCGACGCCAGGCCGGACGATCTGGAACAACTTCGCCACCACGGTAGCCACTCCGCGAAAGTGGATCGGGCGTGAAGCGCCTTCCATGCCTTTGGAGAGCGTTTCTTCCGTCACCCAGGTGCTGAAGCCCGCGGGGTACATCTCCCGGGTTGCCGGCGCGAAGAAGACATCCGCTCCCGCCTCGCGGCATAGCTTTTTGTCCCGATTGAGATCGCGCGGATACTTGGAGAAATCTTCACCGGGGCCAAATTGGGTGGGATTAACGTAAATGCTGACCACGACGAATCCCTTGGGGCCGGCGCATTTCCTGGCTTGCCGGACCAGGCTCAGATGGCCGCGATGCAAAAAGCCCATCGTGGGCACGAGGGCGACCGGCGCGCCTGTTCGCTGCCAATGCCGGGCGAGCCGCTGCATGGCGGCGATTGTCTTGACGGTCCGCATCTCCAAGTTCCATGCATCCATAAGCCCTTGCCGGGGCAATGTCGAGCCTTGTTGAAATGCGCCGGTTTCGCCGTTAGGCTCTTCGCGATGAAGATCTCGGTCATTGTTCCGGCCTTTAACGAGGAGAAACTGATCGCCGCCACCTTGCGCGGCATCCGGTCGGCCTTGGACAGTTTTTCCCGGCGCGGCTGGACGTCTGAAATGATTGTGTGCGACAATAATTCCAGCGATGGCACCGCGGAGCTGGGGCGCGCCGCCGGCGCGCAAGTGGTCTTCGAGTCTGTCAATCAAATCGCCCGTGCCCGCAACACCGGGGCGGCCGCGGCCACGGGCGACTGGCTGGTGTTTGTCGATGCGGACTCGCATCCGACGCCGGAACTGTTCGCCGAAGTCGCCCAACAAATCGAGGCAGGCCGATGCCTGGCGGGAGGTTGCACCGTGCGCTATGACGAGGGCAGTTTCGTGACCGATTGCGCCACGGGAGGATGGAACATACTCAGCCGGATTCTTAGATGGGCGGCAGGCTCGTTTATTTTTTGCGATAGAGCGGCCTTCCTCGCGGTGGGCGGATTTAGTCAGGAACTGTATGCGTCGGAGGAAATTGATCTGAGCAGGAGACTGAAAAAACTTGCCAGGAAGCAGGGCAGGGAAGTCATCATACTGCATCGCCATCCCCTGCTTACCTCCGCCCGCAAAATGCGGCTTTATTCGGGCGGCGAATTGTTGGGCTTCTTGTGCAAGGCGGCTTTCAGCCCCAGGAAGACGATCGCCAGCCGCGAAGCCTGCAGCCCGTGGTACGACGGACGGCGTTGAAAGATCGGGTTCAGGCCTTAGTTGCACGGATGGACAAATGCGGGCCATGTGAAAAAAAAGTGCTGAAATTTCTTTGATCTCTTTCCTCAGAAAGACATTGCGACTCTGGGTTTTGTGATTTGTGAACGCTCATGGGGTACGTTGAGTGTCAATGATTTATGCCTTAACCAAGCCTCGTTCTTGGTGGATTATAAACCGTTAATCAAAAAGAGCTTTACTTTACAAGTTCTTATGCTATATGCTGCACCCGAACCCAAAGAATAACCGAGGAATTAGCTATGAAATTTCAAGGATTCATTACTTCTGGAGTCCTGGCTGCCAGCGCCTTGCTGCTGGCGAGTTCCGTCCATGCCACCCCAAATCTGGTTTTTGATGATTTTTGTTATAACATCAGTTGTGGAGTGCCGTGTTACCCCTATCTTGGGCCTAACGGCACATATGCCCCTGGGATAGACGACGGCAGCTCCGGCGATTGCGGGTCCATGTACGTCACGTTCAGTTTTGCCGAGCCGCTGGAGTGGGCCTACGCTGGTTACGACGGCGGCACACCGTGGTTCTGCCCCGGCACTGTCGATTTCTCACAATACACGGCCATCACTTTCGACATCTTGTGGGACACGACTTCCGGCCTGACCATTGATCAATTCAACACCGGGACGAACTGGTGCTATTCCTGCCCGGGGCCTCTGTTCACGGAGCCCGAAGCGCCAAACTTTATGGTTTTGGGTGGCTATGGCAATTACACTCCGGGCATTGATTTGACTTTGACCGGCTGTGACTTGAGCCCCAAGGTGGACTTGGGGAGCGTGAACATTCCCACGAATGCGGCTTTCGGCTGGCAAACGATGACAGTGCCCATCCCTGCCAATCTTGGTGCCTCCATAACATCGATCAGCGGCATCATGATGCAGAAGTACGCTTCGCAAGCCGGGTCCATTATTTCGTCCAATGCCACCGGCATGTTTTGGGTCGATAACATAGTGTTGATCGGCACGCCGCCGCCTCCGCCCACGTTGACTCTTCTCAACACACCGCCTGTTCCTGGACTTAACGTCTGGAATTTGACAGAAGGCGAGGGCTATTTAGATCACAATGAGGTGGTGACAATCGCCAGCAGCGGATTGTCGTGGGTCGGTTCCAACACAAGCCCCAACACCAATTTCCCGGTGGCCTATTCCTTCACCCTGACTGGCTTCCCGGCCAACAGCACATATGCCGACGCTTTTATGTTCCTGGTTCCCAATGCCACCGGCCCCGTTAATGCCCCCGACTGGACTGAAGCCACGTGCATGGCCTATTACGTCCAATCCACACCAACAGGCGCACAGATCAGCTTGTACTACAAAACCAACCAGCCGAACTCGCCGCTAATGATTTATGCCGGATTTGACGGCACTAATAATACAGCAGGCACGAACGCTGCTCCTGCTGCTGCCGCCGTCCCGATGCTTTACGGCACCTATTCGCTTGTGTTCACGGACGCCAACGACGGTTATGTTTCTGGCCCGGATAATGTGCATCACTCCTTCTCCCTCGGCACTGACGGCACCACTTGGTTCGAGGAAAACACCGCCGCCGCTGAGCCATTCCTGGTTTACCTGGGTGGCGAGGCCAATGACTCAAATGCCATGAACCAAGCCGTGGTTTACAGTAGTTTCGCCATCAGCGGCGTATCGAATGGTTTCAGCGAAAACTTCCTGACGGAAACAGCCACCGTCAACGTCACCAATGATCCGACTACGGACCCGGCAAGCGTTTTTATCGTTCCCACCACGGCCGCCTACTGGGTGAGCTGGACGCCCCCGACGACGGGCTTTGTTTTGGAGAACGCGGCCAATCTGGCCGGCCCCTGGCAGACCACAACCTATAATCCCCAGATAGCTGCCTACGGCGAAATGCTCCAGTTGGTTGATAGCAGCGATTTGGTCGCTCCCACGAACGCCCAGTTCTTCCAGTTGGTGCAACGCTAAAGAGGTGTTCTGGTCACCGGCGATAAATGATTAAAAGCTACTTTGTCGAAATCCGCGAAGAACGATTTTTTGAGTTCGGCAACGGAAGCCATGTTCCGCCTGCTGTTGGATGATCTTTCCTAAGCCAGTTCAGACCGCCAAAACAGCATACGCGTCGCTTTCCAGATGCAAGCGTGTCGCATGCTTTCTCGATCCGGCCCCTGCGCGTTTCCGGTTGTTTGGCTGAGCTTATCCAGAGAATCCAGTTCTGGCGGGCCATGGGTGTGATCTCCGCCCACAATGCCCGCGCCAGCGGGGCGGCTGCAAGCGCTTCGCGCAGGTCCGTTGGCACCCGGGTCTCCGGTTCTTCTCCGGCCCGCGTAATCTCCACCATTACCGAGTCTCCAGCGTCTGCGCCTGCGGCATCGCGTAAGGCTTTGTCAACCCTGAGGCAGTGACTTCCTTTGCCGTTTGGTTCGAGAGCGGCCCGAAAAGGGAAGCCATTGATAGTTGCCTCAACCATCGTCATACCTCGTGATGGAAGCTTCGCACTCGAGTTCTTGGGCAGAGTCAGAAGGGTCCACGATGCGATCTTTTCAGTTACCTCAGGCCCACACAATTCGGCACTGAAGCGGATCGTCTGCTCGGTTTCTTGCAGTTTGGCCAGTTTCATTCGGGATTTCCTATTTGGGTTCTTGCCCGCGAACAGCGTGGGCGTTTTCTTAAACTGAACAGGGGGCCAGAATGGCGGTGCTCATGCCGTGGATGATTTTTTTGTCCGCCGGACAAATTGTCGCCAAGACCCCGGCCAGATTGGCCCGTGCGGCGTCGCCTTCGCCGGCGACAAAATAGTATGGACAAAGCCGGACCCGGCCGGGCATCGGCGTGACCTCGTTCTTCGCAAAATCGTTCCACTCGGCCTCAACGAGCGCCGGCCGGTGGTAACGTTGCAGGACGTAAGGCGACGTGGGAAAAGCGGCCAGGGCCTCATCCACGGCGGCGGACCAGTCGGCGGTGGAGAGGTCGCTGCCCAAATGCACGCCGCGCGCGCCCCAGGCTTTGTCGGAGAAACCGGACACCTTCAGGATCAACTCGCGCTCGCGCTGGGAGAGGGCCTTGAGCTGCTGCCAGTCGGTTAAATTCAATTCCGGCAGGGCGCCCTGAGGGGGCAGGGGGGCCGGGTCCACCATCCAAGTGTAGGGCACGAGGCGGCGCAGCCGGTCGAAAAAGCGTTCGCCCAGTTCCTGACGCCAAAAGCCGCGCAAATTCCGGTTCCACAGCAGGGCGAACAGCATTTTCTCCTCGAACATCGGCTTGGGCGGGGGCGTCAGACGGATGTCCCCGGCCAGCGCCATGTCAAATATTTGTTTGGCATTGGGCGTCTGGGGCAGATCGAACAATTCGAAAAAGCGATAAACCGCGTCACCCTTTCGGAACTGGTCGAAGCGCGTGTCGCGCACCTGGAATCTCTCTCCAAGCTGGTTGGCCAGCCAGGCCATTTCCGGCCGGTAGGTTTTCGCCTCCTCGGCAATGACTATGTGGACGGAGGGCGCCTCTCCAAAAATGGCGGAAAAGCCCCGCGCCATGCCGTCGGCGCCGCCGATGACGGGAGCGGGGTCGTTGGGCAGGGCGGAATAGGTCTGGTTCAGCCATGCTGTCAAACCTATTCCTCCAGGAACGCTGTCCAGCTCGGCGATGATGGGGCCGGATTCGGCCAGGATAATGTCGGGGCGGATGACGCGGGGCAGTTCGTTCTTGAAGGCGGCGGAACGTTGCACCTCAAGCAATTCGCGGGGCTTGCCCTGATCGAGCCATTGCGCCACCCAGGCCGGTTGTTTTCCGGCCAGGCTTTGGCGATGGAGCAGGTTCACACTGCGATTGAACTGAAGCAGGAGCCGGCCCAGCCCTTCCAATTCCTCCGTCAGTTCCTGGCCGAGGCGGAAGGGGGAAGGGGAGACGCGCCAATCCTGGCCCGCAAACAGGCCGTCTTTGGGAAGCCGCGCGCGGATGAAGCGCGCCCGTTCTTCCGGCGTGGCCAGGGGCGGGTGATCACTCATTTTGTTTTACACACGCAGTTGCCCGTTGCCGGTGCCGACCCATTTATAAGTGGTCAATTCCTCCAAACCCATCGGGCCGCGCGCGCCGATGCGGTCGGTGCTGATGCCAATCTCCGCGCCCATGCCAAATTCCGCTCCATCAGTGAAGCGGGTCGAGGCGTTCCAGTAAACCGCCGCCGAATCAACCTGCGCCAGAAACTCCCGCGCCCGGTCCGTGTCCCGGGTGACAATGCTGTCGGAATGGGCCGAACCATATTGATTGATATGATCGATGGCCTGCTGGAGTCCATCGACGACGCGTATGTTTAAAATGTAGTCGTTGTATTCGGTGTAAAAGTCCTGTTCGGTGACGGGCTTGATGACCGGACCGGGCTGGGGCGGGTTGGAGTCCAGGATGGTTCGCGCGGTTTCGTCCACGCGCAACTCCACCTTTTTTTCATTCAGCCGCCGGGCCATTGAGGGCAGAAACTGCCCGGCAATCGTGCGATCGACCAGCAACGTCTCCATGGCGTTGCAGACGGCGGGGCGCTGGCATTTGGCGTTGAAGGCGATGTCCTCGGCCATTTTCAGGTCCGCCTGGGCATCGACATAGACATGACAGACGCCCTTGTAATGTTTGATGACGGGCACCTTGGAACAATCGGCCACGGCGCGAATCAATTGCTCTCCGCCGCGCGGCATGCACAAATCCACGTATTGCGTCAAGGCGAGCAATTCCCGGATGGCATCGCGATTGGTCGTTTCCACCACCTGAATGGCGTGGCGGGGGAATTCGGGCAGGTGCGCGCTGGCGGCGTTGGTCATCGTCTGCGCGATGATTTGATTGGACTGGATGGCTTCCCGGCCGCCGCGCAGGATGGAGGCGTTGCCGGCTTTGAAACAGAGGCCGGCCGCGTCCGCCGTGACGTTGGGGCGCGATTCGTAAATGATGACGACCACGCCGATGGGCGTGGCAATTTTCTGCAAACGCAATCCATTGGGGCGCGTCCTATCGTCCAGTACGCGGCCCACCGGGTCGGGCAGGGCGGCCACTTCGCGCAAGCCCCGGGCCATGGAGGCGATGCGTTTGTCGTCCAGCTTGAGGCGATCCAGCATGGCGTTGGAAAGGCCGCTTTTGGCGGCGGCTTCCATATCGCTGGTGTTGGCCTCTTGGATGGCTTCGCGGCCCTGTTCGAGCGCGACGGCCATGGCCAGGAGGCAGCCGTTCTTCTGGTCGGTGGACAGCCGGGCCAGTTGACGGGAAGCCGCCTTGGCTTGGCGGCCCAATTGCGTCATTTGCTCTCTCAAATCCATAACGCCTATGTTAAGCTAAATCAGGCGATTGCGAAAGGCGGTATTGTCTTATTTGACGGGGCTTTGGCTCGTGTTGACCTTGGGCGACCTGCGGAAGCCGCAGCCGATCCAGAGCTTCCAAACGAGGGCCAGCGATTCCCAGAAAATTTCCCCGGACATTTTCGAGACGCCCTCAATGCGCTCGGTAAACACAATCGGCACCTCGACGATCTTCAGGCCCGCCTGCCAAACTTTATGGGTCAGCTCGAGCTGGATGCTGTAACCCCGGGAGCGGACGGTATCCAAGCCTACGGCTTGGAGGGCGCGCCGGCGGAAGCATTTGAACCCTCCGGTCGGGTCGGTGAACGGCATGCCGGTGATAACTTGCACGTAGTGGGCCGCGCCCATGCTAAGCAACAAGCGCTTCAACGGCCAGTTAAGAATGCGAATGCCGTTGCAATAGCGGGAACCCAAAACCAGATCCGCATTTTCCGCCGCCTTGATAAACCGGGGGATATCATCCGGATCGTGGGACAAGTCGCTGTCCATCTCCATGATGAATTCGTATTGACGCTGCAAAGCCCAGGCGAAGCCGGCGAGATAGGCCCGTCCCAGGCCGCTTTTCGCGGTCTCATGCAACACATGGATGGACGGATTTTTCGCGGCCAATTGATCGGCGATTTGGGCCGTGCCGTCGGTGGAATTGCCGTCCACCAGCAGCAGATCGACGGAGATGGGCAATTTGGCCATGCGCTCGGCCAGTTTGGGCAGGTTCTCCCTTTCATTATAGGTCGGAACAATAACCAGCGTATTATTCATTGCTAAAACATGCGTGCCGCAACTGTTTCGTTTTGCGTGGCGGCTTGGGCCTGCCCGCCCGCCCGTCAAGCAGAACCAATTTGCCGCCAAAGTTCAAGACGCAATTCTGAAATTCCACCAAAAACGCCGTGGATTGCGCAGTTGCAAACGTTCTGGATTTATTGCGGCTCGATCAAAATCTGCATGAAATGCATCGGCGTCGAGTTGACCGGCGCGAGGTCGGTCACGGTGACGGTTTCGGTGCCGTCGCCGTTGTTGGTGACGGTTTGTGAAGTGAGGGCCGGTCCGGAACTCCAGGGGCCGGAGGCCAGGTTCCCCGTCACTTCAGGGACGTAACTGATGTCGGTGGGAGCAGGATGCGGACGTTTGAAAATGACTTCCAGGTAACCGCCAGCCAGCTTCGTGGAAATTGGATCCGGGTTTGACACGAGCGGATCAAGGCCAAAGGCGTAGGCAAAAATATTTGCGATGCCATCGTTGGCCGGGTCGGCAGTATTGGCTGCATTGCCGGTATTTTGCGCCATCCCAAACCACGTCTGGCGCCAGGTCGCAATCGGTGCGATGTCGAGTGAAACCGGCAAAGTGAACAGCGGATGGTTTGTATCGAGAGTTTGAACCAGAATGGTGGCGGCGTAATTCCCATACGAAAGTCCGGCCGGATTGAATGAAACGTTCACGATATTTGAGTTGTAGCCGGGCACATAACCCGCGTTGCCATCGAAGCGAAGCCAGGGAGAGGGTGTCAAGAGCAGGGCAAAATTCGGTTGCAAGTAGTTTTGATCGAAGGCCACGGTGGATCCTTGAGTGCCATCGGAATTCTGCACGCCGACGGTGCATGTATTGGACAACGGCAGGTACTGGTACGCCATCAGGATTTCGCCAGTTGTTTTAAGGACAAGCTCGCAATCAAGGGTGGATGTCGTTCCTTTGTAAAACACATTCTGGAATTGCAAGGTGAAGGTTCCATTGACAGCATCAGTGAAGGTATAAACGTGGCCGGAAGTCGTGATGTTCAAATCTTGCCATAAAAAGGCAATGGAATTGAGGGGTGAGGAAACATTTGGGAGAGAAGTATTCATCGAAGTGTCGCCCTGGAAAGGACTGAATGCGACAAAGCCATTCGGGGAAACGTAAAGCTGCGTGTACGAGTTGGTGAAATACGGGAAGGCAAACCCAATGTTGATGGGTCCGGCAATGCCTTCGTCCCGCGCGGTTTTCGGAGGGGCCAGCGCGGTGAAATTCGAACTGATGTCCACCCCAATTCCGGAATAGTCCTTCCAGGTATAGGCCGGGCCGCCGGGCTGGGTGGAATTGATGGCGCTGTAGGCCACCGGACTGGCGTTCGTGACGCAAAGCGAATAGCCCAACGGCAAGCCCCCGCCATTGGTAATCGTCAGTGGCACGGTGAGCAGGGGCGAGTTGGTGCCGAGGGTTTGGGCCAGGGCGGGCGCGATGACATTGGCCTGTGGAGGAAGTCCAACGTAGAGCGCGGCTGAACGCAAAATGGCCGGGGTGTTCAATGTCGCCGGGGTATTGGTGCTGGAGACTGTAAAGGTGAAATTGCTGATGGGCACGCCTGCGAACGTGTCCCACCAAGTCGCGGAGTAAGTTCCGTTATTCAATCCGGCGACCTGCACCGTGCCCGCGACCGCGGCATTGGCATTCGTATTGAATACATTCGTGACATTCCACACCCAAGTTGCGTTAAAGCTGGAATTGCCCACCGCATAAGTTGCGAGCGCGGGCACGTAGGGGTCAAGCGTGATGTTGCCGAGATCAATCCAATCCAGACCGGGATTGAAGATGTTGATGCTGTGCGAGCCTGCGGAGACCGGAATGGAGGCGGTAAAATTGGTGGAAGTATCGACGCCGTAGGAGGGGAAAGCGATGTTGGTCTTCAAACTGCCATCGAGAAAAATCTCAAGACCCGCGCCGGAAGCGGCAATCTCAAGCACTTGCACGGAGAAGGTTCCGGACTGGGGGTAATCCACGTCAAAGGTGTAACCGTTCGGTGTCATGGAGAGATGATAATCGCCCTGCAAGAAACTGGGCGCCGACGCGATTCCGTCCGGCGCGGTGTCTCCAACGATGAATGTATCCTGTGTCTCCGTTCCCCAATCGGCACCGGGCGCAAATATCAGCGGGCCGTCCGCGCCGCCGGTCGTCAGCGGGGCGGATTTGTTCATGACGTTTTGGTCACCCAACCCGGACAGCGTCACAAAATCACTCGTGGCGCGGAAATAGACGTAATCATTCTCCGCGTCCATGCTGTCCCACCACCAAGGCTCTTCGTTGCCCGATTGTCCATTCATGAGGCCGGCCCACAACGGCGCATCCACTCCGAGTTTGGGAACATCATTGGTCCCGCATTCAGAGCCGAAGTCCGGCCTGACTGGCTGGTTGGAGCTGATGTCCGGCGCGTCTTCCAGCCCGCTGATAACGTCGCTGGGATAATCGTGATGCGTGTAATAGTCGCAATCGTCCCAAATCGGCTCCGTCAGGTCCGAACTGGTGGTGATGAGATGCTGGTAATGGTCTTGCGACCGGAGGAAGGGCGCCATCAGGTCGTGCCACTGCTGAATAATGCCCCATTGGCCGGTCTGTCCGGCATCGGTGTATTGCACCTCATTGAAAAGTTCCCAGGCCATGATGGAGGTCGAATAGCCCCAGCGCGCCACCGCATAACGCAGCTTGCGTTCGGTTAATGAAATGGCTGTCGTGTTGGTGAAGAATTGCACCGGGTTGGTCATGAAGCCGTTGGTACTGCCGATGTCGTTGGTCACGTCGTAGGGATTCTCCGCCCAATTCGGATCGACTGTTGTGGAATATTGGCCGTGATGCTGCAGCGTCATTTGAAAATGAATGCCGGCCTGTTCCGCGGCAGCGACAATGCCGTCCCACTTTTGCGCCACGGTCAGGTTCAGTTGACCCAGTGGCAGGGTTGGGCCATACGGCGGCCAATCGAGATTCTTCCCATCCCAATGATCCATCCAGACACGCGACCAGTTTTCGTGGGCTGCGCCCATCTTCCAAAATATATTCGTCACATTGTGCATGCCCTGGCTGTCGGTGACGTCCCAGGCCACGTCTTCGCCCCGGGGAAAGAAACGCTTGCCGTTGCTGGTGATGAAGCGTCGCGGATTGGACGGGTCAACGCGAATGAAGCCAGCGCCGGTCGGGGGACCGGCCACAATCCATGAGCCTGATTGCAGATTGCTGACGGAAAGCGTCGAACCATTCAAAGTGATACTGCCAATGGTATAAGTGCCGGCCATGGTCGGCGTGTGGCGCACGCGCCAGGTCGTGCCGCCATCAAAAAACGCGGGCAGCGAGACGGTGGAATTGTCCGGCTGCAAAACATGCACACGCACGTCAGTGACCGTGTAATCAAACGGGTCGGTGGCCAGGCTGGTGATGTTGAATGATGCTTCGATTTTGGAATAAGTACCTTGCGCAGAAACGTCGGGGGGGACAAAGGCCAAAAGAAGCGCAAAAACCGCTCCGCTAAAACTCAAACGCATGCCAGTAAAAGTGCCATATTTTAAGCGTTTCTGCAAGCTTTCCAAAGCCCTTGATTTTTTTGAATTTTAGATGCGTTGCACGGTCGATTCTGACACAATGGCTTCTGTGATGAATGTTTTGGAGGTTCAAACAAGCAGACTAATTGACAGCGTGACGCGTGTTTGGCGCGACGGGAAAATTCCGCTGGGCGCGGCGGTGCTTGCGGCGGCCTTGCTGGCCGGCGGGGGTTGCACGCAGACGATTTTGACCGCGCCGCAACGTTCCGCCACGGAACAGCTCCTGTTGAGCACGGCGGCAGATCGCGCGATTACGTCCACGAATTTTTCGATGTTCAGGGGCAAAAAGGTGTTTTTGGACGCGAGCAACTTCGACAGCTACGATTCGAAGTACGCCATCGGGAGCATCCGCGACGCCCTTAGCCGCGCGGGAGCATTGCTGGTCAGGAACGAAACCAACAGCGACATCGTCATCGAGGCGCGGAGCGGGGCGCTTTCGATAGACGCGGCGAGCACTTTGGTGGGAATGCCGAGCGCCGGGGTGCCGGTGCCTCTGGCCGGGGCGGTCTCCATCCCGGAGTTGGCGTTCTATACATCCGAGAAACAATATTCCCTGGCCAAGCTGGCGTTGCTGGCTTACGAGACGCACGGAGGAAAGCACGTTTATTCCAGCGGGCCGATGATCGGAAAGGCCTATAACCATCACTACAGCGTCATTGGATTCATCACCTTCACTACGAGCGATGTTCCGGTGAAAAACAGGGTAACTGTCGTGAAATAGCCGCTTCTGCGGCCACCGGCGTGCGAGGCTCGCTCCATCGGGAAAAATGACGCGTGACGAAATCCCAATGATCCGAGCGGTTTCTTTGCATTCCAGCATTGACCTGTTACATTGTCGTGCCTTCACTGGGCATATTTATGATCGAACAAACGACGGCCAATCATCCCTCTTCCGCCGCGGCTTCGGCCGCGTTCGCGCTGTCGCATGGCGACGTCGCGGCCATTGATGAATTACGCGAGGATTATGAGAAGCTGCGCCGCGAGCTGGCCCGGGTGATCATCGGCCAGGACAACGTCATTGAACAATTGCTGATCTGCGTTTTGGCGCGCGGCCATGGGTTGCTTATGGGGGTGCCGGGTCTGGCCAAGACTACCATCGTCAATTCGCTGGCCCAGGCGATGTCCCTTCAATTCAACCGCATCCAATTTACGCCGGATTTGATGCCCTCGGACATCACCGGCACCGATATTCTCCAGGAAACGGACCAGCCGGGCCGGCGGGCGTTTGTTTTTGTCAAGGGGCCGATTTTTGCCAACATCGTTTTGGCGGATGAAATCAATCGCACGCCGCCCAAGACGCAATCAGCCCTCCTGGAAGCCATGCAGGAGCATCGGGTGACGGTGGCCGGGCGGTTCTTCCCATTGCCCGCGCCTTTTTTTGTCCTAGCCACGCAGAATCCCATCGAACAGGAGGGGACCTATCCGCTGCCCGAGGCGCAACTGGACCGTTTCATGTTTTTCATCCATGTGGATTATCCGAATCGGGATGAAGAACAGCGCATTGCCCGCGAGACGACGGGCGCGCCGCCGCCCACTTTGACAAAATTGATCAATGGCGATCAGATTGGGGCCTACCAGGAAATCGTGCAGCGCGTGCCGGTGCCCGACCACATTTATAATCTGGCCGTCGATCTGGTGCGCCGCACGCGCCCGCGCTCGGAACAGTCGCCGGAATGGATCAAGAAATGGGTGACCTGGGGAGCAGGACCGCGCGCGGTGCAATACCTGGTGCGGGGGGCCAAGGCGCGGGCAGTGTTGCGCGGCAGCTATTTGGTGCGCATGGAGGACTTGACCGCCGTGGCCGCGCCTGTCCTGACGCACCGCATCCTGACCAACTTCCAGGCGCAGTCCGAAGGGGTGGGCAGCCCGGAGATCATCACGCGGTTGCTGGAGGAGATTGGCGGAGAAGAAGGCCGTGGCTGAGGAAACCCAATTGCTCGACTCGGCGGTGCTCAACCGCTTGATGCACCTCACGTTCCTGGCCCGCTCACCCATGGAAGGCGCCGTCTCCGGACTTCATAAAAGCCCGCATCGCGGGTCCAGCGTCGAGTTTGCCGAATACCGCAATTATGTTCCGGGCGACGACATTCGCAGGCTGGATTGGCGTGTCTTTGCGCGGACGGACCGCTTTTACATGAAGGAGTACGAGGCGGAAACGAACTTGCGCTGTTACTTCGTGCTGGATTGCAGCGGCTCGATGAGATTTGGCGGGGCGGCCGGGACGAAGCTGGATTACGCCCGGCGCCTGGCGGCCACGCTCGCTTATATCACCGTCCACCAGGGCGACGCCGTCGGCTTGGTCTGCTCCGGCCGGAAGACTTTTGCTGAAGTCCCGCCGCGCCGCAATCCAGCGCACTTGAAGTTAATTTTTGAAACGCTGGAAAAGGCGCAGCCGCGCGGCCCGACCGGCCTGGTCGCGGCCCTGCACGATTTGGCGGAGAAAGTGCGTCGCCGCGCGCTGGTCATTGTCATCTCGGATTTTTTTTGCGGCCTGGAACCGCTGCTGAATTGCTTTCAACATCTCCGGTTCCAAAAGCATGATCTGGCGCTCTTTCATCTTTTGGACCGCGCGGAAATGAATTTTCAATTCGACCGTCCGGTGCGGTTCGTCGATCTGGAAAGCTCGCTGAACATTGTGACCGAGCCTTCCATCATCCGGGACGAATATCTGCGGCAACTGCAAACGTTCCTGGACCAAATGCGCGAAGGGTGCCACGAATTCGGGACCGATTACCGGCAAGTCATTACCGATCAGAGTTATGAGCGGGTGGTGGCGGATTTTCTGGTCGAGCGGGCGCAGGGGATGGGGAAATGATTGATGCCGGAGCATGATTTTCCTCCAGCCAATGGTTTTGTTCGGGCTGCCGCTGATCCTGGCGCCGGTGATCATTCATCTGCTCAATCGCATGCGGCATCGGCCCAAACCGTGGGCGGCCATGCAGTTCCTGGTTTCGGCCACGCGGAATTCGGTCAGCCACGCCCGGCTGCGCCAGTTTTTAATCCTGCTCTGCCGCGTGCTGGCGGTGGCCATGCTCGTTCTTTTTTTGGCCCGCCCCCTGGCAGGCGGCTGGCTGGGCTGGGCCTTTTCGCCCGCGCCGGGAACGATCCTGATTCTGCTGGACCGCTCGGCCAGCATGGAAACCCGGGGCGGCGCAACCACCAAACGACAGCAGGGCATCCAGTTGCTGGCCCAGGCGGCCCGGGAATACGAGGACACCAGCCACATTGTTTTGATTGACAGCGCCACGCGCTCCCCGCAGGAAATCACCCGGGCCTCCACGCTGAACCAATTGTCGTTGACACAGCCGACGGACACCGCCGCGGACATTCCGGCCCTGTTGCGGACGGCCTTCGACTGGCTGATCGAGAATCGGGCCGGCACCGCTGAAATCTGGCTGGCCTCCGACGGACAGCGCAGTAACTGGCTGCCGGAGGACCCGCGTTGGAAGGATGTCATCGCCCGGCTGGGCGGGCTTTCCCAGAGAGTTCGCGTGCGGCTGCTGGCCATGAACCAGCCGTCCGAGGCCAATGCCTCGATCTCGATCAAAGAAATGTTGCGGCGTCCGCGCGGGGACAAATCGGAATTGCAATTTGTGCTCGATCTTCAGCGCAATCGCAACTCCGCCGCGTCCATCCCCGTTACTTTGACTCTGAACGGCGAAAGATCGGAGAGCGATGTGGCCATGGAGGGGCAAAGCCTGCGCTGGCGGCACACCATTGACCTCGGCGCGCGCCGCGAAGGCGGGTGGGGCAGTTTCAGCCTGCCGGCCGATGCCAACGAGCGTGATAACACCGCCTACTTTGTCTATGGCGCGGACATGCCGTTGCTGGCCACCGTGGTCAGTGGCGATGCGGCGCCGGCTCGCTGTCTGGAGTTCGCCGCCGCCGCGCGCAGCGGGCGGCCCGCGGCGTTGATTTCACCCGCCGCCTTTGCCGCCGCCGACCTCCAGGGCCTGTCACTGCTGGTCTGGCAGGCTCCGTTGCCTTCAGGAGCGGAGGCCGATCAAGTGCAAACATTCGCGGCGTCTGGAGGCGTGGTGATTTTCTTTCCGCCCGGCCAACCGGACGCGGGACGGTTCATCGGCATGGGCTGGGGCGGCGTTGAACAGGCCGAGACCGCCGAAGGGTTTCGGATTTTGCGTTGGGCCGAGGACGAAGGGCCGTTGGCCAAAAGCGACGAGCGCATCAGCCTTCCCCTCGGTCAGACCGAGTTCCAACGCCGCCAGTCCCTGACGGGCCACAAGGACATTCTCGCCTCCTTCGACGATGGCACGGCCTTCTTGGTCCGGCAAAGTTTGGGCAAAGGCGAAATCTACTTCTGCGCGTCGCTGCCGGATCCGGGCTGGTCAAGTTTGGGCGACGGCCCCGTGCTGGTGCCGATGTTGCAACGGATGTTGCAGGCGGGTGCGCGCAGGATGCAACAGGTTTCTTCCGCCACCTGCGGTGAATTAAGCCTGGCCGATCAAAGCCTGCCTTGGGTTTCAGTGGATTCCGCCGTGGCTAAAGACATTCGCACCCAAGCGGGTGTTTATCGGGCCGGCAACCGGTTTCTGGCGGTCAATCGCTCCCCGGCTGAGGATGATCCGGACCTGGTTGAACCGGACGAAGCGCGGAAACTCTTCGGCGATCTGCCCGTGCAAACGTTGCAGGAGCGCCATGTTGAAACGGGCCAGTTGCAGGGAGAAATCTGGCGGTTCTTCCTCTTTGCCATGCTGCTGTTTCTGATCGTCGAAGGCATCTTGATTTTGCCGGCACGCCCGGCGGCCTCTCGCGCGGGATCGCCGCCATGGAAGACTTCGCAGCCGGAGGAACAGGCGGCATGAACCGGTTTTCAGTTGCCGCCCCCCTTTCGGTGATCATACCGGCCCTGGCCGTTTGGCTGGGCGCGGCCTGGCTTTGTTATGCCAACTGGCGCCGTAGCGGCAACCGCCGCGTGGCCGGAAAACTGGAATCGTTACGCTTTATTCTGATTACGCTGCTTGTGCTGACGTTGTTGCGGCCGGAATATGTACAACACTTGCAGCGCAGCGCCACCCCGGAAATCGCCATACTCACCGACGGCTCCGACAGCATGAAAACGCGCGACTTGGTGGTCTCGAACACCGTGATGAGCCGCGGGGAATGGCTGAACCAACAACTCCAGCGCATATTCTGGGCGCCCCTGCGGAACAGGGCGAAGGTCACGGTGGAATCTTTCGCCGTTCCTTCCACCAATCAGAACGCCATCAACGGCACCGATCTCGACGAGGCGCTGGAGAACGCCTTTCACCGCTTCAGGAATCTCAAGGCAGTTCTGCTGTTGAGCGATGGCGATTGGAACATGGGCAAATCACCCTTGGGCGCGGCGACGCAGTATCGGGAGCAGAACATTCCCGTCTTCACCGTGGCGGTGGGCCGTGAAACGCCGCTGCCGGATTTGGCGTTGGAGAAGGTGTCGGCTCCCGCTTACGGGCTGTTGGGGGAGGAAATCGCCATTCCTTTCAAAGTCACGAGCCATTTGCCGCGCGAGGTCAAAACCAGCGTCTCGATCGTGGACGAAAGTGGCGAGGCGGCGTCAAAGAAGATCACCATCCCGCCCAGCGACGAGTTGGAGGATGCCATCCTCTGGTCGCCGCGCGCGGTGGGGGAGATGACAGAAACCCTCCAGTTGCCCGTGGAACCGGATGAAGCCATCGCGGACAACAATGAACAGACGTTTCACATTTCGATCCGCGTGGAAAAGCTCAAAGTCCTGGTGGTGGATTCGTTGCCGCGATGGGAATATCGGTATTTGCGCAACGCGCTGGCCCGCGATCCGGGCGTGGACTTGCACTGCCTTTTGCTCCGGCCGGACCTCGGCCCCACTGTAGGCGGTAATTACATCATGACTTTTCCTGACAGCAAAGAGGAAATGTCGCCCTACGACGTCGTGTTCCTGGGCGATATCGGCATCGGCCAGGACGAACTGACCGACCATGATGCTGAACTGCTCAAGGGCTTGGTCGAGCAGCAGGGCAGCGGTTTGGTCTTTGTCCCCGGCCGCCGCGGACGCGAACTGACTTTTCTTAATAGCCCGCTCAAGGATTTGTATCCTGTCGAACTGGACGCGGCCAAACCGGACGGCATTGGATTGCAAAACGAATCCCAACTCATCCTGACCAGCGTCGGCAAACGACACTGGCTGACGCGTTTCGATTCGGACGAAGACCGGAACGACGAACTCTGGAAGCAACTGCCCGGCTTCTTTTGGTCGGCCTCGGTGGAAAAGAGTCGACCCGGCTCGGAGGTTCTGGCGGTGCATTCGGACCTGCGCAATTCATGGGGGCGCATGCCGCTGCTGGTCACGCGCCCGGCGGGAAACGGCAAAGTCCTCTTTCTCGGCACGGACAGCGCCTGGCGCTGGCGGCGCGGCGTGGAGGACAAGTTTCATTACCGTTTCTGGGGGCAGGTGGTGCGTTGGATGGCTCACCAGCGCCATCTTTCGGAGAAGGACGGCATGCGCTTGAGCTACAGCCCCGAGACGCCGGAAGCTGGCGACACTGTTTTCCTGCAAAGCACGGTCCTGGATCCATCCGGGTTTCCCATCGACAAGGGACCGGTCATCGGCAAAGTGACGTCGCCCGGCGGACGCGCGGAGCGTTTGGAATTTGCGCAACTGGAAGGAGGGTGGGGGGTGTTCAAATCCAGTTTCACCGCGCAGGAAGCCGGAAAATACAAAGTGGAAATTACCGCCGGGCCGCAGGGCCGCCGATTGGACACGGAACTGCTCGTGGCCCGGCCGCAGATCGAGAAGCAGGGGCAGCCGGTCAACGCCCAGGTTTTGCGGGAAATCGCCGCCATGACGCGCGGCGCGAGTGTCTCCGCGGATGACTTGGACAAAATCATCAACCAGATTTCGCTCCTGCCCGAACCGCAACCGATCGAACAGCGGGTGCGCCTGTGGAGCGAGCCAGCCTGGGGCGGCATCATTTTGTTATTATTGACTATCTACTGGATTGGCCGGAAATGGGCGGGCTTGATTTGAGCGGTTGAGCAGCATTTCCACATAAGGCACGTCGTCGGGAACAGTCACCTTGGGGTTTGGCTCCATGCCGAGGAGGAGCCGGACTGGCTGACCTATTAATTCGCACGCGGCGGTGTCGTCGGTCACTTGCAATCCCTTCTCACGCACTTTGGCCAGGGCGCGGCGGATGACTTCAACGCGAAAGGTTTGCGGCGTCTGCACCGCCCAGAGCAGCGAACGGTCCAAATGGCGCGAAATGAATTTGCCGTCGTCGGAAAGTTTGACGGTATCGGTCAGCGGTTGCGCGGCGGTGGCGGCGCCGGCCTGGCGGGCGGCTTCAATCGTTGCTTGAATCAGCGCCAGACTGGTGCAGGGGCGGGCGGCGTCGTGGATGGCCACAATCTCTGCTTCCGGCGCTAGATGTTGCAGACCCTGCCAGACAGAATCCTGCCGTTCCTTGCCGCCGCCGACGATGCGGAACGGCTTGGCGAAATGATATTGGGCAGCCAGGGCGGCGAACTCGCCCTGCCGGCCATCGCGGACGACAAGCACGATTTCGTCAATAAAAGGCGCACCATCAAAGCGCCCCCAAGTGTGGGCCACGAGAGGCCGCCCCGCGATGGTCAAAAACAGCTTGTCCGTTTCCCGTCCCATCCGCGCGCTTTTGCCCGCGGCTACAATAAGAGCAGAAGTCACCGGGGGATGGGTTTTTCCGCACGGTTCCGGGCCAGTTGTTTGGCCAGGCGGATGGCGGCGCACATGCTGGAGGCGTTCGCTTTGCCTTGGCCTGCAATGTCATAGGCCGTCCCATGGTCCGGCGAGGTTCGCACGAAAGGCAGTCCCAAAGTCCAGTTCACCCCCGTCTCGAACGCCACCATTTTCAACGGACCCAAACCCTGATCGTGATACATGGCCACGACGGCATCATAATCACCGCGATAGGCATAATGGAACAAAGCGTCAGCCGGCAGCGGGCCGGCGACATCAATTCCCTCCTGCCGCGCCGCTTCCACCGCCGGCGTGATGATCGTTATCTCCTCGTCGCCAAATTCTCCGCCTTCGCCGGCATGGGGGTTGAGGCCGCAGACGGCGATGCGGCTGCGGGGCAGGCCCAAATCGCGGCAGGCTGCGGCAGCCAGTTCGATGGCCAGTTGGATTTTATCGCCGCGCATCTGCGCAGCCAGCAGCTTGATCGGCACATGCGTGGTGGCCAGCGCGACGCGCAACCAGCGCCCGCGTTCATCCTGCCCCAGCAGCATCATCGCGGTCCGGCTGGTCCCGGCCAATTCGGACAGGAATTCAGTCTGGCCGATGAAGGGCTGGCCGGAGCGCACAATGGCATGCTTGTTCAAAGGCGCCGTCACCAACGCATCCGCCTCCTGGCTCAAACACCGTTGCGCGCCATCGGTCAGCCAGGCCAGCGCGGCGCGCGCCGCGGCGGGCGATCCGGCCTCCAAACCAGCCGGCAACGGGTCGCGCAAAGGATTGTGCAGGAAAATGTGGCCCTTCCCGTCGAATTCTGAATAAGGCCGCAGTGGAAATTTCAACCCCAGCTTTTGATGCAGCGCCATGACATGGCCGCCGTCGCCGATCAGAAGGTAGCGCGTGTCGTCCGTTGCCGCCTCCACAGCCAGCGCCTTCAGCGTCACTTCCGGCCCAATGCCGGTAACGTCCCCCAGCGATATGGCAATCCAGCCCGTCATGGGATCAATAGTACTCGATGAAGGACTTGCTTTTCAGCCGCTCGATCCATTGCTTGTGCAAACGGTCCTTCTCCCGGGTCTTCAGCGTCCGTTCGATGTCATCCCGCGATTCGGCCAGAGATTTAATATGGGCGGGCCGCACGTCTTCCACCATCAGTATGTAGCAGGCCTCCGGCAACTCGATGACGCCGCTGTGCTGCCCGGCTTTCAGCGAAAAAGCGACCTTGGCTAGTTCCGATTTGAAATAGCTGCGATCAACCCATCCGCGCTCGCCCCCCTCGGCCCGTTTTGATCCTGAAGTATAAACGGACGCCATTTCCGCGAATGGAACGCCGCTGTTGATTTTGGCGAGAATCTCGTCCGCCGTCCTTTTGGCCTCGCCCGGGGATCCGTCCGGCGGCTGATTGATGACGATCATGCGGACCTTGACCTGGTCATCAACTTTAAAGACCTCCTGGTGGTTCTTGTAAAATTGTTCGATCTTCAGCGGCGAAATCAGGATCTTTTTGGGCGCGTCCACGTTTTGGTAGCCCATGTAATTGACAATAAAGTTTTCGCGTTCCTGGCGCCGGTACATCTCGTAGGTCCTGCCCTCGGCCTGGAGTGTTTTGATCAGGCGCGACCGGTCCCCGTAATAATCCCTCTGAATGTTCTTCTTGATCTGGTCGTCGATGAACGCTTCCAGCACGTTGGTCATGTAGCCGCCCGCGGTGAATTCATGCAGGATCAGCTTGCGCTCGACCAGTTCCTCGACTTGCTGGTCATACACCTTCCTTCTCTCCTCGTCGAACCGCTGCTCGTCGTTGGGATACATCGAGTAGAGCATTTGCAGTCTGGGCGCCACCTTGTCCATGATTTCACCGCGGGTAATCACGTCGTCATTGACCACGATGCTCACGCCGCTGACCACTTCTGCGCGGGCTGCAAGGCCCAACGCCAGACAGGCTCCGACGGCAATGACACAGATTCTTTTCACAATGCGGTGCATCCTAAAACGGGCCTCCGGCAAGTTCAAGGCGCAAAGTTCGATGGAAATCTTGCGGGGCGGGTCGGCCACGATTGACGCCGCGTCCGCCACCGCTAATATAAGCCCAGGTGTTTACTTTGCTTCTTACGGATTCGGCCTCGAAAGGCCGCCTCGGCCGCCTCACCACCACGCGTGGAGTGATCGAGACGCCCGCCTTCATGCCGGTCGGCACGCAGGGCAGCGTCAAAGCGCTCGATCCACGCGAACTGCGCGAAATGGGCACCCAGATCCTCTTGGGCAACACCTATCATCTCAACATCCGGCCCGGTTTGGACATCATCAAGGCGGCGGGCGGCCTGCATCGCTTTATGAACTGGCCGGGGCCGATTTTGACCGACAGCGGCGGATTTCAAGTGTTCAGCCTGGCGAAAATTCGAAAAATCAAGCCGCACGGCGTCGAGTTTCGTTCGCATCTGGACGGTTCGACGCTGTTCCTGGGGCCGAAGGAGGCGATGGAGATTCAGCGCGTTCTAGGCTCGGACATCGCCATGGCGTTTGATGAATGTCCGGCCCATGATTGCGCGCCCAAAGCGGCGCAAGAGGCCGTGCAACGCACCCTGCATTGGGCACGCGAGTGCCGGGCGCAGCCGCGGGCCGGGGGACAGATTGTCTTCGGCATTGTCCAGGGCGGGATCAACGCCGCCCTGCGCGAGCGTTGCGCCCGGGAGCTGACCGCCATGGAATTTGACGGTTACGCCATCGGCGGCGTGAGCGTGGGGGAACCGGAGCACGAAATGATGAAGGCGGTGGAATTGACCGAGCCCTTTCTGCCGGCCAGCCAGCCGCGCTACGCTATGGGCTTGGGCACTCCAGCGCAGATGGTGGAATTGGTGGCACGCGGGGTGGACCTGTTCGATTGCGTCCTGCCGACACGCGTGGCGCGCAACGGCACGGCTTTCACGCGGCGCGGCACCATCAGCATCAAGGGCGGCGCTGTCAAGTCGGATTTTGCGCCGATTGAAAATGATTGCGCCTGTTTTGCCTGCCGCAATTTCAGCCGGGCCTATTTGCGGCATTTGCTCAACGTCAACGAGATTCTTGGGTTGCGCATGGTCAGCGTCCATAACTCCCATTTTTACCTCGAGGTGATGCGGGAAATTCGGGCGCATCTGGCTGCGGGCACTTTTGGGGAATATCGCCGCCAATTCGCCGCCGCCTACGTCCCCACGCAAAAAATCCTCTCCTCCCGACTCCGGCGCGCCCTGGCAGAGGATTGAAGCCGCCCGCCCGCGCGGCCGTCTTTTTCGCAAACCTGCAAAAACTCCGCGGCTGCGGCCCTTGGGATTTTTGTCCAAAAAGAACAGTGGCGACGTACGGAAATCATCCAATCCGCCGCGCGCGGCGTGGCTTCCTGAAATGACCTTGACGGGAACAGCCGTCAGCGCGGCCTCTGGCGATTTGCGCAACGCGTTGCAGGCAAATCACTTGCAATGGCAACGCGCCCCGTCCACAACATTATAATTGACTCTTCTCCGCCCCAGCAAAAGGTGGTGGCAGGGCTGCTGCTAAGGAGGGGATGGACAATAGAATATATGGTTTGATACGAGCGCTCTCGCGCCGGGGGATTCTCATTTATGTGATGACCTTGGGGTTGGCCCTTTGTCCGTTGCGGCTGGCCGCTCAAAGTGTCACGCTCGCCTGGAGCCCCAGCCCCAGCGCCAACGTCGCCGGTTACATGCTGTATTCCAACACTGACGGGACTAATTTCCAGAGCCTGTTGGACGCGGGCACCAACACTCTTTGCACCGTGACCGGACTGGAGCCGGGATCCACAAATTATTTCGAGGTGGTGGCGTATGACACCAACGATGACGAAAGCCCGCCGTCCAACCAGATCGAATACACGGTGCCGAACACGTCGCAGACGTTGGTCGTCCAGACCAGCCCAACCGGCGCCGGCAGCGTCACGGGCGGTGGCAGCTTTGCGGCAGGCACGCCCGTAACAGTGACGGCGGCGGCCAATGATGGTTACACGTTTGCCAATTGGACGGTGGACGGAATCGTACAGAGCATGTCGCCCAGCTACAGCTTTACCTTGGCCACCAATATCACCCTCGTGGCCAACTTTACCGCGAATCCGGTCACTTACACCGTGGCGACGCAGGTCAATCCAGCCAGCGCCGGCAGCGTCACGGGCGGCGGCGATTTTGCGGCGGGCACTGTTGTGACGGTGACTGCGGCGGCCAATGGTGGTTACACCTTCACCAATTGGACGGTGAACGTCATCGTGCAAAGCGCGTCGGCCAATTACAGCTTTACCCTGGCCACTAATATTACTCTCGTGGCCTGCTTTGCGGCGACTGTGGCCGCGACCAACGCGGCTACAAACGCTGTCACTTATACGGTTACTGCGAGCGCCGGGCAGAACGGGACCATCAGTCCGAGCGGTTCGCAAATCATTGCCGCAGGCGCCAATCTGACGTTTGCCGCCACCCCGGGCAACGGGTATCAAGTGACTCAATGGCTGGTGAATGGCGCGATGGCGCAAGCCGGTGGCACCACCTGTCTTTTGCAGAAGATTACCGCCAACACCACGGTGGCCGTGGCTTTCAGTGCCATCCCGACCGTTACCACCAATGGCGTCGCGCCGGCCACGACCAATGCCAATACCAACTTTACTCTGCTCATTAGCGGCAACGGGACCCTGACACCAAGTCGCACCGTCAAGGCCCTGCAAGCCGGCAAGAGATACACCCTCACCGCCGTGGCCGCCAAAGGCTCGGTGTTCGCCGGCTGGACCAGCAACGGCATTCTGGTTGCGTCCGTGCCAAAGTACACTTTTCTCGTGGAATCTAATGTGATGCTGCAAGCCAGCTTCATCCCCAACCCGTTCATCTCAGTTGCAGGCAACTACCACGGCCTGTTCTACGTAACTAATGACGCCGCGGAAGAAAGCTCGGGCTCCTTTGTCGCTACCGTGACGAAAGCCGGGGCTTACAGCGCGCGACTTCGCCTCGGGGCAGGAAGCTTCTCGTTATCTGGGGCATTCTCCGTCACCGGCGCGGCCTCCAAGTCCATCCCGCGCCGTGGATTGACTCCCGTCACCGTTGACTTGCAATTGGGCCTGACTAACGGTCCGTTGACCGGCACGATCAGCGACGGCGCCTGGACGGCGGATTTGGTGGCTGATGTAGCCGTTTATTCAAAGACAAATCCCGCCCCGCAGGCCGGCAAATATACTTTGCTCATTCCGGGCAGCGAGAATGCTTCCACCCAGCCCGGTGGCAATGGATTCGGCGCGGTCATTGTTAGCGAGACGGGAAACGTCACCTTTAGCGGGACCCTGGGCGACGGCACACCTGTCAGCTCCACGAGCATCATTTCCAGCGAAGGGCAGTGGCCGTTGTATGTTTCACTTTATGCCGGCAACGGCTCCATTCTCGGCTGGCTCAACTTTACCAACGACGGCGCCATTAGCGGCCAGACCGGCTGGTTCAAGCTGCCTGAAGCCAGCGCCAAACTTTATCCCGGCGGCTTCACCAACAGCTCAGAGGCCATGGGATCGGTTTACCAGTACACCAATGGCCTGCCGCTGCTAGGCTTTACTCAGGGCCAGCTCGTGTTGACCAATGGAGACCTTTCGACCGGCCTCGTCGATCCAGTCGGCCTCGGGCCGGAAATCGAGACGACCAGCCAATCTGCCGCCAATCAGGCCGCTGCCACACTGGCTTTCAAGAATTCAACCGGCCAGTTCAAGGGCAGCGTGATGAATCCGGCGACGGGCAAACCCATTGCCGTCAATGGCGTTGTTTTGCAGAACCAGAACCTTGGCGCGGGATGCTTCCTTGGCGCGAACGAAAGCGGCAGCGTCATCCTTTCCCCGGCGCAATAAGCCGCAGCCGTTTCCTCGCCGCCTCAGTGCGCCGGGGTGAAAGCGGCCGATTCAGACGCCAGAGGCCGGTAAACACTTGATATTTCCGCGCTCACTCCTTTCAATGCTTGGAGAGCGATGTTGTCTATATGAATAAAATAATTCTGATTCCCATCTTCACGGCAGCCCTGTTCGTAGCGGGATGCTCGACTCCTTCCAAAACAAACTCCGCAGCCGCAGGCCCCGCGCAGTCCAGGAATCATTCGACTGTGTTGGAAGGGGCATGGCATGGGAATGAAATAACCCCCGGCCAGCAGGGCTTGGCTTCAATGACCTTTTCAGGCCAAACCGTCGAGTTCCACGGCGCTGATTCCAACGACTGGTGCAAAGGAACATTCATGCTCCGGGACAACACCGATCCCAAACAATTGGTCGGCACCATCACCGAATGTCCTTCGGCAGATGCTGTCGGCAAAATGGTGTATGCGATTTACAAGATTGAAAACGGCTCGTTAAGGATCACTGGAAACGCCCCGGGTGATTTGAATATCCCTGCGGCGTTCGACTCCTCCGGCATCCGTCAGTTTGTTCTCAAGCACGATTGACGAGCAGCCTTGCGCCGCGCCGCTAGCATATCCACCGGAGAGCTGCCCCAGTGAGGCTCCTCTTGAGCGAATCAAGCCGGATGAGCCAAATAATGAATTCCGCGCAAAAGCGGTCTTGCGCCTTTGCGTCCGTCGGCGCAACCTTGTGCTTGCAAAACGGGGGTTTCCCCATAGACTGCGAGGCTCAATTTGAAAATTATGACTTCACACGGCTTAAACGCTCTGCTGGCGCAGCAGGCCCAGCAAGACCCCAACGCGGCCATCAAGATGATCGGGATGATGGTGATTTTTGCCGTCATCATGTGGGTTTTGATGATCGCCCCCCAGCGCAAAAAGGCCAAGGAACAGGATCTCATGCTCAAGGCCTTGCGCACCGGGGATAAAATCGTCACCGCGAGCGGCATTATCGGCGTGGTCCTTTCCATTAAGGACAAAAGCGTTTCCATCCGCTCAGCGGACACCAAGCTCGAAATCCTCAAGTCCGCCGTTGCGGACGTGACGGAGCGCGGCGGCGAGTCCAGCGAAACAAAAAATTGATCCTTCATGAAGAACCATAAATTTTGGTGGTCGTTTATCGCCTTTCTCGTCGCCTGGTCGTTTTGGGAAATCTATCCGCCGACCAACCGCGATCTGATCCAGTACTTCAAGGACCAGGCCGACCCGGCCAAGGTGGATACCAATTTCAATCGCATCGTGGCCGAGGCCCAGGCGATGGAAAAAGCCAATCCCGAGCCGCAACGGCAATTTGGCGACTTGATGACGGCGATTGGCACCAACGACATCCGGCCCTATTTCCCCTACATCGACGCGCGCAGCGATGAGCATCCCACTTATGCCGTCCTGAACGCCCTGCAGAAGAAAGCGGCGGGCAAGATCAAGCTGGGGTTGGACCTTCAGGGAGGCACCCAGTTCCTGGTCAGCCTTGACACCAATCACATGGTCGATGTGGATACCAACGGCAACAAGACCGCCATGAAGTCCGATGAACGGCTGCGCCTGGTCTCGCAAGCGGCCGAAGTGCTGCGGCATCGGGTGGACAACCTCGGCGTGGCCGAGCCGGTCATCCAACCGGTTGGCTTCGACCACATCATGATTCAATTGCCGGGGCTTTCGCAGGCGGCGCAGGACGAGGCGCGCAAGAACATACAGAAGGCGGCCTACCTCGAATTCCGCATGGTCCATCCGGACAGCGATGCCTTGATCAAAGAGGGCGTCATCGAGCCGGGCTACGCGGTGCTTAGCATGAAAAGGAAGAATCTGGACGGCACCACCACGCTGGAGAAGTACATGGTGCAGAAGAAACTGGCCAACGGCCTGACCGGCAAATACATCAAGCGCGCCTATCCCAGCCGCGACCAGATGGGCGCGCCGGAGATTGATTTTGAGTTCGACAGCGTCGGCGCCGAGAAGTTCGCCCAAGTGACGACCGACCACGTTGGCGAGCTTTTGGCCATTGTGTTGGACGGCGAGCTTTACACCGCGCCGCGCATCAACGGGCCTATTCGCGGCGGACGCGGGCAGATCACTGGAGGACAAATGGACATCAACGAAGCGATAACCATCGCCAACGTTCTGGAAAATCCGCTGGAAACCCCGGTCCATATCGACGAAGTGCGGCAGGTGGACCCGACCCTGGGCAAGGACTCCATCAGCAGCGGCATCCGCGCGGCCATCTACGGCACGCTGTTCGTGGTGGTTTTCATGGCCCTTTATTATCATCGCTGCGGCATCATCGCCGATCTGGCCATGCTCCTGAACCTGATCATTTTGCTGGGGGTCATGTGCTCCATCGGCACAACCCTGACTCTGCCGGGCATCGCCGGCGTGGTGTTGACCGTCGGCATGGCCGTCGATGCGAACGTGCTGATTTATGAGCGGTTGCGCGAAGAGATGGGGCAGGGCAAGTCGATGCGCGGCGCCATCTCCGCCGCCTACAGCCGGGCTTTCACCACCATTTTTGATTCGCACTCCACCACCCTGATCTCGGCGATCATCATGATTTACCTCGGCACCGGCCCCGTCAAGGGGTTCGGCGTGACCCTGACCATCGGCGTGGCCTTGAGCTTGTTCACCAGCTTGGTCATGACCCGCCTGATTTTTGACGCCCTTCTTTCCCGCGGCTGGCTCACTCGCATCGGCATGCTGCACATCATCAAGACTCCAAATTGGGACTTCATGAAGTGGGCCAGGTACGCTTTTGTCGCGTCATGGACTTTCACTTTGATTGGCCTGTCTTACGGGATTTTTGTGCGGGGTAGCAACGTCCTGGGCATTGATTTCGCAGGGGGCGATTCGGTTACCATGTCGTTCAAGGAAAAGATCGATGTGGACAAATTGCGTCTCGCGCTGGCCAATGTCGGCGACACGCAAATCCAATATCAAAAGGGCGCCGAGCAGGACATGCTGGAAGTCGTCGCGCCTTTCGGCAAGGGCGGGGCCGTGACCAACGCCTTGTTCAGCAGCTTCCCCGCCGCCGGCTTTCATGTCGTCGGCAGTGCGGGCGTGGGAGCCACGGTCGGGACAGAGATCACGAAGTCGGCCATTATCGCCTCATTTCTTTCCCTGTTCGGGATTCTGCTCTACGTGGCACTGCGCTACGAGTTCTCGTTCTCCTGCGGAGCGGTGCTGGCGGTGATCCACGATGTCATGATGACCATGGCCATCTTCTTCCTTTCGGGGCGGCAATTGAGCGCGCCAATCGTGGCCGCCGTTTTGACCATCATTGGTTTCTCCATCAACGACAAAATCGTGATCTTTGATCGTATCCGTGAGGATCTCAAACTGGGCGTGCGCGGGACCTTTAAAGAAGTGATGAACATCGCGCTCAGCCAGACCCTGAGCCGGACGATCATTACCTCCGGCACCGTGTTCCTGGCCACTCTGTCGCTTTACTGCTTTGGTGGCGGTGCGATCAACGGGTTCGCTTTCACCTTCCTTGTGGGAATCATCACCGGCACCTACTCCAGCATTTACATCGCCAGCGCGGTGGTGCTGTGGTGGCATAAAGGCGAGCGGCCCAAGAGCGGGACTCAAGTGACCATGGATGGGGTTGCCGGCGCGCCTGCGCGCGCCTAGCGCCCGCCATGCCGGCGCCGGTCTCGATCACTATCTGGCATTGGGCGGGTTTCATTCTCGTCATCCTGCTTTTCTTGGCGCTGGACTTGGGGTTCTTCCACCGCTCAACCCGAGTCGTCACATCCCGGGAAGCGCTGCTCTGGAGCGCGGTCTGGTTCTTCCTCGCCGTTCTGTTCACGCGCGGCCTGCGCGTTTGGCGTGGCCCGGAAGAATCGCTCGAATTCCTCACCGCCTACTTCGTTGAATTCTCACTTTCGATGGACAACGTTGCTGCTATTGCGCTTATTTTCACCTTTTTCGCAGTCCCCGCTCGCTATCAGCATCGCCTCCTGTTCCAGGGCATTCTTGGCGCGCTTGTCCTGCGCGGAATGATGATCGGCCTGGGTGTCACGTTGATCCAGGCTTTTCAGTGGACACTCTTTCTGCTGGGGGCCTTCCTCATCTTTACAGGCGTCAAGTGGGGCCTTTCAAAACAACCAGCCGTTCGGCACGAAAGCAATCCCGTGCTCCGCTTGGCGCGGAAATTCCTTCCAGTGTCCGGCGGTTTCGACGGGGACAGATTCCTGACCTGGGTGGACGGTCGCCGCGCCTGGACGCCCCTGGCCCTGGTGCTGTTGATGGTCGAGACGGCTGATTTGATTTTCGCGGTGGATTCCATTCCGGCGGTCCTTGCCGTGACACAGAAGCCCTTCATCGTGTTCACCTCGAATATTTTTGCGATCTTGGGAATGCGCTCGCTCTATTTTGCGGTGGCGGGCGCCATCCGCTATTTCCGCTTTTTGAAAGCTGGCCTGGCCGGGGTGTTGATCTTTGTCGGGCTGAAAATGCTGGCCTCCCGGTGGGTGAACGTGCCGACTGGTCTCTCCCTTGCCGTCGTGGCCGCGATGATTGCGCTTTCGGTTGCGCTTTCGATAGGGTACGAATTCTACCGGGCAAAATGACTAATGACGAAATCCTGATGGCCAATCAATGCCTCAATGACCCAACGACGATACTTTTTCATTCGAGCTTCGTCATTTATTGGTCATCAGTGCTTGGACATTTGTCATTTTTTCGACCGCTATGAAATTTCATTGGACAGCGGCGAAGCCGCAACCCGCCTTGTGCGCGCAATTGTCGGAGGCTTCGAATATCTCCCTCTTGCTGGCCCAGTGCCTTGTCAATCGCGGGTTGTCCGATCCGGATGGGATTTCACGGTTCCTGCAACCCCGCCTCAAGCATCTAGCCGATCCTTATCTGCTGCCCAACATGGATGCGGCGGTGGATCGTTTGCTCGCCGCCCGCGAACGCGGGGAGTTGCTGGTTATTTTTGGCGATTACGATGTCGATGGTGTCACCGCCACGGCCCTGCTGGTTGAAACGCTGGGGGCGTCAGGATGGAAACTGGCCCATTATCTGCCGCATCGGTTTGAGGAAGGTTACGGCTTCAGCCAGGAGGCGGTAAAAAGTTGTCTGGAACATTTCCCCGCAAAGCTGCTGCTGGCGGTCGATTGCGGTTCGACCGCTTGCGATACCATCGCCGCCCTGGCGCAAAAGGGCATTGACGTCATCGTGCTGGATCATCATCAAGTCTCGACGCCGCCGCCCGCCGCCGTTGCGCTCGTTGATCCGCAACTCGGATCCGCTTTCCACGAGCTGTGTTCCGTGGGCCTGGCATTCAAACTCGTCCACGCGCTGTTGAAACGAATGCGCGAACGGGGCCTGGCAATCGCAGCCGAGCCGGACCTGCGTGACCACCTGGATTTGGTGGCGCTGGGGACGCTGGCCGATATGGTCCCTTTGCAGGGCGAGAACCGCATTTTCGTCACGGCCGGTTTGGAGCGGTTGAATGCCACCCAACGGCCCGGCCTTCTGGCATTGAAGGCCGTGGCAAAATGTCCGGCCCTGTTGGGCGGCTATGAGGTGGCCTTCCAATTGGCGCCGCGCCTGAATGCAGCCGGGCGGATGGAAAATGCGGAGCAAGCCCTGCGGTTGCTGCTGGCGCGTTCCGCGGAGGAAGCCGGGCCGATCGCGCGCTGCCTCGACGAGAGCAACCGCCAGCGGCAGGAGGTCGAACGCGGGATTTGCGAGGAAGTCTTCACCTCCCTGCGCAAGCGGTTTGACGGCGCAAAAGATTTTGCCATCGTCGAGGGCCAGGCAGGGTGGCACATCGGCGTGGTTGGGATAGTGGCGGCACGCGTTTTGCAGGAATTTTACCGTCCCACCGTCATCCTGGGCGGCGACGGCGCGCTGTGGCGCGGCTCAGGCCGCAGCATCAACGGCTTTAATCTGGCGGCGGCCCTGCGCGGTTGTGACGATTTACTGGTGCGGCATGGCGGCCATGCCATGGCGGCAGGCATGACAGTGGCGGCGGATAAGGTCGATCTCTTTCGGGCGCGCTTGAATGAATTGGCCCGCCAAGCCTTGAAGCCGGACCAATTGCGGCCCTCCCTGCTCATTGACGCCGGGGTTGAGTTGGCTGGCTTGACAGAGGCCCGCCTCGAAGAGTTGGGTCAACTGGAGCCGTCGGGGCAGGGGAATCCGCCGGTCCGGCTGGCCGTGCGCGGCTTGAGCCATCAACAAGCCCCGCGGCGCATCGGCAAAGACAGCCAGCACGTCAAGTTCCGCGTGACGGATGGCAGACAAACCTTGGAGGCCGTTTGGTGGAATGCCGGCCGGGCGTCCTGGCCCGATGGCAGATTTGATCTGGCCGTGACGGCGGAGATCAACGAGTACAAAGGCCGGCGCTCTGTGCAGTTGAAAGTGTTGGACTGGCGGCAGAGCGAGTGAGGACTTTGCGCAAAGTTCAATCCGGTTGCGTCAAAACATAGACGCGGCCGGGCCGAAATTCGCCGAGGCGCCGCAGGATTTCCGGTGCAAAGGGGAAAATGTGTTTCATTCGATTGGATTTGGCGCGCAAGACGATAATCGCGAAAGGACGCGACAGGGTTTGATTCTGTTGCGGAAGCCGTTTATCCACGGTCAGAAAGACATCAAATTTGCCGGACTCGGCGATGAGGCGAAGGAGTCTGCCGTTACTGACGCTGCCCCAGCCGGCCTGCGGAACGGTTTTGACGATGTGGCCGGGAAGTTCGCGCGCCAAATCCTTCGGCAGACATTCGTCCAGCAGGATGCGCATTCAGGCGGTGGCGAGCAGGCGCGCGCTGCTTTGCTCGAGAAAAGCCACGGCCTGCTTGCGTGAGACCGTGGGATATTGCTCCAGAAACTCATCAAGCGTTTCGCCGCCTTCAATGTAATCCAGCAAGGCCCGCACCGGAACACGAGTGCCGGCAAAGCACGGTGCGCCACTCATGATGTCCGCATCAATCACAACGACGGCATTCTTCTTCATGCCAACAATTAAACCCACCTTTGCCAAAATAACAACCCTGCAATTGCAGCCCGACTATTCCCCGGTGCATCTCAGCACTGTTCTTATAGTGGTCAAACTCTTGTGCGGTCAAAGACTTAAATTCTCACGGCGCGTTGCGTTCGATTCTCCCTCTCCTCGGAGGAGAGGGCCGGGGTGAGGTCGAGCGTTCCTCTGACTCTTCCCTCGCAAATTTTGCGGAAAGAAATCCTCAAAATTGGCGTCCAGCACTTTGGGCCTGCGCGAAAAAGCGGACACAGGTAAAGAGAGACATTGAAAGCCAAAGCAACTATGAATGCACCTGTGATCCAATCCAAGAACAACCGGAAGAAGTTTGACAAGACCTTTAAACAACA